>CAYMIH010000001.1:0-112092 GCA_964390585.1 uncultured Alistipes sp.
CGAATCACTCTCCCTCCATCCTCTCCAAAATGCCTTCGCATCCGTCCTCCAGCATATCGAGCACGAGTTCGAATCCCTCGCGACCTTCGTAATAGGGATCGGGAACGTGACTCCACTGCGGATGGCGGCGGCAGAACTCCGTGAAGCGGTACAGCTTGTCGAGATAACGACGTTCGGGCGCGAGACGCGACACCGATTCGTAATTCATGTCGTCCATCACCACTATCATGTCGAAATCGAAGAAATCCTCTTCCGTTATCTGCCTCGCGCGGTGTTTCAGGTCGTATCCGCGCCGCGATGCCGCAGCGCGCATGCGCGAATCGGGCAGTTGCCCCGCATGTCCTCCGTATGTGCCCGCCGAATCGGTCATTACGATGTCCGCCATGCCCTTGCGTTCGGCGGCGGCCCGCAGTATGCCTTCGGCCGCGGGCGAGCGGCAGATGTTGCCCAAACAGACAAACAATATTTTTCGTTTCATGATACGATGATTTGATTCGCCGACAAAAATAGGCATAATATTTCGGGCCGACAAGAGCGATACGGCATGCGGATGTCGATTGGAATATTTTTTGAATCGAAGTACCATATGAATGAATCGATTGAAAACAAACGTTTCGGCGGCCGCTGCGATGCGGCCATACTCTTTCTCCGCATATTCATCGGAGGCGTGATGCTGATGCACATACTCGGAAATTTGCAGGATTACGACAATATCGTCGGGACATATCAGTCGATTCTCGGCATGAGCGGGTCTGCGTCATTGATTGCGGTCATGATGGCAGAAGGTGTGGCGGCCGCGATGATAATATCGGGATTCGGCACCCGCTTCGCGGCGGTCGTCATGATCGTCGTGTGGGCATTGACCCTGATACGGGAGGCCGCCGCGGGAGCAGTGACTTCCGACGCCGCCAAACTCCACTTCGTATATTTGGGAATATATATCACTCTGGTCGTCTCGGGAGGCGGCGCCTATGCGTTCAACGTGCCGAATGCATCCGACAAAATGTCCTGAAACGATAAAATATCGGCCAATAAAGTACTTTATTGCCCCAATACGGTAATTTTTTCATATTTTTACGTCGCTTAACGCGAATTTAACGAAAAAACAACTGATATGAAAAAGAGTTTATTCCTGTTGTTGGCATGCGCGTGCGTATGTATCGAGGCCGAGGCGCAGAAAAAAGAGTCGGAAGAGATCGCCCTGCCCCATAAGGTGGAGAATCTGGAGCTCCTCGATCTTAACGGCAAGTCTGCCACCCTGCCCATGTGGGGCGAAAAAAACCTGCTCATATTCTATGTCGATCCCGACAAACACAAGCAAAACGATCAATTCACCAAGGATCTGGAGGAGAACCATGCCGCGGCGGGCGACAATATTTTCGGATTCGGAATCATGAATCTGAAGGACGCCCCGATGGTTCCCAACGGCATGGCCCGTTCGATGGCGCGCAAACGCACCGAAAAGAACGGCGCCACCGTGCTGGCCGACCAAGATCGAATCGTGAGCAGTTCGTGGGGACTCGGAGACTGCAACAACAAGTTCGTGCTGCTCATCGTGAACAAAGAGGGCGAACTCGTGTTCATGAAGAAAGGCGAGCTGTCGGAGGCCGACAAAACCGAGTTCTACGAGGTGATAAAGAAATACCGTTAATCCGACATCCCGATGAAAATCGCGTTCCTTGCCGCAGTCGTCGTTCTGCTTGCCGTGCATGCGGTCAGGGCGCAGGAGGCTGTATCGGCGGGAGACACGGTTCGACGGGCTCGCACGGTCGGAAACGCGACGACCGCAGGCATGATCGATTACGAAGCGGTGAGTCGCAATCTGGAGCGAGGCTCGAAAAAGGGATTTTTCGATCGGGTGGCGGATTTCGCACGCAAGCCGCTGTTCGGCCGCTCGCCCGATGCCAAGTTCCGAGTCAACGGTATGGCGGGCGTGGCCTATTCGCAGGAGACTAACGCCATGCTTGTCGTTTCGTTGCGCGGTCGTTACAATCTCTGCATGACGGATTCGGTCGCGACCGAATCTTATGCTGCATTCACGGGCAATGTTTCGGTCTCGGGGTTTTATCGCTTGCGGGCTTCAGGCGATACGTTTCTCAAATGCGGCGATCACCGCCTCACTTACAACATTCAGGCGAGCACGCTGCCCGTAAGATTCTGGGGGCTCGGATACGATGCGGCCGACCGCAATCCGCGCACCAAATACACCCGCGACGACTGCTCGCTCGATGTACGCTACACGAGACGCGTGGCGGGCGGCTTTTCGGTCGGGGCGTCGCTCGATCTGCGGTACGCCTCCGCCCGTTCGACAGACGAAATCGGCGAAGCATACATAGCGGCCGCAGGACAGCGACATTCTGCCGTTTCGACGGGATTGGGAGCCGTGCTGGAGTACGACACACGCGACAGCCGCTACCGCACAACGAAAGGGCTCTATATGTCGCTTATGACCGAGGTGCGCCCAAAAGGTTTGGGCGATTGCGGCGCGACGTTGTGGCACATAACGGCCGTGGCCGATTTCTACACGCCGCTGTGGAGCGGTTCGGTGCTGGCGGCCGACCTTTACGGCGATTTGTGGTCGTCGGCGACGCCTTGGCTGTTATGGCCGTCGCTCGGCGGCGCAAGCCGACTGAGAGGATATTACACGGGACGTTACTCTGACCGCAAGATGATAACGGCGCAAGTCGAACTGCGGCAGCACATCAGCGGACCGTTCGGGGTATGCGCGTGGGGAGGCGCGGGAAACGTGTTTCCGTCGCACAAACTCATCGACGCGTCGAAAACCTTGCCCAACTGCGGCTTGGGATTCAGATTGGACATGGGACCGAGAGCCGTGTTGAGAATCGATTACGGGTTCGGGCGACACTCGAACGGACTCGTGATCAACGTAAATGAAGCATTCTGACAATGAACGAAAAAAACAAAAAATACAATCCTCTGCGACTCGCCGTCGCATTCGTCGCATCGCTCATGTTGCCCGTGGCGATTCTGACATACACCGAACGAAACCCGTTGGCGACCGCCGTCGCGTGCATTCTCATTCCGCTCGGGGCATACACCGTATTCGCCGCCCTCGCGCGCCGATCGGGACGCATGGTGTGGTGGGGATTCATATTCATATTTTTCAGTGCGTTCCAGATCGTGCTGTCGTATTTGTTCGGCAATTCGGTCATAGCCACCGACATGTTCCTGAACGTATTGACGACCAACCCGGGCGAGGCGACGGAGTTGCTCAGCAACATATACCCTTCGGTAATCGCCGTGTGCGTGGTGTATATTCCGTTGCTGTGGGTCGCCGCGGTGCACATCAATAAAAAAGTCGAATTGCCGTCGGCAGCGCGCAAGACTATGTTCGCGTGGGGAGGAGCGACGTTTCTGGCGGGATGCGCGGTATTGGTGTTCGGATGTCGCGGCGAGATTCGCCACGTGTTGCGCGACGAGTTGTTTCCCATCAACGTGAGCTACAACCTCGGGCTCGGCATATCGGAGACATGCAAAATACGGAAATTCGAAAGCACATCGGCCGATTTTTCATACGACGCCCGTCGCGATACTGTCCCCGACTGCCGCGAAATATACGTATTGATCATAGGAGAGGCGTCACGCGCCGCCGACTGGCAGTTGTACGGGTATGAGCGTCCGACGAATCCCGAGTTGTCGAAACGCGACGACATTACGGTATTCCGAAACGTCATAACGCAAAGCAACACCACACACAAGAGCGTGCCGATGATACTTTCGTCGATCCACACCTCGCAGCACGACGAACTCTATCGCCGCAAGGGCATTCCCGCACTGTTCAACGAAGCGGGATTCACCACCTATTTCATATCGAACCAGTCGCCGCAAGGCGCGATGATCGACCGACTCGCGAGCGATGCCGATCATGTCATATATGTCGGTGCACCGCGTTACGACATGCAGATGGTGGATGCCATGTGCGAGGCGATAGCGAATGACCGATCTCGGCGCATACTCTTTATACTGCACGCCTACGGGTCGCACTTCAGCTATCACCAGCGCTATCCGCGCGAATATACCGTGTTTACACCCGACGACGATGTGGCGATCAACGCCAAGCATCGCGAGAAGATACTCAACGCTTACGATAATTCCATCGTTTACACCGACCATGTCGTCGCGGAAGCCATACGCACGCTCGAAAAGGCGCATGACGTCTCTTCGGCACTGTTCTACTGCTCCGATCACGGCGAAGATCTGTTAGACAAGTGCGATTCGCGGTTCCTGCACTCCTCGCCCACGGTCACCTATTATCAATTACATGTGGCTTCGCTGGCGTGGTTCTCACCCGAATACCGCGCTCTGTTCCCGTCCAAAGTCGAGGCTGCCCGACGCAATCTGTCGGCCCCCGCGAATACGCACTGCGTGTTCCACACGATGGCCGACATGGCTTCGATACGCTCGAAGTATGCCGACGAGTCGGTGTCGCTGTTCAGCGCGGAGTACGATGCCGAGGCTCCGCGGTTCTATCTCGACGACCACAACAACGCCGTTCCGTTGGATGAAAACATAGGTATCGACGCCATGCAGCGCGATCTGTTCGCCCGTCACGGGATAACGCGGCCGTAGTGTATACTTCAACCATGCGGCTCTTCGGAGCCGCGCCCCGCTTCAGGCCTGCTGTTCACTTGCTCCGCAGGCTACGACTCGCGATTACAAATTGCAATCGCCATATAATAATTGCCAAACAAAAAAGGCTGTCCCCGAAAATCGGCGGACGGCCTTTGTCTTGTAAAACGATTCGGATGACTATTTCTTAGCCTCTTCTACCGAAACCTTACGGAACTCCTTGAGGAGTTTAGTAAGCTCCAGAGCAGCCTTACGTGCGCGAGTACCTGCGGCTTTGTTGTTTTTCTCTACCTGAGCCGAAGCATTGGCCGAGAATACTTCAATCTGAGCGTTAATCTGATCTACCAAATTCTTCATAGTAAAAACGGTTTATTGGTTTGTTAATCTTTGCAAATATACGAAAATTTCCAAATTCCAAAGAATTTCTCCAAAAAAACACGATTAAGCCGTTATTATATCGGCAAATAGTCTCGTCGATGCGATAAAGCGAGTCGGATGCGGCATGTTTTTTGTCCGATCGGATTATGGATCAAATCTTGTCTCTATGCGAAAAGTCGTGAATGGTGTCGCGTTCGGGTCGTTCCGATTCGCGGAGATGTCGGACGCGATTTTGGCGGAAAATAGAGTATGATTGTTTATATTTGTCCGACGAAAAGTATCATCATGAGCTGGCAAGACATCATAGTGTACGCCATTGGAGCGATCGTGTTCGTGTGGCTCGTCCGAGCCGCAGTTCGCGGCGTCAGGGTTCGCAAATACTCCAAATGCGACGCGTGCGGCGATGCCGTATGCCCCTATCGCATGCGAAAAAAAGAGGGAGACCGCCGCTGAGCGATCTCCCGAATCATTTCCAAAACGCCTGCCGTTACAATACCGTCAGTATCAACAGCTGCGCCGTAAGCACTCGCAGAAACATCACCACGGGATAGACCGTGGCATACCCCACTGCCGGCATGTCGTTTCCCGCCGTCGAGTTGGCGTATCCCAATGCGGGGGGATCGGTCGTGCTGCCCGCTATGAGTCCCATAAGCGTGTAGTAGTTCATCTTCAGCTTCAGACGGGCGAAGAGGCCCACGATCAGAATCGGCACCACCGTTATTATGGCGCCGTAGCCTATCCAGCGGTAGCCTCCGTTCAATATGGCGTCGACGAAACCGTCGCCCGCGCCTATGCCCACGCCCGCGAGGAACATGGCCAGACCCACTTCGCGCAACATGAGGTTGGCACTCATGGTGGTGTAGGTCACCAGATGGAAATGCGGACCGAAACGGCCCACCAGTATGGCTACGATAAGCGGACCGCCCGCCAGACCGAGTTTCACGGGTTGCGGGATATTCATCAACGGAATCGAGCCGAGAAGCACACCCAATGCGATTCCGAAAAATATGGTGAGCAGCTGCGGCTGGCGCAACTTTTTCAGCGAGTTGCCGAGCACGTTGGCCACCTGCTCGATGGCGTGTTCGTTGCCGACCACCATCACGCGGTCGCCCATCTGCAACTCCATGCCCTGATAAGGTATGAGGTCGATGCCCGCGCGGTTGATGCGGGTGATGTTGATGCCGTATTTGGTGCGCAGGTGCAGATCCGAGAGGCGTTTGCCGTTGATCGAGGGCTTGGTGATGATTATGCGCCGCGACACGAGCTGGTTCTGCGGCGTCTGTCCCTGCCCCCAATCCTCCATGCTCATTTCGATCTGCCGACCGAAAAATGCCACCACGGCCTCGCTGTCGTCGGCCGAACATATCACGCGCAGGCGGTCGCCCACCTTGAGCACGCTGTCGCCGTCGGCTATGACGATCGTTCCGTCCTCGTGCATGATACGCGAAATGACGAACGAACGGTTGATCAACTCGCGCAGGTGAGCTATGTTATGTCCCTCCAGCGCGCCGTTGGTGAACACGACCGACAATTTGTCGGCATTGACACGTTCGCTGCTTATGGCCTCCAGAGCCTTGTTCTCCTCGGTAAAATCGACACGAGTGACCACACGTATGAATATCAACGACAAGATGATGCCGATCACGCCCAGCGGATAGGCCACAGCATAGCCCAAAGCTATGGTGGGATCGTTTATGCCCGATGCGTCGGTGTACGCCTGCTGCGCCGCTCCGAGTCCCGGGGTGTTGGTCACCGCGCCCGACATCACACCCACCATCGTGGGCATGGGAGTGCCCGTCGCAAGATGGATGATGTAGGTGGTGAGGGCGCCGAGAGCGACTATGGCCGCAGCACAACTCACTAATTTTATTCCGCCCTCCTTGAACGACGAAAAGAATCCCGGGCCTACCTGCAAGCCGATGGAGAATACGAACAGAATGAGTCCGAACTCTTTGATGAAATGCAACGTGTTGTGATCCACGGTCATGCCGAAATGACCCGCCGCGATGCCTACGAACAGAATCCATGTGACTCCGAACGATATGCCGCAGATCTTGATCTTTCCCAGCATGATACCCACGGTAATCACCAGCGAGAGCACCAGAACGGTATGCGCGATGCCTTCGCCCATGAAAAGAGAGTATAACCAGTCCATATTTCGAATGTAAAAAATTAATCTGTCCTAACGAGGTGCAAAGATAATATTAATTAAATAATTTTAAGAATAAAAGGCTGTAAAATCGCCCGAAAGGTGTTTTTATTGGTCGGGAATACGGAAAGTCAGGCGCTGTTCGCCTGCGGCCCGCAGAGTCGGGGCAGGTCGTTTAATACAAAAACCTCTCGACCAGCGGAGCCAGCAATGCCGTAGCCACGCCCATGAGGGCCATCGCCAGACCGCTCAAGGCTCCCTCCACGGCACCCTCCTCGATCGACCGAGCGGTGCCTATGCCGTGAGCGGCCGAACCCATGGCGAGCCCGCGCGCCATCGGGTCGTCGATCTTGAGCGCACGCATGAACGCGAATCCCACGAGCGCGCCGAAGATGCCCACCACGAATACCACGACCGAGGTTATCGACATGTCGCCGCCGATGTTCTCGGATATCGTCACGGCGATGGGCACGGTGACCGATTTCACGGCGATGGAGTTCTGTATCAGACGCGTGGCGCCCATCCATTTGGCTATGTACACCACGCTCAGTATGCCGACCAGACAACCGAGCGTTATCGAGGTGAGGATCGACAGCACCTGACCTTTCATCCGCTCCTCCTGCTCGTAAAGCAAATAACCCAGTGCCACGACCGACATTCCGAGTCCGAAATCGAGCAGACGGGTCGCCTCGCGATATTTTTCGTAAGGAATGTCGAACAGGCGCAGGAGTCCTATCATGGCTAAGAAGGTAATCACGACGGGATGGCACAACGACGACCCCGTGCGGCGATAAAGGGCCATGCCGCCGCAATAGAGGGCTGCGGTAACGGCCAGCAGAAATATCTGCGATTCCAGAAACTCCTGAATCATACCCGTTTGTTCATCTTTTGGTAAACCAATCCTATAACTGCCAGCACCAGCACCGTGCTCACTGCTCCCGCGACGACTATGGCGGCCAGATTGTCGGCTATGGTGCGGTACGACTCCATGAGTCCCACGCCGAACGGCACGAAGAACAGAGCCATGGTGCCGAGCAGAAATTTGGCTGCGGGAGCTACGCTCGCGGCCTTAACGACCCGAAAATGCAACGCCGCATAAAGGAGCAACATACCTATTATGTTGCCCGATACGTAACCTCCGATAAGCATGCTTAGCAGATTGCCTATGCACCAGCAGGCCAGAATCGCAAAAATACCTGTCATGTCGAACCTTTTTTCCTAACACGGCGCAAATGTAGCGACAAAACGTCGTAATTGTAATCGGCGGCGGCGCTTTTTATGGCGCGATTCGTCTGCCGAAACGGCGGCGCGCTTTTTTTATTCGTTCGAACGAGGTATATTTGCCGTGCGAAAAACAGCGGCCTGCGCCTTTCGGAACGACCGAAAGAGCCGTACAGCCGCATAGCCCGACTATGAAAGAATCGAAACCGCATATCATAAAGCGTTATGTCGTCGCCACGGCGGGACTGTTCCTCGTCGCGCTCGGGGTGGCGCTGTCGACCCGTTCCGACCTCGGAACCTCGCCCATATCCTGCCCGCCCTATGTACTCAGTCTGTTCGGCGGATTCACGATGGGACAATATACCATATTGATGCACTTCACGTTGATAGCGTTGCAGGCGGCCCTGTTGCGTCGGCGGTTCCGCGCCGTGTTGCTGTTGCAGCTGGTTCCGTCGTTTATGTTCGGATTTTTTACCGACCTTACGATGGCCGCGACGGCGGGATTGCAGGGCGAAACCTATGCATCCCATGTAGCGCTTCTGCTGGCGGGATGCGTCGTCATAGCGACGGGAGTATCGGTGCAGGTCAATGCCGCCGCATGGATGCTGGCGGGCGAGCAGACCGTGGCGGTCATATCGGAGGTGAGCGGCGTGGCGTTCGGCCGCGTGAAGGTCTTTTTCGACTCGTCGCTGGTCGTAATAGGAGTCGTGTTGTCGTTCTGTCTGCTGCACGGCTTGGTGGGGATACGCGAGGGGACGATAGTGTCGGCACTGTCGGTCGGTGCGATAGTCCGCCGTATGCAAGACCCTGTCGGCACGGCGTTGCGGCGGTTGAAGATATTGTGATGATAATTTAACCTAAATACCTGAAGATAAATGACAAAACGTGTAGTTTTTCTCGATTATGTCCGCGTATTCGCGTGTTTCCTCGTAATGATAGTGCATGCGAGCGAAAATTTTTACGGCGCAGGAGGCTCGTCCGACATGGCGGGACCGCAATCGTATCTGGCCAACGAGAGCGACCGACTGTGGGTGTCGCTCTACGACGGATTTTCGCGTATGTCGGTGCCTCTGTTCATGATCGTGTCGGCATTTCTGTTAGTGCCGATGAAGAGGGAGCAGACCTCGTGGCAGTTCTACGCCCGCCGCTTCAAGCGCATACTGCCTCCGCTGGCCTTCTTCATGATCCTTTACAGTACCCTGCCGCTACTGTGGGGGCAGATCGATGCGGCGACGTCGGCTCGCGATCTGTCGAGGTTCTTCCTTAACTTCCCCACCGCGGCGGGCCACTTCTGGTTCATGTATCCTTTGATCGGCCTCTATCTGTTCATTCCCGTCATATCGCCGTGGCTCGAAAAAGCGACTGCACGCGAGGAGCTGTTCTTCATCGGGCTGTTCCTGCTCTCGACCTGCATACCCTATCTAAACCGCTGGTTCGGCGAGGTGTGGGGGCAGTGCTTCTGGAACGAGTACCACATGCTGTGGAACTTCTCGGGCTACGTGGGCTACATGGTGCTGGCGCACTACATACGCGTGCATCTCGACTGGAGCCGCGGGAAACGGCTGTGGATCGGCTCCTTGTCTTTGGCGGCGGGTGCTGCGGCCACCATCGGATCGTTCTACGTGCAGGCCGTCCCTGGCGAGATTCTCGAAACACCCGTGCTGGAGGTGGGATGGGCGTTCTGCACGATCAACTGCGTGGCGCTCACGTTCGGTGCGTTCCTGCTCTTCACTTGCATTTCGGCAACCGAGACTCCGAGCATCGTGACCGACATGTCGAAACTCAGCTACGGCATGTTCCTCATGCACATATTCTGGCTCGGCATGTGGGTCGGCGTGTTCAAGAACACTTTGGCGCTGCCTACCGCGGCGGCCATACCGAGCATAGCCGTCGCCACGTTCATAAGCTGCTACGTCACGACCAAGTTGATATCGTTTCTGCCGGGGAGCAAGTGGATCATCGGTTGATAGGGCGAAAAGATTTTTTTCGGCCCGTGCATTCGAATTTAGCGATTTTTCACTATTTTTGCAGTGTCGGATCGGGGGCGACCGGTTTTGACAGCTTGCAGAGTTCGATCGTAAGCACGTCGAGCGTTGTGTGGTAGCTCGTAAATATCAACACTCGAACTACAAATGGCAATAACAGCTATGCACTCGCTGCCTAATTTTCAAGGAAAATCGGCTTAATCGTCGGGCCCGAGGAGGTCTGACGACGAGTATCCCGAACGGCTGCTCTGCCCTTTAGCGGCTCGTTCATACGGGGTATCATCAATTTAGGGATAGTGCGGCATGTGTCTCGGTTGTCGTATGAGATTCAAGGGACTGCGGCAAGGGTCAGGTCGTCCGCGGCCATCCCGCGCAAGAGGATCAATCGCGGAATAAACGTGTAGAAAGCCTTGGGGCTCCTTGTTTGGACGCGGGTTCGACTCCCGCCGCCTCCACGAGGAAATGCGGTTCGGATTTGTTCGGACCGCATTTTTGTTTGAAGTTTTCGATATCGCATGGCGATATCGACAGTTCGCCGCCGCCCCACGCGGCGGACTGCAACTCGCCTTACGCTCGTGCATGTCCTCCGCCGTCGGCGAACTGCAGCCCGTATGCAATATGATATTTGCTCGTCGGGAGTGAATTTTTCTTCCGTCCCTATTGCCCGATTCGCGAAAAATGGTTAACTTTGTAAGTTAATGCAGCCGTCGTAACGACGGCCGATATCGACCTAACGTAATACCGATAACGGATGGACAGGACGAATAATGTTGTAGAGTTGCGCAATGTCGCCATTTACCACTCCGACGGCAATTCGCGCCGCGTGAAGTCGGACGACGAGCTGGTGTTGTCGGACGTGAATCTGACCGTCGCCCCGGGTGAACTTGTCTATTTCATAGGCCGTGTAGGCAGCGGGAAAAGCACTTTACTCAAAACTTTATATGCCGAGGTTCAACTCCTTGAAGGAGAGGGATACGTTGCAGGTATGGATTTGCGAAGGTTAAGACGCGGCGACATTCCGCGTCTGCGCCGCAGGATGGGCATCGTGTTTCAGGATTACCAGTTGCTGGACGACCGCAACGCTTTCTTCAATCTCTACGACGTGATGAAAGCCACGGGGTGGAAAAAGGAGTCCGACATCCGCCGCCGCATCGACGAGGTGCTGTCGGTGGCGGGACTGAGCAACAAGGCCTATAAGATGCCGCACGAACTGTCGGGCGGCGAGCAGCAGCGTCTGGTCATAGCCCGCGCTCTGCTCAACGCGCCGCGTCTGCTGCTCGCGGACGAACCTACGGGAAATCTCGATCCCGTGACGGCCGACGGCATAATGCGCCTTTTCAGGGAGATCGCGGCATCGGGCTGCGCCATCATAATGTCGACGCACAACACGGCCCTTATCGAGCAGTTTCCCGCGCGCACGATTCTCTTTTCGAAAGGCAGGATTACGGAGATCGACATCGAAAAGAGTTTTTCCGCGGAATAGCGGCCGCAAGTGCGTGAATCGCGTGTCGGCGATTTGCAGAAATCGATAAAAAACGTTATTTTTGCGTGATGTAAAAATGATCCAAAAGAGAGATTTTATATAGAACTAATGAATACTGAACAAGAAATCGTCAAGAAGCAGGAAGAGGAATATTCGGCGTCGAATATTCAGGTGTTGGAGGGATTGGAAGCCGTCCGCAAGCGTCCGGCCATGTATATAGGCGACATCGGCGAAAAGGGTCTGCACCATCTGGTCTACGAGGTGGTCGACAACTCTATCGACGAGGCGCTGGCAGGCTACTGCTCGCACATCGAGGTCACCATAAACGAGGACAATTCGATAACCGTCAAGGACGACGGCCGAGGAATCCCGACCGACTACCACGAGAAAGAGGGCAAATCGGCTCTCGAAGTGGTGCTCACGGTGCTTCACGCGGGCGGTAAGTTCGACAAGGGCAGCTACAAGGTTTCGGGCGGTCTGCACGGCGTGGGCGTATCGTGCGTGAATGCGCTTTCGACGCTGCTCGTAGCCGAGATTCACCGTGGCGGCAAGATCTACAAGCAATCATACAGCAAGGGCGCGCCCATTTCGAAAATGGAGATCGTAGGCGAATGCGACGATCGAGGCACGATAATCACCTTCAAACCCGACGGTTCGATATTCACCCATACGACCGAATACAAATACGACATTCTGGCCAACCGTCTGCGCGAGCTGGCTTTCCTGAACAAGGGCATACATCTTTCGCTCACCGACAAACGCTGCAAAGAGGAGAACGGCGAGGACAAGAGCGAGCACTTCTTCTCGAAAGACGGACTCAAGGAGTTCGTGCAGTATCTCGACGAGACGCGCGGCACCTCGATCATAGAGTCGATCATCTACCTCGACACCGAGCGTAACGGCGTTCCCGTGGAGGTGGCCATGCAGTACAACGACTCCTATTCGGAGAATGTACACTCTTACGTGAACAACATCAACACCATAGAGGGCGGTACGCATCTTACGGGATTCCGCCGCGCCCTTACGCGCACGCTGAAAAAGTATGCCGACGAGTCGGGCATGCTCGCCAAACTGAAGTTCGACATCAACGGCGACGACTTCCGCGAAGGACTCACGGCAGTTGTGTCGGTGAAGGTAGCAGAACCGCAGTTCGAGGGCCAGACCAAAACCAAACTGGGCAACGACGAGGTGAGTGCCGCCGTAGACCAAGCCGTCTCGGCCGCGCTGACCAACTATCTGGAAGAACATCCCAAGGATGCCAAGGCCATCGTGCAGAAAGTCATTCTGGCCGCCACGGCGCGTCATGCTGCACGTCATGCCCGCGAGGCCGTGCAGCGCAAGACGGTGCTTTCGGGCGCGGGACTGCCGGGCAAGCTGGCCGACTGTTCGAGCCGCGACCGTTCGATAGCCGAGATATTCTTCGTCGAGGGAGATTCGGCAGGCGGCACGGCGAAGCAGGGACGCGACCGTAATTTCCAAGCTATCATGCCTCTGCGCGGTAAGATCCTGAACATCGAGAAAGCGCAGGAGCATCGCATGTGGGACAACGAGGAGATCAAGAACATGTTCATCGCTCTGGGCGTGAGCATCGGCACCGAGGAGGACAGCAAGGCTCTGAATCTGGAAAAGTTGCGTTACGACAAGATCATCATCATGACCGATGCCGATGTCGACGGCGCGCATATCGCCACCCTGATGCTTACGTTCTTCTTCCGCAAGATGAAGGAGCTTATCGAGAACGGACACGTGTACATCGCCACACCGCCGCTCTATCTGGTGAAGAAAGGCAACCGCGAACGTTACTGCTGGACCGAGCAGGAGCGCGACGCCATCACCGAGGAGCTGGGAGTGAAGGGCGTGCACATACAGCGCTACAAAGGTCTCGGTGAGATGAATGCCCAACAGTTGTGGGAGACCACCATGAATCCCGACACCCGCATACTCCGTCAGGTGAATATCGAGAATGCCGCCGAGGCGGACCGAGTATTCTCGATGTTGATGGGCGACGACGTGCCGCCCCGTCGCGAGTTCATCGAGAAGAACGCTCATTATGCTAATATCGACGCTTAAATAATTTATCGATTGCGGGGATCGTTCTACGGACGGTCCCCGTTTTTTAACAGACAGAGGCATGAAAGTTACGGTAATAGGTGTTGCGGGAGGAACGGGCTCGGGAAAGAGCACGCTTGTGAAGCGGTTGCAGGATGCATTCGTTCACGACGACGTGGCGACGCTGTGCCACGACTATTATTACAAGGCGCACGCGGACCTTACGTACGAGGAGCGCACGAAGCTCAATTACGACCATCCTCAGGCATTCGATACCGACATGCTGGTGGATCACATAAAGGCGTTGAAAAACAACGTACCCGTAGCGCATCCCGTCTATTCGTTCGTCGATCACAACCGCACCGCCGAAACGGTGACCGTGAAACCGTCGAAAGTCATAATCGTCGACGGAATATTGATATTCGAAAACAAGGAGCTGCGCGATTTGATGGACATAAAGGTGTTCGTCGATACCGATGCCGATATCCGTCTCGCGCGCCGCATACTGCGCGACGTGTGCGACCGCGGCCGCAGCATGCAGTCGGTGATCGACCAATACATCGGCACGGTAAAGCCCATGCACGACGAGTTCGTGGAGCCGTCGAAAAAATATGCCGACGTAATCATTCCCGAAGGCGGATTCAACTCGGTGGCCGTCGGCATGTTGATACAGAACATACGTTCGCTGATAGACGAGAAGTAAATCTCCGCAGCGTTTCCAAGAAACGATCCCCGCCGATGACAGAGCGTCGGTGGGGATTCCTTGTTTTTATCTGCTGTTCGCCGACGGCGGAGGACGCATGCGAGCGTGGAGCGAGTTGCAGTCCGCCGCGTGGGGCGGCGGCGAACTGCCGACCTCGCGTCGCGAGGTCGAATACTTATATCCCCGCTATCTTCTTTATCTCGTTCAGTTTGTTGAGCGCTTCTATGGGAGTCAGCGAATTGATGTCGAGGCCCTTTATCTGGTCGCGTATCTGAATCAAAACGGGATCTTCCAGCTGGAACATCGAGAGTTGCAGACTGCCTTTTTCCGCCACGTCGGCCACCTGCTTGGCCGACGGCCGGCGACTCTTGCGCCGCTGCGCCGGCTCTTTCGAGGCCACTATCTCGTTGTCGCCGTAAACCGTTTCCAGATTGCCCAGAATCTCCGTCGCACGCGACACTATACTCTGCGGCATTCCCGCCATGCGTGCCACATGTATACCGAACGAGTGTTCGGTACCGCCGCGGGCCAGTTTGCGCAGGAACACTATGGTGTTGTCGATCTCGCGGACCGCCACATGGTAGTTCTTCACGCGCGCGAACAGCTGCTCCATTTCGTTCAGCTCGTGGTAATGCGTGGCGAAGAGCGTCTTGGCGTGTGCCGTCGGATGGTTGTGGATATACTCCACCATCGCCCATGCTATCGAGATGCCGTCGTAGGTGCTGGTGCCGCGACCTATCTCGTCGAGCAGAATCAAGCTGCGGTCCGAAAGATTGTTCAGGATGCTCGCCGACTCCAGCATCTCGACCATGAATGTCGATTCGCCCTGCGAGATGTTGTCGGAGGCTCCCACGCGGGTGAATATCTTGTCCACCACACCTATGTGCGCCGATTCGGCGGGTACGAACGACCCCATCTGCGCCATTAGTATTATGAGCGCCGTCTGCCGCAGCAGGGCCGATTTACCCGACATATTGGGACCTGTGATCATCATGATCTGCTGGTCCTCGTCGTTCAAAAGCACGTCGTTGGGGATGTACTCCTCTCCCACCGCCAGCAGACGCTCTATGACGGGGTGACGGCCGTTGCGGATGTCTATGACACTGCCGTTGTCGAGCAGGGGACGGACATAGCGGCACTCGCACGCCATGCGGGCGAACGATTGCAGGCAGTCGATGCGCGCCACGGCGGCGGCATCGCGCAGGATCACGCGCAACTGCCCCGCTACGTATTGAACCAAAGCCGTGTATATTTCGAATTCGAGCGCCAAAATACGGTCCTGCGCACCGAGGATCTTCTCCTCGTACTCCTTCAACTCCTCGGTGATGTAGCGCTCGGCGTTGGCCAAGGTCTGCTTGCGGATCCACGATTCGGGCACCTTATCCTTGTGCGTGTTGCGCACCTCGATGTAGTAGCCGAATACGTTGTTGTAGCTGATTTTGAGCGACGGAATCCCCGTCGCCTCAGTCTCGCGTTGCAGTATCTGCTGCAACACGTCCTTGCCATGCAGGGCTATGCGGCGCAGGTCGTCCAACTCGGCCGACACGCCGTCGGCTATGACTCCGCCTTTCTGAATCTGGTTGTTGGCGGGATCGGGATAGATCTCGCGGGCCAGTCGGTCGCGTATCTCCGTCGCGGGATCGATCTGCTCCGCTATTTCGTGCAGGCGCTCGTCGTCAGTCGACTCCAGCAGGGCCTTGAGCGTCTCCACGGCCGTGAGCGACGATTTGAGCTGCACCAGCTCACGCGGCAAAACGCGCCCCGCAGCTATGCGCGACGATATGCGCTCCAGATCGCCTATCGACGATATCTGCTCGCGCAGCGCCTCGGCCAGATCGGCGTCGGTCGCCAGACGCTCCACTACGTCCTGACGCCGCTTGATACGCTCGACGTCGACGAGCGGCATGGCTATCCAACGTTTCAGCAGACGGCCGCCCATCGACGTAAGCGTGCGGTCGATCACGTCGGCGAAGCAGCTCTTGTCATGCGATCCGTTCGACGAGAAGAGCTCCAGATTGCGTATCGAGAACTTGTCGACCCATACGTAATCGTTCCGATCGATGCGCGAGATGGAGGTGATGTGCGATATCTCGCGGTGCTCGGTGAACTCCAGATAATAGAGTATAGCGCCCGCGGCGGCTATGCCCTCGGTCATGTTCTGCACGCCGAAGCCTTTCAACGACTTGGTGCCGAACTGCTTGCAGAGCTTGTCCTTGTTGATGTCCGCCGAGAACACCCAATCGTCGAGACGATAGGTATAGTATCGGTTGCCGAATGCCGAATCGAAACGGTCCTCGTATCCGCGCTGGTAGATGATCTCCTTAGGCGAGAGGTTCGACAGTAGCTTATCCACATACAGATCGTCGCCCTGAGCCATGTAGAACTCGCCCGTCGATATGTCGAGAAAGGCCACGCCCGTGGTTTTCGCGCCGAAAAAGACCGATCCGAGGAACGAGTTTTCCTTATTGGGCAGCACGTTGTTGTCGCCCAGCACCACGCCCGGGGTAACCAGCTCTATGACACCGCGTTTGACCAGACCTTTGACGGTCTTGGGGTCTTCGAGCTGCTCGCACACGGCGACGCGTTCGCCCGCCCTCACCAGCTTGGGCATGTAGACGTCGAGCGCATGATAAGGGAATCCCGCCAACTCGACATACGACGCGGCACCGTTTGCCCGCCGCGTGAGCGTTATGCCGAGGATCGAACTCGCCTTGATGGCGTCGTCGCCGAAAGTTTCATAAAAATCTCCCACACGAAACAGCAATATCGCATCGGGATGAACCGCCTTGATAGAGTAATATTGCTTCATCAAAGGCGTCTCCACGTATTTCTTCTCAATAGCCATTCTCCCAGTTTTTAGTGAGCAAATATACAAATAAAAGTTGGAAAAACGAGCGGGAAGATGACAACATCGGGCACGAAACGGCGCGCAGCCGCGCCTGTGGGGGCATGCGGACCGCGTGCGACGAAGGCTATTTCACGCGTATGACGTTGATTCCGTCGCGCAGCGGGAGTATGACGTTCTCCACTCTGTCGTCCTCGGCCACCATGCGGTTGAATTCGATAAGCGCCTGCGTATGTCGGTCGTTGTGCGCCACGGGCTGCACGATCTTGCCATACCACAGGATGTTGTCGGCCAGCATCACCGAACCGCTGCGGACCAGCCCGCCGTCCACCAGCATGCGGTAATAATCGGGGTATTCGCGCTTGTCGCCGTCGATGAATACCATGTCGAACCGCTTGCCGAGCCGCGGAGCTATATCCAGCGCCGAACCGACGTGCAGGCGTATTTTATGCCCGTGGGGCGAGCGGTCGAAAAACGATTGCGCCAAGGGTTGCAGTTCGTCGTCGGGCTCGCAGGTGTCGACCGTGCCGCCCTCCTCCAGCCCCGCGGCCATGCAAAGCGCCGAATATCCCGTGAAAGTCCCTATCTCCAGAATGTCGTGCGGACGGAACATCTTCACCAGCAATTCGAGCAGTTTGCCCTGAATATGGCCCGACACCATGCGCGGGTTCAGCACTTGCAGATGGGTTTGGCGGTCCAGCTCCGTGAGCAGCGGATCCTCGGGCGAGGAGTGCAGATGAACGTATTTTTCGAGTAAATCCATGTCAGGTTGTTTTTTCGACGATATCGGCAGTTCGCCGACAGCGGGCCCCTACTTATATATCAATGTCGACATGCGGGAGAACACCTCTTCGGCCGCCTCGACGATCCGTTCGGCCGTCACGGCCGCTACTTTCTTGTATACCTCCTCCATCGTATCGATCTCGTCGTGCACCAGAAAACTCTTTCCCGCACCGAGCATGTAGCCTTCGTTGCTCTCCATCGATATGGCCATCTGCGCCAGAAACTGACGTTTGGCCATCGACAGCTGACGCGGCGTGAGCTTCGTGCGGCGCAGGAGGGCGAGTTCGCGATCGACGAGCTCGCGGCAATGGTCGGCGTTGGAGTGTTCGGAACTGAAATATATCGCCGCCAAACCGCAATCGTTGTAGGGCGTGTATGAAGCCTCGATGTTGTACGACAATCCGTTTTTCTCGCGCAGCGACACGTTCAGACGCGAGTTGGCCGAGGGGCCGCCGAGAATGTTCACTAACAGTGCCAGCGGCAATCGCCGCTCGTCGTTGATGTCGTAGGCGCGTGCTCCCGTGACGCAGTGCACCTGATGGGTATGCTTGTTCACCGTCTTGTCGAACGCGGACACCGCCGAAGGGGCCGTGCGTCGAAACGTGCGCGCGGTGGCGGGATATCGGGCGAAATACTTCTCGGCGACTCCCTGCACGCTCTTTACCGACATGCTACCGATGGACGAGAAGACCATTTGGTCGGTAGTGTAGGTGCGGCCCACGAATCCGCGCACCGCTTCGGTGTCGTATCGCGCGATGGACGATTTGGTGCCGAGGATGTTGTGCCCCAGCTCCGAATCGGCGAAGATCATCTCCTCGAAGGTGTCGAATATCATGTCGGCGGGCGAATCCTTGCAGGTGTTGATCTCATCGACAATCACTTCGCGCTCTTTCGCCAACTCGCGTTCGGGAAACGCGGAATTGAAAGCCACGTCGGCGATGAGTTCCGCAGCCTTGGCGAAGTCGCCGCGCAGCGTGGTGGCGTGTATCGTGGTGTCCTCCTTGGTGGTGTAGGCGTTGAGCTCGCCGCCGAGGTTCTCCAGACGGCAATTCACCTGAAAGGCCTTGCGGCGTGCGGTGCCCTTGAATATGGCATGTTCGGTGAAGTGCGCCAGTCCGTACTGATCGGGCAGCTCGTCGCGGCATCCCGCATTCACCACCAGCGCGCAGTGCGCTACCCCGCTCTTCACCTGACGGTGTATGCCCCTTATGCCGTTGGGCAGCGTATATGTGTAAAACTCCTTCATCTCAATTACGGCTGTGTTGTTTCAGGAAACGGCCCGTGTAGCTCGCCTCGCAGAGTTTCAACTCCTCGGGCGTACCCTCGAAAACGATGTTTCCGCCCTTGTCGCCCGCCTCGGGACCGAGGTCGATGATGTGGTCGGCGCACTTTATCACATCCATGTTGTGTTCCACCACCACTATGGTGTGGCCGTTGGCGATCAAAGCGTCGAAAGCCTTCAGCAGGCGGTTTATGTCGTGGAAATGCAGGCCCGTCGTAGGCTCGTCGAATATGAACATTATCTGCCCCTGACGGTCGTCCTTCGCCAGGAACGACGCCAGCTTCACGCGCTGGCTCTCGCCGCCCGAGAGCGTCGACGACGACTGGCCCAGACGTATGTAGCCCAGACCCACGTCCTGCAACGGTTGCAGACGCTCGACTATGCGGCGGCACGTGGCGTTGTCCTTGTCCTGCCCGAAGAACTCTATCGCATCGTCGACGCTCATCTCCAGCGTCTCGTGGATGTTCTTGCCCCGATAGCGTATCTCCAGCACTTCGTCCTTGAACCTTTTGCCGTGGCACGCCTCGCAAACCAGCTCCACGTCGGCCATGAACTGCATGCTCACCTTTATGGTACCCTCGCCCTGACACTCCTCGCAGCGGCCGCCCGCCACGTTGAACGAGAAGCTCGCCGCCGTGAGCCCCGTATGCACGGCCTGCAGTTGGTCGGCATAGAGCTTTCTGATCTCGTCGTAGGCCTTGAGGTAGGTGACGGGGTTCGAACGCGACGATTTGCCGATTGGATTTTGGTCGACCATCTCCACCGATTGCAGCATCTTCACGTCGCCCTCCAGACCGTCGAAATCCCCGGGTTTCTGTCCCGTGTCGGCCAGCAGACGGCGCAGGGCGGGATAGAGGATGCCTTTGGCGAGCGACGATTTACCGCTGCCGCTCACACCCGTGATGCAGGTCATCACGCCGAGCGGTATGCTGACGTCGATATTCTTCAGATTGTTTTCCCTCGCGCCGCGTATCGTTACCGCGCCGCTGCCGCTGCGCGCCAGGGTCGGCGGCTCGATGGTGCGGCGTCCCGCGAGATAGTCGGCCGTAAGGCTCTTTTTCGATTTCAGCAGTTTCGCCGTGGGACCGCAGAATATTATCTCGCCGCCGTGTTCGCCCGCTTTGGGGCCAACGTCGACTATGTAGTCGGCGGCGCGTATCACCTCCTCCTCGTGCTCGACCACTATCACCGTATTGCCCAGATCGCGCAACTGTTTGAGGACCTTTATCAGTCGGTGGGTGTCGCGCGGATGCAGACCTATGCTCGGTTCGTCGAGTATGTAGAGCGACCCGACAAGACTGCTGCCCAGCGACGTGGCGAGGTTTATGCGCTGGCTCTCGCCGCCCGAGAGCGTCGACGACAGGCGGTCGAGCGTAAGATAGCCCAGCCCCACGTCCGAGAGGTAACCCAGACGGTTCTTCAGCTCCACGAGTATGCGTTGCGCCGTGCGGGCGTCATGCTCGTCGAGCTGCAAGGTGTCGAAGAATGCGACCAGTTCATCCACCGTCATTCCGACCAGCTCGGCTATGTTGCGGCCGCCGACCTTGACGTAGAGCGCCTCCTTGCGCAGGCGCGTGCCGCCGCACTCGGGGCAGCGCGTCTTGCCAGTGTAGCGGGCCTTCATCACGCGGAACTGTATCTTGCGACGCTCGCTGTCTATGTAATCGAAAAATTCGTCCAGCCCGTGGAAATATTCGTTTCCGCGCCACAGCAGCAGTTTCTGTTCGGTCGTGAGGTTGTAGTAGGGTTCGTGGATCGGGAAGCCGAATTTGAAAGCGTTCTCCACCAGCTGCTCTTTCCACCACTTCATGGTGGAGCCGCGCCAGCACGCCACGGCATCGTCGTATATGGTCTTGCCCTTGTCGGGGATCACCAGATCCTCGTCTATGCCGATTATCTTGCCGTAGCCCTCGCATTTGGGACAGGCCCCTATGGGATTGTTGAAGCTGAACAGATGCTCCATGGGCTGCTCGAACTCCATGCCGTCGGCCTCGAAACGCGCAGAGAAAAGATGCTCCTCGTCGTCGATTACCGCCAGACACACGCCGTTGCCGTAGTCGTAGGCGCGGGCCACCGAGTCGCGCAGACGCAGCATGCCTTCGTCGTCGGACACGGGGCGCAGACGATCCACCACCAGATAAATATCCTCGGGCCGTGTCTCCGCCGTCACGGTCGGCATGAACTCCTCGAAAGTCATCACCTTGCCGTCGACCCTCAGTCGCACGAACCCGTCGCCGAGCAGTTGCAACAGAACCTCTATTATGCCCTGCCCCGCCTTGATCGGAAGCGGACATGCGAGTACGGTCTGCTTGCCTTCGCCGTGTTCCATGACGAAATCGGCCACATCGTCCACGCCGTAGCAGCGCACTTCGCGGCCCGACACGGGCGAAAAGGTGTGCCCCACGCGGGCATACAACAGTTTCAGATAGTCGTATATCTCGGTGGTCGTACCCACCGTCGAACGCGGATTGCGGGTGTTGACCTTCTGCTCTATGGCTATGGCGGGCGCGATTCCCGATATGAGATCGACATCGGGTTTGTTTATGCGCCCCAGAAACTGACGTGCGTATGCCGAAAGGCTCTCCACGTAGCGGCGCTGGCCCTCGGCGAAAATGGTGTCGAAAGCGAGCGTCGATTTGCCCGATCCCGACAGACCCGTTATCACGGTAAGCGTGTTGTGCGGAATCGTCACGTCCACGTTTTTCAAGTTGTGGACGCGCGCCCCCTTTATATATATCGTCTTGTCGTTTGTCATCGCATTCAAATTACCTCTACGGAGGCCCCCTCCACCTTGCCCAGTCGGCCCAGAACGGCGTCGGCGCGGCTGTTGCGCACGGCCAGCGTCATCACGCACAGGTTGTCGAACGTCTGCCTCTTCACCTCGGGCTGCTCCTCCTTCACTATGCGCATTATCTCGTTCATCACCACATAGGGGAACTCCACCCTGACGGTGGTGTCCACCGTGCGCTCCACTATATCGGCTGCATCTATGACGGCGGCGGCCGACTCCTTGTAGGCGGCTATCAGTCCCGGGACACCCAGCTTGGTACCGCCGAAATAGCGGACCACGACTATGAGGCAGTCCGTCACGGCGTGCGAGAGCATCTGCCCCAGAATCGGCTTGCCCGCCGTGCCCGACGGTTCGCCGTCGTCGTTGGCGCGGAAGCGTTCGCCCTCGGGCCCCAGACGCCATGCGTAGCAATGGTGCGTGGCATCGTAATAGCGCTTGCGCAGACGATCGAGGTGCGATGCGATCTCCTCCTCGCTCTCCACATGGAAAGCGTAGGCCAGAAACTTGCTGCTCCGCTCCCTGATGGCTGCCTCGGCATCCGCACCGACGGTCAGATAGCTGTCGCGCACCTGCTCCACCTTCAGTTTATTTGACTTTGGTGAACATTCTGTTCCAGCGAATGTTGGCGGGGAAGCTCTTTTCACTGTCGAGCGAAAGCCAGATGAACGACGCCTTGCCGACGATGTGGTCCTCGGGAACGAATCCCCAATAACGCGAGTCGGCCGAGTTGTGGCGGTTGTCGCCCATCATCCAGTAGTAGTCCATCTTGAACGTGTAGCCGTCGCTCTCCTCGCCGTTTATGTAGATCTTACCGTCACGCACCTCCAGATCGTTGTCCTCGTACACCTCGATTATGCGTCGGTAAAGCGGCAGGTTGTCTTCCGTAAGCTCTATGCGGGCACCCTTCTGCGGAACCCACAGCGGTCCGAAGTCGTCGGCCGTCCATCCGTAGCGCACGTCGTGCGGGAAGGCCTCTTCCTCGGCGGTGTAACGCGTGACGCTCACCACGTTGTCCATCTCGCGCAGAGCCTGCGCCGACTTCTCGGTGAGCGGCATGAAGTAATGCGTGCCGCTGCCCTGCAACTCGGTTATGCCCAACTGCTCGACGGCATAAGGCGTAAGCGGCGACGATGTCCGCACGGTGTAGCAATACTGCTTCTCGGGGATAGTCTCCTGAGGCTTGCCGTTCACGAACAGTTCCGAATCGACAATGCGTACCGTGTCGCCCGGGATGGCCACGCAGCGCTTGATGTAGTTCTCGCGCTTGTCGACGGGGCGCGTTATGATAGTGTAGTTGCGAGCCAGTTCCTCGCGGCCGCGCTCGGGACCGTATTGGTATTCGTAATCGCGCAGGACGTCGTAATACGTAGCCGCCTGATTCTCCAGCAGCACAGTGTCGCCCGCGGGGAAATTGAACACCACCACATCGTTGCGTTCGATCTTGCGCAGCCCCTTCAGACGGTGGTAGGGCCACTTCACGGCCTCGCAGAACGATTTCTTGGTCTGCGAGAAAGGCATCGTATGGTGTACGAACGGGAACGACAGCGGCGTGTTGGGCATCTGCGGGCCGTAGGTCACCTTGCTCACATAGAGATAGTCGCCGACCAGCAGCGTCTTCTCCATCGACGACGAGGGTATGACGTACATCTGGAACAGGAACAGATGGATGATCGACGCCACCACGGTGGCGAACACTATGGCGTTCACCCACTCGTAGACGCTGCGGTAGAACGGGCTTTTCTCGCACAGACGCGCATTCTTGCTCCATACGTAGCGGTAGAACAGGCGCGAGATGTAGAGGTCGTAGATAAAGATCACGCCAAGGAGCATCCACCAATTGCCCGTCCACACGACGAACCACAATACGTAGAGAATGGTCGCCAGCGCGAATCCCACCCATTTGTTGCCGAAGAAATCCTTTATTTTTTTCATTGCAATGTTTTTTATTCGGTACGAGGTACATGCGGGCGATCCGCCGCACCGCGAATATAACGTTTCGCAACCCCGCGACAGTGTGTCGCGGAGGCATTCGGTGTCAAATCAGATCGTCCATAGTGTAGACGCCGCTCTTGCCGCACAGAAATTCGGCCGCCACGACGGCTCCCAGCGCCAGCGTGCGACGGTTCTTTATCGAATGGCGTATCTCCAGCACATCGTCCTCCGAAGTGTAGGTCACCGAGTGGTCGCCCGGGGTCATGCCCACACGGTAGGAGCGGATGCCGATAAGCGCGGGATCGTCGGTCGGTTCGTTCACCCACCCGCTCTTGCGGTCCATGCGCGCGATTATGTCGTCGGCCAAGGTCGCGGCCGTGCCGCTCGGCGAATCCTTCTTCTCGGTGTGGTGCGTCTCCTCGATGCTCACCTCGTACTGCGGAAAACGGTTCATCAGCCGAGCCAGCTCGCGATTGAGGCGGAACATTAGGTTCACGCCCAGCGAATAGTTCGAGGCGTAGAACATCGCGCCGCCGCGCTCGCGGCACAGCTCCTGCAACTCGGGCAGCCGCTCGGTCCATCCCGTGGTGCCGCTCACCACTGCCGCGCCGCACTCCAGACATTTGCGGATATTGCCGTATGCCGTCGAGGGCGTGGTAAACTCTATGGCCACATCGGCGCGGGCCAGATTCTCAGCCGTGAGCTCCGCGGCGTTGTCCTGATCCACGATGAGCGTCACCTCGTGGCCGCGTTCGGCGAGTATGCGCTCTATTTCGCGGCCCATCTTGCCGTAGCCTATTATAATAGCTTTCATAATTTCGAAAAATCGTGTTTTTACGGATCATGCAAAGATAGTGATTTTATTGTTTATCGAACAAGATAAACCGCGTCGTCGGCATACGTTATACGATTTTCGCGAAAATTAATTACTTTTGTATCGATTTGCACAATACATCACCGAAAATGAAACGACTTTTTATCGCCATTACCGCCATAGCGACTGCCGTTACGAGTTTCGCGCAAATTCCGCCTGCGGAAAAGGGGTATGTGATTGTAACCGATTACATCGGTGCCGACGGTGCGGGCGACGTCAGCGATGCCATACAGAAGATCATCGACGACAATCCCAACCGCACGATATATTTCCCTGACGGAACCTACCTTATCTCGAAACCGGTGGCGACGCCCGCCGATCCCCGCAAAAGCGTGGCACTGGAGCTCTCCAACTACGCTGTAATCAAGGCCGCACCCGATTGGACGCACACCGAGGCGATGATACGTCTGGGTGGCAAGGATGCCGCCAACAACATCGAGATCGCGGGCAGCAACTACCATTTCGAGGGAGGCATAATCGACGGCAGCGGCGTCGCGAAAGGAATATCGATCGACAGCGGCCGCGAGACCGTGATCCGCAACACCTCGATCAAGAACGTCGCGCTCGGCATCCACGTCAAGCGCGGCGTGAACAGCGGCTCGTCGGACGCCGACATATTCGGCGTGAATATCGTCGGCAACAACAAGCCCGATTGCGTGGGCGTATTGGTCGAGGGGTACGACAACACTTTCACGAACATGCGTATCGGAGGCGTACATATCGGATTCATCCTGCGTTCGGAAGCCAACTGCCTGCGCAACATCCACCCGCTCTATTACGGCAGCGACGAGCATTACGAGAGCAGTTGCGGATTCCTCGACGAAGCGCAAAATAATTGGTACGACTTCTGTTACAGCGACGAGTTCGCCACCGCGTTCCGTATAAAAGGCGGGTGCAGCCTCTACAATAACTGCTTTGCCTTCTGGTATTCGAAACGCGGAAAGAAACATGTGGGATTCGGGTCGACGGGCAAGTTCGAATCTTCGGTGATGAATTTCAACATGGGGCTGGACGAGCATAACAGCACCGTGGAGAACAAAATCCTCGAAGCTGCGGAGGAGGGAGGTTCGGGCACGTTCTTCAATCTCCATATCAGCGACAAACGATTCATAACCGACGACTCGCACGAAAAATATTTGAAATAAATGGGGCCGCAGACTGCGGAGACCGCAAACGGGCGAATGCAAGTTGCGGGCCTCCGCGGGGCGAGGCTGCGGCCCGCACGACTCTGACGAGTCATCATTCTTTATGACATGCGTTACTTCATAGAACTTTGCTACGACGGCACGGCTTACTGCGGATGGCAGCGCCAGCCTGCGGCGCCCACGGTGCAACGGACATTGGAAAAGGCTCTGTCGACACTGCTGCGCGAAGAGGTGGAGACGGTCGGTGCGGGACGGACCGACACGGGGGTCAACGCGTCGTATTACACGGCCCACTTCGACTCGGTGCGGCCCGTGGACGACTGCGCCAAGTTAGTATACAAGCTCAACCTCATTCTGCCGCACGACATCGCCGTTTCGTCCGTGACGGCGGTGGCCGACACGGCGCATGCCCGCTTCGATGCCGTCGAACGCGAGTATACCTATTATATATCGCAGCGCAAAAATCCTTTCCGTCGCTTCTCGGTATGGCAGTATTACGTGCCGCTCGACATGGAGAGGATGAACCGCGCGGCCGAAGCGCTCCTGCGTCATGACGATTTCACGTCGTTTGCCAAACTCAATTCCGACAACAAGACCAACATCTGTCATGTGACCCGCGCCGAGTGGCTGCGCGATGGCAATATGCTCGTATTCACCATCCGCGCCGACCGTTTTCTTCGCAACATGATACGCGCCATAGTCGGCACTCTGGTCGACGTGGGCCGCAGCCGATACACGCCAGAGGATTTCGAGCGCATCATCGCGGCCCGCGACCTGTCGCTTTCGAGCGGCAGCGCACCTGCCCAAGGGTTGTTCCTGAGCGATGTGGTATATCCCGAAAGCGTATTCAAGCGGATAAGATGACACAAAAAAACGAGGCCTGCGGGCCTCGTTCACATTGCTACGGGCGCTGGACCCGAGTACGGGAAAAAGCCGATCCACCACCCCGCTCGTCGTAGCATTTCCATTCCAATTGATATTCGTTGTATGCGGACTTATTGATTTCGCCTGCTATAAATCCCGATGTCAAACTGCATTGCCAGCCGATTTGCGATTTAGACCCCGATCTCGACGATCTGTTGCATAATATTCCGTTGTTGTCGAATGCCGATATGAATCTGTATTTGTACTGCCATGCATATTTGCCTGTCAGCAATAATTTGCCGTCGACATATTCGTTCATCACGAACGTGGCTCCGCGCTTGTCGTTTGCGATATTTGGAGGTATGACACCGAAAAACTCGACGGGAATCGGGCGGGTGATCTTCACCGAAGTCTCCTTCTTTTCGGCATTGGCACTGTAATCGATAGCGAAAGAGGCTATATTGTCGTAAACTATACCGTCGTTGCCGACCAAAGCCTTCGACTTGTAGTCTCGGTCGCGGTAGACCCAGCTCAATTCCAACACTTCGATCGGTCCCCTTGCTATCGCGTCGTATACACGTTTCTTGAATTTTTCGCGGTCCTCGAATGTGAAAGCCCGACTGTCGCCCCACTCGACGATCGAGAATATGTCCGAAGAGTTTACGACAGTCACGGCGGCGTCGTCGAATATCTCGTCAAGGACGGCGAGCTTCTCCTTTTCGCTGTCGACGGTGCCGAGGTGCTGATAGGCTGTGAGCGTCATCTGCTTCTCGGCGCTTACCCGCGCGGCCAAGTCCAATGCGTGATTTATCTCTTTCAGCCACTCCTGCGAATATGAGAACTGACATAGTAATATTAATGCGAAACTCGATAAAAGAGTTCGCCGTGTCATTCGTTTCTGCGGTCTCATATTTTATAATTTTAGTGATGATTACCCCGTCATTCGCAAATATAATATATTATCCTGCCAAAAACAATTATTTTTCGTATAAAATATCGCTTACTGCAAAAAAATGCGGGAGTAGCACATCGTTACCCCCGCATTCGGTCTTGTTGCAAATACTATAAATGTATCGCAGCGCCCATTGCGGCTTCGGCGGCCTCGGGCATACCCTCGTTCATCGTGGGATGGGCGTGTATGGTGCGGGCGATGTCGTGCGCCGTGGCTCCCAACGCCATTGCGAGTGTAGGTTCGCCGAGCATCTCGGTCACGTTGGCTCCCACCAGATGCGCACCTATTAATTTGTCGTCGGCCCCGAAAATCAGCTTCACGAAGCCGTCGCGGTCGCCTGCGGACGTGGCCTTGCCCGAGGCGGTGAAGGGGAAGCGCCCCACTTTGTATTCCATGCCCGCTTCGCGCGCCTTCTGTTCGGTGATGCCGACCGACGCCACCTCGGGCGAGGTGAATACGCACGACGGTATGGTCGAATAGTCGACGGGAGCAGGATCGAGTCCGCATATATGCTCGACGCAGTGAACGGCCTCGGCCGAAGCCACGTGCGCCAAGGCAGGCGTGGCTATGATGTCGCCTATGGCGTAGACGCCCTCCAGCGAGGTCATGTAATGCTCGTCCACCTTGATCTTGTCGCGCTCGACGACGATGCCGCACTCCTCCAACCCCATGTTCTCGATGTTGGACTTGATACCCACGGCCGAAAGCACTATGTCGGCCGTAAGGGTCTCGGCGCCCTTCTTGCCCTCGATCTCGACGTCGCACTTGCCCTCGCCGTTCACCTTGACGCTCTTCACGTTGGTCGACGTGAGCACCGTGGCGCGCATCTTTCTGAACGAACGCTCCATCTGCTTGGCTACCTCCTCGTCTTCGAGAGGCATCATCTGCGGCAGATACTCTATCACCGTAACCTTCACGCCGAGCGAGGCATAGAGGCATGCGAACTCGCTGCCTATGGCTCCCGAGCCCACCACGATCATCGATTCGGGCAGCGCGGGCAGCGTCAGCGCCTGTTTCGACGTTATCACGTGCTCGCCGTCGACGGGCATGAACGGCATTTCGCGAGGACGCGCTCCCGTTGCGAGGATCACGGCATCGGCCTCGTATGCGGTGCCGTCCACATCCACCATGCCCCGCCCCGTCACGCGGCCGAATCCGTTGATTACGTCGATGTTGTTCTTCTTCATCAGAAAGGCCACGCCCTTGCTCATGGTGTCGGCCACCGTGCGCGAACGGGCCACGATCTTGGCGAAGTCGGGCTTCGCCTCACCCGCGATCTCGACGCCGTAGAGAGCGGCGTTCTTGCAGTAATTGTACACCTGAGCGCTCTTCAGCAGCGCCTTGGTGGGGATGCACCCCCAGTTGAGGCATACGCCGCCCAACTCCGATTTCTCGACCACGGCTACGCGCTTGCCCAGCTGCGAGGCGCGGATGGCGGCCACGTAGCCGCCCGGGCCGCTTCCGATGACGATTATGTCGTATTTCATATTTTTATTTATGTTTTATGTTCACTATTCTGCCCGCAATATCTCTCCGTTGTCGGCCGCCACGGCGCGCTTCCACTTCTCGTTGTACCCGGGGAACTGTATCTTGTCGGGTATGTCGCGGCCGTTGCCATTGTCGACGAAGTGCGACGCATTGCCGCCCTCGCCTATCACATATTCCAGCACGTCGGCATGCTCGCTCTTTACGTTGCCGTCCATATATTTGAGGAGCAAATATTTGTCCAGACGCGTCCAGTTGTCGAACATCGTCTGCGCCGTTCGGGTGGTGAAACGCGTCAGATGCTTTCGACGTGCCTTGTCCGACATGGCGGCCACGTCGGCGTCGACACCCGCCACTGCCTTGAGCATCGAGTTCTCCCAGAAATCCACCACGCGGCGTATGTCGGCCGACATCATGTCGTAACGCATGTATGCAAAATTCGTGACACGATTGAAGAGCCAGAAGGCCGACGTGGGCGAATACTCCAGCATCGAGCCGTTGCCCTCGGCCATGCACTCGGGCACCTCGGCGGTGTTGCAGTAAACGGGCGTCAGGCACGAGGTGGCGGCATCGTCCACGCCGAACCACAGAATGCCCGTCTTACCCTTGCGCGCCTGCCCCACGAGCCAGAATCCCGTCTGCTGCGTGGCCGTGGCCCGCTCGTTCACATAACTCTTGCCGTCCACCTCGAACGACATCGGACGCCAGCGGTAGGGAAGTCCGTGGCCGCCCGCTCCGAGGTCGGTCGTCATATCCATCGGAGTACCCTCGTAGTGGTCGCGCATGGCGTCGAACACCTCTTTGGGCGTGATATTGTGCGACGGCTTCACCCACAGGGGCATGCGGTTGGCGGCATTGCGGCCCATGGCGTAATCGACGTATCGGTCCATGTCGTCGGCGAAGGTGCGGAAGAAGCTCCACACGCGCGCCTCGCAGGCACGCATGGCGCTGAAATCGAGCGGCGCGTAAGCATCGCAGAACGAGAAATCGTCGTCGCTGCCCGTGTAGTATCCCTTTTCGCGCGCGAACGAGATCACGTCGTGAGCGTAGAGACAGTTCTCGGGATCGTCCTTGGGGAATGTGGTTATACGGGCTTGGTTGGCATGCGCGCAGATGTATCCGTCGGGAATGCGGCGGGCCACCCACACGATACCCTTGTTGTCGGGTCCCTTGCCGATCAACTCCATGATCCACGCCTCGTCGGCATCGGCTATGGAGAAGCTCTCGCCCTCCGAGGCATAGCCGTAGGTGTTGGCCAGCTCGACGATGGTGTCTATCGCCTCGCGTGCGGTGCGAGCCCGCTGCAAAGCGATGTAGATCAACGAACCGTAATCGATCTTGCCCGCGGGATCGGCCAGCTCGTGACGGCCGCCGTAGGTGGTCTCGGTTATGATGAGCGAATGCTCGTTCATGTTGCCCACCGTGGAATAGGTGGTCGGCACCTGCGCTATGTCGCCCAGATACTTGCCCGTATCCCACTCATAGACGGGCATCGTGGCGGCCGCGCGTTTGGCAGGCGTGTACTTGTACAGGCATCCGTAGAGCTGGTGCGAATCGGCGGCGTAGGTCACCATTACCGATCCGTCGCTCGACGCGCCGCGCGTGATGATGAAATTGGTGCAGGCCGACGCGGGCGCGCTTGCGGCAGCAACGGCGGCGAGGGCCAATGCGAGATTTCTGAAAATTCGTTTCATTATGATTCCTAAATTAAGTTTTCGGTTTATGCCGACGCACTTCGCACGTGCGTTTCGACAAGCCAAAGTTAGGCAAAATAGCCGTAATGCAAAAGTTTTGAGGCGCAAGAATGACCGATTCCGTTTGGTTATGGTTATATTTGCAAAGCACTAACCCGTAAATATCATGAAAAAAACATACGCATCGATACTCGCCGCACTCTTAGCGCTCGGCCCGCTCTGTCTTTCGGCACAGAACTACGGCAACGGGCTGCCCGCCACCGACGCCCTCGGGCGACGGCTTCCCGACAGCGATACGGCGGGACCGCCGCGCAGGAAGTTCGTGGGGCTTTTCTACTGGACATGGCACAACAACTTCGCCGATCTGCAACCCTACACTCCGACATCCGTCATCACCGCGCATCCCGACGCCGCCCGCGATTACGACCACGAGGCGTGGCCCGCAGGGATTCACACCTATTTTTGGGGCGAACCGCTGTTCGGCTTCTATCGCAACACCGACCGCTGGGTTCTGCGCAAGCATGCCGAGATGCTGGCCGACGCGGGTGTCGACGTGCTCTTTTTCGACTGCACCAACGGGTCGTTCACGTGGCGCGAATCCTACCGCGCGTTATGCGAAGTCTTCGCCGAGGCACGGCGCGACGGGGTGAATACTCCGCAGATAGCCTTCATGCTCGCGTTCGGCCCCTCCGAGGGGAGCCGCGCGGCCATAAAGGAGATATACGAAGACCTCTACAAACCCGCCGAGTACGAGGAGCTTTTCTTTAAGTGGGACGGCAAACCGCTTATCATGGCCTATCCCGAGATGCTCGGCGACGTCGAGGGCGACGATGCCGCTACCCGACTGCATCGCGAGATCCGCGAATACTTCACGTTCCGTCCCGGGCAACCCGTCTACAACGTCGGTCCGCAGCGTCCCGACCATTGGGGATGGCTCGAAATATGGCCGCAGCACGGCTTCGCGCCCAAGCCCGACGGCGGATTCGAGCAGGCGGTGGTCGGAGTGGCGCAGAACTGGACCGCGGCGCGGGGGCTCAGCGCCATGAATGCCGAAGGGGCTTTCGGACGCAACTACACCGCCGCGAACGGGCATGCCTCGTCGCCCGATGCGGAGCAGTACGGGCTCAATTTCCAAGAGCAATGGGATCGGGCGCTGGAGATCGATCCCGATTTCATATTCATCACGGGTTGGAACGAATGGGTGGCGGGGCGTCACCGCGAATGGAGCGGACTTACGAATGCCTTTCCCGACCAGTTCGACACGGAACACAGCCGCGACATAGAGCCCATGCGGGGCGGCCACGGCGACAACTATTACTACCAGATGGTGGCGAACATACGCCGTTTCAAGGGGATGTCCGAAGCCGATTGCGTCGGGTCGGCGCCGCGGCGCATACGCATCGACGGCCGTTTCTACGACTGGTGCGGCGTGAAGCCCGAATACAAGGCTTCGCGAGGCAATGCCATGCGCCGCGACAGCCGAGGCTGGGGCGACAAGGTGTATCGCGATTCGAGCGCGCGCAACGACATAGTCGCCGCCAAGGTGGCGAGGGACGACCGTTACGTCTATTTCCTCGTGGAGTGCGCCGACGACATCACCCCGCCGAGCGGAGACGCTTGGATGCGGCTGTTCATCGATATCGACCGCGACCGATCGACGGGTTGGGAGGGATACGATTTCGTGGTAAGCCGCACGGCGACTGACGGCAAGGCCTCGGTGGAGCGTTCGCGCGGCGGATGGGCATGGGATCGTGTCGGCTCGGCGGATTTTCGCGTAGAGGGGCGCGCGATAGAGCTGCGCATACCCCGCAAGGTTCTCGGGTTGGATCGGGTCGAGGGTTTCGAATTGGAGTTCAAGTGGGTCGACAACACGCAGCGCGACGGGGATATCAACGATTTCTGGATAAGCGGCGACTGCGCGCCCGCGGGGAGGTTCAATTATTTGTATAAATCGAAGTAATTGTTTATCCTCGGCGGCTGCGGGGGTCGCGCTTTGCGCGAGCCGCCGAGGATAGTAATGCCCATCGGGCATTACACCGAAATTTATATGCCCAATTCATCCGCAATCACGAATTATATGCTATATTTGTCCCGAATGCCGACGACCGTCATTCGGGGCCGCTACCCCCCCCCTAAAAAGCGGTGCGTTAATTATCAATCACTTATGAGAAAAATTCTATTATTCGTCGCCACGTGCGTATTATGCGCCGCGTGCAGCGAATGCAGCTTGCAGCCCGACCCTCCGTTCGTGAGCGACATAGTGATGCCGACCGAGGTGTTCGATGCGGGCGACGAAGTGACGGTTGCGGCCGTCGGGTTCAGGGCCGACGATGCTATCTTCGTTCGGCATATTGATCCATCGACGCAGATGCAGGCCACGTTGCGGGCCGAGATTACAGAACTCACCGACAATTCGGTCTCGTTCATCATGCCCGCAGGATATGCGGCAGGCGCGATCGAAGTACTTCTGTTCCGCGGCGACGAGCCTATGGTTCTCGGATCGATCGAGGTGTCGGACGGAAGATTGCCGACAAAGGCGTCGCTCTACGGATTGGGCCGCAACGAAGCGGGAAAGTTCGTCATATACGATATCGACACGGCAACGGGAACGGTGTCGGAAAAGGTCGTATGCCCTCATGCGCTCGACGGTGCAGTGACCCGTCCGTCGACGAACCGAATCTTCGGCACGGACCGCACCGACGAACAGACGGTGATTTCGGGATACGATTTCACCATGCGACGACACCTCGCGGTGGAATGCGGCGAAGAGATCTCGAATTGCATCATCGGCATGTTTGGAGCCACATTGTTGCCTCTGCGCATGGAGGACGATATGCGAATCAGACTGATCGCCGCCAACCCTACCATCTCTCGCAGCCAACCGCCGCAAAAACGCTATCTGACGGGGCAGAATATTCCCGACGACGTGGTTGCGGCGGAGTTTGCCGATGGCCGTTTCATATATCACGAAAAGGGTGCGCTTTTGACGAAGATGTCGGTGACGACCGCCGACGGCAGAAAATATACGACTCTCGCCGCGCTCTGGATTCCTTTTTATGTCTGGACTTTAGGTGAGCCTGCGGACGATACGGGCGATATGCTGTTGGTTTCTTCTCCCCAAACGCAATACATCGTTACGGTAAAGGGTGAGCGAAGCATTGTGTGCGCCGTATCCGTTTCCGAGACGACATTGCAGCCGACGACGGGTGTCGCATCGGGCCTTATAGCAAGCAAAGCGATATCGGGCGCATACGACGAAGCTACGGGAGGCCTATTCCTGCTTACCGAAGCCGACGGGACGAAAACGCTGGGTAAATTTACGCCTGCCGACGGTCGCTATAAAGAAATTTGCGATGTCCCGAACGGCATCGTGCAGATTCTGTCGGTAAGATAGCGGAGCTGCCTATTCTTCGGAAAGCCGCACATGCGTTGTGCGGCTTTTTCTATCGCGTTACGACGATCTCGGGCGGCAGCCTGCGGAGCACGCGAACGAGCGAATGCAAGTTGCGGGCCTCCGCGGGGCAGGCTGAGGCCCGCACGACTCTGACGAGTCGTTATTTCTTTAGTTTCGAAAAAAACAGTAATTTTACGGTGTCAAAACAGATTTTGCAATGTCTATCGAGAATAAAATAGCAGCCATCCGCCGAACCCTGCCCGCGGGTGTGGACTTGGTGGCGGTATCGAAATATCATCCTGCCGAGGCGATCCGCGAAGCCTACGACGCGGGACAGCGCATCTTCGGCGAGAACCGTCCGCAGGAGATGAAGGCCAAACACGAGATTCTGCCGCACGATATAGAGTGGCGCATGATAGGTCATTTGCAGACCAACAAGGTGAAGTACATCGCCCCGTTCGTCGCGATGATAGAGTCGCTCGACAGCGAGCGTCTGGCAGCCGTCATAGACAAGGAGGCTGCGAAGTGCGGCCGCACGATAGATTGCCTGCTGGAGATACACGTGGCCGACGAGGATACCAAATCGGGCTGGGACTACGACGAACTGGCGGCATTCGTGCAGTCGGGAGGATTCGGCGCATATCGCAACATCCGCATCCGCGGAGTGATGGGAATGGCCACCAACACCGACGACGAAACTGTCATCCGCCGCGACTTCATGCGTCTGGCCGAATGCAAGCGCTCGCTCGCCGATCGGTTCGGGCCCGAGTTCGACACGTTGTCGATGGGCATGTCCGACGACTACCCCATCGCCATCGAGTGCGGCTCCACCGAGGTGCGTATCGGCTCCGATATCTTCGGGCCGCGGGAGTATTGATATCGACATTGCCCCGCAATGTCGGCAGTTCGCCGCCGCCCCACGCGGCGGACTGCTGCTCGCCCAAAGCTCGCGCACTCCGACCGCCGTCGGCGAACCGAAACGGTCTCGTCATAAAACGAGCGTTACGCCCACGCCGTCGGCGAACAGCATACATTAAACAAAATCCCCTTCGGCAGAACTATTCCGCGAAGGGGATCGTTGTTTCAGATAAAGCCTCGCTCTATCTCACCCGTATACGCTGGCCGATGCGCAGGATGGTGGTCTCCTTTATGCCGTTCAGCTGGCACAGCTTCTTCACCGTCGTATGGTTGTTTATGGCTATGCGCCCCAGCGTGTCGCCGCTCTTCACTATGTGGTACTTGACGGCGGCGGCTTCGGCCGCTATCTTCTTGTCCTCCTCGGCGCTTTGCACCTCCTCGTCGAAATCCTGCGTGAAACGCGAATAGGGACTGAAGTAACTGCGCTTGAGCAGGAACGTCTCGCGGCGCAGCGTTCCCGTCGTGAAGTCGATCAGGCGCTCGGCGTCGAACGACTGCCCCTTGTAACGCACCTCGAAATGAAGATGGGGTCCCGTGCTGCGGCCCGTGTTTCCGCCGTAGCCTATCACCTGCCCCGCCGTCACCCACTGCTCGGGCTTCACGAGTATCTCCGACAGGTGGCCGTAAAAGGTCTCCAGACCGTTGTCGTGGCGCAGCACGATCAGATTGCCGTACCCGCCTTTGTAATGTTGCGTGAGGCGCACCCGCCCGTCGAATACGGCATAGATGGGATCGCCTATCTTAAGTCCTATGTCGGTACCCTGATGAATGCCGCGGCGGCGAGGTCCGTATTTCGAATTGACGCGACCGACATGCGGATAGTGGTAACTTTTGAGAGAATCGACGAGATCTATCACGAGCGATACTGGCAGATCCTTCAAATCCTTGCCGTAAGGTTGCAACTTGGTCGTATCCCAATCGGTGGTGAATACCGTGTCGTCGTCGGCCGAGATATCGCGGTTGCGCACATAACGCCACGTGTTGTCGTTGAACAACACGATGCTGAGACCTTCGCTCGACGAGGGGATGGTATCGACGACCAGCAAATTTTCGTCCAATGCGGGTCCCGACTCCAGCGGGACGCGGCGTATGACGACAGGGGCCGAGACCGAATCCTTTTTCAAAGAATCGGGTTGTACGGTCAGGGTGTCGCGCAGAGCCATTTGTTCAGCCTCCTGTGCCGATACGGCGCATGCGGATACCAGAAACGAAAATAAAAATGCTGTACGTAAATTCATTCGGTTTATCTTCATCGGTTAAAATTATTTATCATCATGTTCGCGCAACAGATCGTGCGCGCACTCCAGCGCTTTGTAAAACTCCTCGCCGAAACGGCGGATTATAGGTTCCCGCAGCGCTCGGTATATCGGGATGCCCGCCTTGCGGCCGCACTCCACGGCCGATCGGCACACATGCCAGCGATGGTAGTTGAGCCCGTAGCTGCCGTTCGAAAAGCGCGCTACGCGTATCGGATAGAGGTGGCACGACACGGGTTTTATGAATCGGCAGCGTCCCTCGCGGTAGGCCCGCTCGATGGCGCAGAATGTAATGCCATTCTCGGTAAACGAGTAGGCGCACTCGGCGCCCCGCACCAGCGGCGTGGTGTAGTCGCCGTCGGCATCCACCACCATGAACCCCTGCTTTTCGACCTCGCGGCGCCCCTCCTCGGTCATGTAGGGTGCGTAGTTGGGATATTCGGCCTCCAACTCGTCCACTTCGTCGATCTCCAGCGGCGCGCCCGCGTCGCCCTCCACGCAGCAGATGCCCTTGCATCGGCCGAGGTCGCAGGCGAAGCATTCGCGCAGAATATCGGCGCTCACTATTTTATCGTCTATCTCTATCATCTTTTCGTCAAGGGTTATAAATGTCCTTGTAACGAAACTCCAGAATCTCCTGCGCCATTTCGATGAACTGCCGCGCCTCGGTGCAGGCGGGATCGATCTCGCGGGCACGGTTGAAGTCGTTGACGGCACTGCCCCACTCGTTGCGGCGGAAATAGCGCTTGCCGCGCTCCAGATGCAAAGCCGCGTTGTCGGACTCACGCTCGATGGCCGCCGTCAGGTCGGCTATGATTCGCGCGGGAGTCCACAACCCATGTTCCCGTATGTATTGCAGCACCCCGCCGTCGACTATGTCCGACACATCCTCGCCGCGCTCCAGCGCCTCGCGGATCTTCGTCGACGAGAAATCGTATTGCGGCGCATCGCCGAGCACGGTGGTGCGAGCGGTGGTGAACTTCACTTCGGCATCGGGACGCGGGTAGACGTATATGTCGTAATCTGCGATTATGCTCTCGGCCTCGCGCCAACGGGGAAGCTGGTTTATGAGGTCGCTGCCCATCAGTATGGCGAAATCCATTTCGCTGCCGTAGTTCTCCGACAGGTGGCGCAGCGTGTTGATCGTGTACGACGGCTTGTCGAGCATGAACTCCACTACCGACGGGCGTATGCGCTCGGGATGGCGCGAATTGCGGCATGCGATCTCGGCCATCTCGAAGCGGTCGAACTCGGGAGCCTGCGTCCAGCTCTGTTTGAAGGGATTCTGCGGCGATACGATCAATGCCGCCTCGTCGCACAGATCGCGGTCGACGACATATTCCGCCAGCGCCGTATGTCCCTTGTGGATGGGGTTGAACGACCCGAAATAGAGCATCATCCGTTTCCTGCCCATGCCCTACTCTGCGAAAAAACATTCCAGTATGCCGCGTGTCTCTCCCACGGCGTCGTCCAAAATGTCGTTCACCACCACATGGTCGAACTCCGACGCCTTCGATATCTCGAAATCGGCCTTGGCCACGCGCTTGGCTATGGTCTCGGGCGAATCGGTGCCTCGGCCGACGAGTCGGCGCTCCAGCTCCTCCACCGACGGCGGCATGATGAATATCGAGCAGGCGTCGCGGCCGAATATGCGTTTGAGGTTGATGCCTCCCATCACGTCCACGTCGAATATTATCACGTTGCCCTTGCCCCATATACGAAGCATCTCGCTCTTGAGAGTACCGTAGCAGGTGCCGTTGTAGACCTCCTCCCACTCGACGAACTCGCCCGCGGCGACCTTGGCGGCGAACTGTTCCCGAGTCAGGAAAAAGTAATCCGCACCGTCGCGTTCGCTGCCGCGCGGGCGGCGCGACGTGGCGGAGATCGAAAATTCCAGCTGCGGAAATATCTCCAGCAGCCGTTTCACTATCGTGGTCTTGCCCGAACCGCTCGGGGCGGAGAAAATAACGAGTTTGCCCGTCTGTTCCATGCGGCTATAAAATATTTAGTACCTGTTCCTTTATCTTTTCCAGCTCGTCCTTCATCTTCACCACCAGAATCTGCATGTTCGACTCGTTGGCTTTCGATCCGAGGGTGTTTATCTCGCGGCCCATCTCCTGCGCTATGAATCCGAGTTTGCGGCCCGCGGCCTCCTCCGATCCCGCCACCTCGCGGAAATAGCGGCAATGGTTGTCCAGACGCACCTTCTCCTCCGTAATGTCGAGTTTTTCGATGTAGAAGATCATCTCCTGCTCCAGACGGTTGGTGTCGACATCGACCTTGAGCTGGGCCAGATTCTCGCGGATGCGGGCCTTGATGGTCTCGCACCGCGTCTTCTCGTAAGGCTCCACCTCGCGGCGGTACTCCTCGATGTTCTCAACGCGATGCAGCAGGTCGGCGATCAGCGTCGCACCCTCCTGCTCACGGAACAGATCGAAGCGGCGCAGAGCCTCGTCCAGCGCCGTCATCACGGCAGCACGCTCCTCCTCCGACAACTCCTCCGCCTGAGCCGACACCACGTCGGGCAGACGCATCACCGCAGGCACCAGAGCGTCGTAATCGGCGTCGATGCCCGAATACGACAGAGCGTCGTTCAGCTGGCGCATGTATTCGCGGAACACCTCTTTGTTCACGGTGGCCGACGTGTGCACCGCCGCGCTCTCCACCGTTATGCTCACATCGGCCTTGCCGCGCTTTATGGTGCCGCCCGCAACGCTGCGTATGTCGTATTCGAGCGAACGATAGAGCGCGGGCAGCTTGACTGTAAGATCCAACTGTTTGGAATTGAGCGACCGTATCTCCACGGTTATCTTTTTGGTCGGCAGAGCGATCTCGCTTTTGCCGAATCCCGTCATAGATTTTATCATTGCAATATGATGTTCGAACAATGTGCAAAGATACGAATAAGCCGAGGGCAAAAGCAAATTTATTTGCGATTTTGCCGAGGCGAAGTATCTAAGGCGCAGCCAAAGATAGTAATAAGCGAGAGCAAAAGCAAACGAAGTTTGCATTTTGCCGAGCCGAAGATACGAAAAATCGCGCGGCGATGTTTTCGATATCGCACCGCCGCGAGGCTTTACGCATACAGCGTCCGTAAAACGACTCCGCCCCATCCTGCGCGGACGGGGCGGGAAAGCATGATCGGGGCGGCGTTACATGCCGTATTCGATCTCGGTGATGTCTAAGAGCGTCCTTTCGGTTCCGTCGACGACGCATTTCACCCGAGCGTTCATAAGTTTACCCTTCGATCGGGAGAATACGGCCGTGAGGCTCGCCTCGGAATACGGAGACTTCGATGCCCCTTTCGGATAATCGAGAACCGTCATTTCGATCGTATCCCCGTTGGATTTGAGTTTCAGCGTGGCCGATTCATCCTCCTCGAACACTGCTTTCACTTTTTCAAAATCCAGCAATTCCAACATTTTGAGATGCGTATTGCAACGGAACTCTTCCACGGTCTCGCCGTTCTCAAGCAGCTTGTACGTGCCGTTTTCGAATATCTGGGTCGAATGTTTCGCGTCGTTCCACTCGAAGCGGGCCGTGATGCCGTCATCGTTTTTCGACGCCTTGATAACGGCACTGATACGCTCTCCGTCGGGAGAAAAATCATATATCATGACATGGCCCGATTTGCGCGTATCCTTCATCAACGCCGTGAATTTGATACTGAAATTCTCCGACGCATTCAAATCGGCCAGAGCCTGTTCTATTATCGCGTGGTTCTCGGCGGCACGCGCATTGTCTCCGCCGCCGTTGATCCCCAGAAATATGCCTACGGCCAGCACGGCCGCAGCTGCCGTCAGGTGCAAAGCCCTCCGCAGGTCGAATATGCGTCGGCGCTTTTCGATCGTGCGGAAATCGAATCGGGCTTCGGGCGCAAATTCGGGAGTAAGATCGTTTATGATGCGTTCCGTCCGAGTCGGGTCGTTGCCGTCGAACAGCTCGCGGTCCTCTTCAAAAAAATTCCTTTTCATGTGTGATTACGTTTTTTAATTTGTTCAATCCGACAATTCATCCGCCGCGCCCGCTTCGCGCAACTTCGCAATACCGTATCTGTAACGCGACTTGGCCGTCGCCACGGGCACTTCGGTGATCTCCGCTATCTCCGCGAACGAACGTCCGCCGTGGATGCGCAGCCGTATCGTCTCGCTCTGCTCCGCAGGCAGGAGCGCAAGCATACGGTCGATTCGAAGAAACTCGCGTTCGAAACGGTCGGGGGCCGTGTCGTCGTCGGCAAGGCCGCGCAACACCGTTTCGTCGACGAACCGCCGTCGGCCCCGACTCCGCAAGCGCGATGTGCAGGCGTTCGACAGACTGCGGTAGATGTAGCTGTCGAGTCGGTCGACATTCCGCAGCGCGCTCCTTTTGGAGTGCATGGCCAGATAGAGATCCTGCAACAGATCCTCGGCCTCCTCGGGGCTGCCGAGCCGATAGCATGCGTATCGGTAGAGGTCGTTCTTCTCCCGTTCCATGATCTCGGTAACACGGGCGAGGCAGTAATTTTCGATGTCTTGTTTCATAAATTCATAGTTCCTTTGCGGAAGCGCTTCCGTATATAAGACGCCGCGAGACGCGAAAAGATTTAATGCGCGGCGCAAATTTACAAAAGGTACTATCTATTTCGGCTCGCGCGGCTCCCGATAATTATAGTTTATGAAAGCGTCAGGATTATCGACAAGCAGAGACGAACCGAAGATTAAAACAAAGATTAAAGCCGCAGCAATTACAGCGATGTTTGCTACGGCCTTTCCTGCGAATTATTGTCGTTTCTCTTCGGGCGGCAAACTCTGGAAATGCCGTGTAGCCCATACTTGAATAAGGAGCATTACGCTTATAAATACAGCGATTTTATATGGTCCTGCAATATCGTCCATTCCAAAGAATGTTTCGGCGAGAGGAAGTATAATGATGGGCGAGATAAATTGTCCCAAATACAAAGCCGCCGAAAGCAAGGGCATTACCGTAGTAGCCGAATTTTTGCCGCCTTTAATGGAAGCAATTGTCATAAAATACGGTACCCCAAATCCATTCGCAAGTCCTATAAAAGCCGAACCTGCAAGTATCATTGCCATATTGCTTGCATAGGCATAAAACAGATATCCGATTATAAGTGCAACAGGTGGAAAGAACTTGATAGAGGTACGAAAACGCCCCATCGTCTTTCCGAACACTAACCCCGCAAAGAATGCAATAAGATCAAGCGCCACCATCAACAGCGTTATGGTTGCGGTATCGAGCCCCAATTGTCGGCCCGTAACTATGGCAAAATTGGTAGGAAATACAAAAAATACTATTGTAAGCAACAACATACCGATTACCGATGGGTGAAACTTCAATAGTTGGCGAGGTTCGAATGCCTTACCGCGTTTGTTGGACGAGCCTAACTGTTCGTTCGGCAGCCAACGAATTATCATAAAAAGAGCAATTAATCCGAATACATATACAAGAAACGCATAATTCCATTCAATCGATGCCAAAACGCCTGCAAGCAACGTACCTACGACGCCGCCCATCTGGTTCATGGCAGCAGACAATCCCATCAGACGGGCTTGCTCTTCGGGCGGATAGAAATATGACAACAAGCCTGTGGAGAGCGGCATGATCAAACCGACACTCACACCCAACAGAGCCCTCATCACCAACAAAAAATTCAAATTGTCGATAAAGAAACACCCTGTACCTGCCGTCACATACAACAGCAAGCCGACGATCGCAATCGTTCGTGTCCGCCATATTCTGCTGATTTGCAGAAAGAACATATTAGTGATAATAATGAACAGCGCAGGCAGACTGATTATTAATTGTATCAAAATTTCGGGCGATGATGCAAAATGCTGTCTGATAATGCCCATAGCAGGAGCAATTGCAGCAGCTGCCATGACCGTCAGAAGCGACATCGACAAGATGGTCGCTGTTACCATTTTTGAAACTTTACTCATACATTTCTACTTTTTTGTCTTCAACTTCTTCATGAACTCAACGAATGCAGAGTCAAAATCCTTAAAGAGCTCCTCGCTTCTATGCTTCATCATAACGGACCCTAACAGTTTAAGTCCCACACAGAATCGGATGGCTTCCTCCTCGCTGTTAAATTGACCGATTGCTTTGATTTTTTCAACGATGCGAAACAAATCATCGTGGTTTTCAAACTCGAATTCAAGTCTTCTGCCGCCATCGGCGCTCTCCGTCTTTTCAATTACCGATACACTATATTTATTCATATTCAAATAAAAATTATGAAACAACCTTATTTCGGAGCGTAGCGACCTAAGTCCCCTCCGAGGAGGGGATTTAGGGGAGGGTCAGATTCGAATAACGGCGAAAGCCGTGGCACAGACCCTTATACCGTAAGAAGCGAACACTCTTTCCATCGGGTTGATTCGCACTATAAGCACTTTAAAAAAAGTGTCCAACCGCAAATCAACTAGATTTACGTGGTTGAACACTACATGTTGTTTTAACGGGTGCAAATTTCCTAAAATATTTTTATCGAACAAATTTTCTTCGTTAATTTGTGCCGCGCCGAAGAAATAATCGCCTTTGCGGCATTAAGAGTTACCGCATCGAAGCAAAACAATAACGAACTCTGAAGTGCCATACCATTACCCGATTTTCAATCGATCCGAATAATCGTTTAATTATAAAATAATTGCAATTTCTGCGATAATTTTGTCCAAAAGCTACGATCCGAGCCGAAAAACAAGCCTTAATATTTTGAATAATCATAATTTTGAGTTTACTTTGTAGAACGAAAGATGTAATCACTTAATTAATTCGATTATGAAAAAGTATAATTTCTATGCAGGACCGTCAATCCTACCCGACGCCGCATTGGAAGCCGCAGCGAAGGCTATTTTCGATTTCGAGGGCACGGGCGTGTCGCTCCTCTCGATATCGCACCGCACCAAAGAGTTCCAAAGCGTACTTGACGAAGCCAAAAGCCTTTTCCGAGAACTGCTGAACATACCCGATAACTATAAAATATATTTCGTCGGCGGAGGCGCCAGCACCCAATTTTTCCATATTCCCGCCAATTTCCTGAAGACCAAGGCGGGCTACGTCAATACGGGCGTGTGGACCAAAAAGGCGATCAAGGAGGCCAAGCTCTACGGCGAAGTGGATGTGGTCGCATCGTCGGAGGATAAGAACTTCACCTACATTCCCAAGAATTTCGCAATTCCCGCCGACCTCGATTACCTTTATATATGCACCAACAACACCATCTACGGCACCGAGTATAAGACCGACATCGATTCGCCCGTGCCTCTCGTCGCCGACATGAGCTCCGACATCCTGAGCCGTCCCGTCGACGTATCGAAATACGCCCTCATCTACGGCGGCGCGCAGAAGAATCTGGCACCTGCGGGAGTCACGTTCGTAATCATCCGCAACGACATGTTGGGCCGCGTGGCACGCACACTGCCCACGATGATGAACGTCAACACTCATGTCGACAACGATTCGATGTTCAACACCCCGCCCGTGTTCCCCATCTTCGTCCTGCGCGAGACGCTGAAGTGGATGAAGTCCATAGGCGGCATGGACGAGATGTACCGCCGCAACAAGGAGAAGGCGGCGCTGCTCTACGACGAGATCGACCGCAACACCATGTTCCGCGGAACGGCCGCGGTGGAGGACCGCTCGCTTATGAACATCTGCTTCGTCATGGCCGAGGGCCGCGAGGATCTGGCTCCCGAGTTTCTGGAGTTCGCGCAGTCGCGCGGCATGGTCGGCGTCAAGGGTCACCGTCTGGTGGGCGGATTCCGCGCCTCGTGCTACAACGCCTGCCCCAAGGAGTCGGTGGAGGCTCTGGTGGCCTGCATGCGTGAGTTCGAAGAGAAGCATAAATAACAAACATGGGATTCAGTTACAATATGCCGACGCGGCTCAATCCGTTCAACGGCGACGTGCTGTTGTGGGAGCCGACGGAAATTACGGAATCCGTATCAATGACCGAGAAGATGAAAATATTGATAGCTACAGAGAAACCGTTCGCGAAAAAGGCGTCGGACGGGATAAAGGCGATCTTCGCCGAAGCGGGCTACGAAACGGTCCTGCTCGAAAAATATACCGACAAATCGCAGTTGATCGCCGCCGTGGCCGACGTGCAGGGACTCATCGTGCGCAGCGACAAGGTGACGGCCGAAGTAATCGCCGCCGCGCCCGAGTTGAAGATAATAGTCCGCGCAGGCGCGGGGTACGACAATATCGACCTCGCCGCCGCGACGGCCAAGGGCATCGTGGTGATGAACACCCCCGGGCAGAACTCCAACGCCGTGGCGGAGCTCGCGCTGGGCATGATGGTCTACATGGCCCGCAACCGATTCACCCCGGGCACGGGTTCGGAGCTTTCGGGCAAGACCATAGGCATACACGCCTACGGCAACGTGGGCCGTCTGGTGGGCCGCAAGGCCAAGGCGCTGGGTATGAACGTCGTCGCCTACGACCCCTTCATCACCGATGCGGCGGTGTTCGAGAACGACGGAGTGAAGCAGGCATCGAGCGTCGAGGAGCTGTACGCCGCGGCCGATTATCTGTCGCTGCACATACCCGCCACCGAGCAGACCCGAAAATCGATCGGCTACAAACTGCTCATGTCGATGCCCGAGGGCGCCACGTTAGTCAACACGGCCCGCAAGGAGGTGATCGACGAGGAGGGACTCAAGGCCGCCCTTACGGAGCGTCCCTCGCTGAAGTACGTGACCGACATAGCACCCGACTGCAAGGACGAACTCGCCGAGCTCTTCGGCAACCGTTTCTTCGCCACGCCCAAAAAGATGGGCGCCGAGACGGCCGAGGCCAACATAAACGCGGGACTGGCCGCCGCGCGTCAGATCGTGGATTTCATAGAAAACGGAAATACCCGTTTCCAAGTCAACAGATAGCGTTATGGTAAGAGTAAAACCTTTTTGCGGAATACGCCCGCCCAAGGAGTTCGCATCGGAGGTGGCGTCGCGCCCCTACGATGTACTTAATTCTGCCGAAGCCAAGGCCGAGGCCACGGAGCGTTCGTTGCTGCACATCATAAAGGCCGAGATCGATTTCGATCCCATAGCCGACGAGCATTCGCAGGCCGTGTACGACAAGGCCGTGGAGAATTTCCGCGCATGGAAGGAGCGCGGCTGGCTCGTGCAGGACGACGAGGAACACTATTACGTCTATGCGCAGACGATGGACGGGCGAACGCAGTACGGCATAGCCATGTGCTGCCACTTCGAAGACTATCTCTCGGGAGCGATCAAGAAGCACGAACTTACGCGTCCCGACAAGGAGGAGGACCGCATGATACACGTGCGCAACCAGAAGGCCAACATAGAGCCCGTGTTCTTTACCTACCCCGACAATGCCGAGATAGACGCCATAGTGTCGGAGGTCGTGGCTTCGAACGCCCCCGACTACGATTTCACCGCGGCCGACGGCTTCGGGCACAGCATGTGGGTGATCCGCGACGCGGCCAAGAACCGCCGCATAACCGAGCTGTTCGCCGCCATCCCCGCACTGTATGTCGCCGACGGACACCACCGCACTGCTGCCGCGGCCCGCGTCGGACAGGAGTGCATGCGCAACAACCCCGCGCATACGGGCGACGAAGAGTACTGCTACTTCTTAGCCGTGACGTTCCCCGCCTCGCAACTGCGCATCATCGACTACAACCGCGTGGTGCGCGATCTGAACGGGCTTACGCCCGCCGAACTGTTAGAGCGCCTCGGCGAATCGTTCGCGGTGGAGCGAAAAGGAAGAGAGATATACAAACCGTGCGCGCTGCACAACTTCTCGATGTACCTCGACGGCGAATGGTACAGCCTCACGGCAAAGGAGGGAACTTACGACGACAGCGATCCCATCGGGGTGTTAGACGTTACGGTGCTGTCGAATCTGGTGCTCGACAAGATCCTCGGCATCGCCGATCTGCGCACATCGAAACGCATCGACTTCGTGGGCGGAATACGCGGGCTGGACGAACTGAGCCGCCGCGTCGACAGCGGCGAGATGAAAGCGGCATTCGCACTCTACCCCGTCTCGATGCAACAGCTTATCGACATAGCCGACACGGGCAACATAATGCCTCCGAAAACCACATGGTTCGAACCGAAGCTGCGTTCGGGAGTGGTGATACACTCGTTCGAATAGCACAAACGTAAAATCGGGCAACCCGCAGCGGGTTGCCCGATTTTCGTATTCGCGCCGCTTTATTTCAGCATGTCGTCCATCATGGCGTAGGGAAACTCTATCGCCGTTTTGCCCACGGCATACACGCCTATGTGATATGGGTCGTACAGAAACGTTATCCCCGTAGCCGAAACAGTGAAGTTCTCGGTGGGCTTCACATCGTCGGGATAATAGCCCATCTGCGCGAGGCCCTCGGCATCGACCGCTCCCGTCTGCATGCACAGCAGCTTCACGAGCGCCGCGGGCAGCTTGGCTTTCTGCTCCTCGGTAAAGAAATCGTCGAGCGTCAATCGGCTGCCGTCGTCGAGCGAATAGTTGAGTGCCTTGGTCCAGCCGATCCCGTGGGCACCGCCCGTGTATTGGTATCCCTCTATGACGTATGACAGAGTGCGGTCGTAAACATCGACGTCCGAGGTGACTATGAGTTCATAATCGCCCTGAGACACGCGGCCGTCGTCGCAATTGTTCGCTTCGCGGAAACGTGCCGCCGCCATGTCGAACGTCTTTTTCATGGTGCGCGGCATGCGGCCCTCGGCATCGAAGAACTCGCGTCGTGTAGACTCCTCTATCGCCTTGAGCACAGGGCTCTTGTCGGCGTTCACTATGCGGATGTAGGACATGCGTACCGAAAACGGCTGTTTGGAATCGAACGTCTGCTCGTAGTTCTCGAACGAGAACGCGGGCGCCTGCTCGCGGCGGCATGAGGCGAAAAGCAGTGCCGCCGCCGACAGAATTGCAAGAATAAGGTTGTTTTTCATGATCCGAATGAATTTGTTCTTCGGCAAAGTTAGCAAAAAAAAGGCAATAACGAAGCGCCGCACCGTCCTCCCGCGGAAAATGTCGCGGTGCTGCGATATAGAGCGGTTCGAATAGGTCGCCGTTATGCAATCGCAGGACATCATTCGATAATTAATCGTGCACGTGGGAACATTATTCGGGATAAAATAGCTATATTTGTAGAAATTTTGGAAACCTGAATTTAATTCGTTTTTTATGGCGAGGATCAAAGGAAGTCTTGTCATTGATGCAGAACGGTGTAAAGGATGCGGCGTGTGCATAGCCTCGTGTCCGTGCAACGTGCTCGGCTTCTCGGCCGACGTCAACGGCAAAGGTTATCGTTACGCGGTAATGGTCGATCGCGACGCATGTACGGGATGCGCGTCATGCGGAATTATTTGTCCCGACAGTTGTATTGTCGTTTACCGACAAAAATTCGAATAGTTATGGCAGAGAAAGAGGTGAGATTGATGAAAGGCAACGAGGTGATCGCCCATGCTGCCGTACGCTGCGGATGTGACGGTTATTTCGGCTACCCCATAACGCCGCAATCCGAAGTAATGGAGACCTTGATGGAGCTCAAGCCGTGGGAGACCACGGGCATGGTGGTACTTCAGGCCGAATCGGAGCTGGCGTCGATCAACATGGTTTACGGCGGCGCCGCAACGGGCAAACGCGTCATGACCTCGTCGTCGAGCCCCGGCGTCAGCCTCATGAGCGAAGGAATGAGTTATCTGGCAGCCTGCGAGTTGCCTTGTCTTATAGTAAACTGCCAGCGCGGCGGCCCGGGGTTAGGTACCATACAGCCCTCGCAGGGCGACTATCTCCAAGCCTGCAAGGGCGGTGCGCACGGCGATTTCCATCTCATAGTACTCGCGCCCGCCTCGGTGCAGGAGATGCACGACTTCGTCGATTTGGGATTCGAGCTGGCTTTCAAGTATCGCAATCCCGCCATGATTCTGGCCGACGGAGCCATAGGCCAGATGATGGAGAAGGTGATTCTCGCGCCGCAGAAAGCGCGCCGCACCGACGCCGAGATCGAGGCCGAATACGGCTCGTGGGCGTGCTGCGGCAAAGGCACCCGCCGCGAACGCAATATATGCACCTCGCTGGAGATGCAGTCGGAGAAGATGGAGAAGATCAATTTCCATCTCAACGACAAATACAAGGCCATCGAAGCGGCCGAGGCCCGCTGGGAGCAGATCGACTGCGACGATGCCGACTACGTGCTGGTGGCGTTCGGTTCGTCGGCCCGCATCTGCTCGGCCACCGTCGAGCTGGCGCGCGCCGAGGGCATAAAGGTCGGACTGCTGCGCCCCATCACCCTCTACCCGTTCCCCTCGGAGCCGCTGGCGGAGCTGAGCCGACGCGGAGTGAAAGGATTTCTCTCGGTGGAACTCAATTCGGGCCAGATGGTGGAGGACGTGCGTCTCGCCGTCGAGGGCCGTGCCCCCGTCGCGCACTACGGCCGTCAGGGCGGCATGATGTTTACGCCCGACGAAGCGCTGGAGGCGTTGAAAAGTAATTTCATAAAATAGAAAGCTATGGCAGAAGTTGAGATAAAACCCGAAAACATAGTCTATGCCAAGCCGCGCCTGATTACCGACGAGGTGATGCACTACTGCCCGGGATGCAGCCACGGCACGGTGCATAAACTCGTGGCCGAGGTGATAGACGAGATGGGATTAGAGAAGTCGGCCATCGCCATCTCGCCCGTCGGTTGCTCGGTGTTCGCCTACAAATATGTCGACGTCGACTGGATAGAGGCGGCGCACGGCCGCGCATGCGCCGTGGCTTCGGCCGTCAAGCGCCTGCATCCCGACAAACTGGTATTCACCTATCAGGGCGACGGCGATCTGGCCGCCATCGGCACGGGCGAGACCATACATGCCGCGGCGCGCGGCGAGAACATTGCCACCATATTCATCAACAACGCGATATACGGCATGACGGGCGGACAGATGTCGCCCACCACCCTGCTCGGCCAGAAGACTGCCACCACGCCTTACGGCCGCGACAGTCGGTTGAACGGCTTCCCCTACAAGATAGCCGAGATGCTGGTGCACCTCGACGGCGCCACCTACATCACCCGTCAGAGCGTGCACACGCCCGCCAATGTGCGCAAGTGCAAGAAGGCCATACGCCGTGCGTTCGAGAACTCGCTCGCGGGCAACGGCTACTCGATGGTCGAGGTGGTGTCGACATGCAGCAGCGGCTGGAAGATGTCGCCCGTCGACTCCAACAAGTGGCTCGAAGAGAACATGCTGCCCTACTACCCGCTGGGCGACATAAAGTGCTCGGAGCTGCCGAAATAACATTAAAAGCGAAACGAAATGAAAGAGACGTTGATAATAGCAGGATTCGGCGGTCAGGGAGTGCTGTCGATGGGCAAGATACTCGCCTACTCGGGTGTCATGCAGGGATGCGAGGTGACGTGGATGCCCTCCTACGGCCCCGAAATGCGCGGCGGCACGGCGAACGTCACGGTCATACTCTCCGACCGCAGGATATCGTCGCCCATCGCAGGCAGTTTCGACTCCGCCATCATACTCAACCAGCAGTCGATGGACAAATTCGAGAGTAAGGTCAAGGCGGGCGGAATCCTGATCTACGACACCAACGGCATCACTCACGCACCCACGCGCACCGACATAGAGATCTACGCCATCGACGCGGCCGCGGAGTGCGCCCGATTGGGGCAGGCGAAGATGTTCAATACGATGATTCTGGGCGGATACCTCAAGGTGAAGCCCATAGTCGACATGGCCAACGTAATGACGGGGCTCAAGAAATCGCTGCCCGAGCGGGCATGGCGCTTCCTGCCGCAGAACGAGGAGGCGATTCGCCACGGCGGCGAGATAATCCGAAAGATAAAATAAGTGGGTGCGGCAATTTTGCCGCACTTCGTTTTTAACAATGTCGGAGTCGCATTAATTTTTTGTTATTTAATGGCACGAATATGGTAAGATTGTGTAGTTTTTGTAATTTTGCGGTCGAAACAACAGGACATATAATAGGATGATTAACGGGATCCCCGCCGAGGGATCCGAAATTTGGATGAATTATGGAAAAGAGATTAACGGTAGCACTGGTCGCACACGACAACATGAAACACGATCTGGCCGAATGGGTGGCGTGGAACTGGGAAAAACTGCTCTCGCACCGTTTGATATGTACGGGTACCACGGGACGCATAGTGGCCGAGACGCTTATGGAGCGCCGCAGCAAGGACGCTGCCAATTCGCGCTTCGACATCACGATGCTCAAATCAGGCCCGCTCGGCGGCGACCAGCAGTTGGGTTCAATGATCGCCAACGGCGATATCGACATGCTCATATTCTTCTGGGATCCCATGTCGGCGCAGCCGCACGACGTGGACGTGAAGGCACTGTTGCGTCTGGCTACGCTGTACAACGTACCCACGGCCATCAACCGCTCGTCGGCCGATTTCCTGATCTCGTCGCCGCTCATGGCTCACGAGGAATACACTCCCGTACTGAAGGATTACACTTGCTATATCGAACGGACGCTCAAATAACGCATTCTAAAATATATGACAGAAGAGCGGGGAGGCACCCCGCTCTTTTCGTTTTACGGCCAAACCTCCGCAGAGCGGTTTTTAAGACGTCAATATCTTTATTTCAAAATATTTTCGTTATATTTGCTTTCGAATCCAAACAATCCCGATTATGAATAATAACAAGCGAATAGCCGATGCTCTGGCGGCCGCTACCGATACCGCGGCTTTGGAGATCGGAACCGACATATTCGACCGCGTGCCGTCGATGTTCGCGGAGCAGTTTCCCGACAAGCGGGCATTGATCGTCGCCGACGAGAACACATGGCGTGCGGCGGGCGAAGCCGTGCTCTCGCATTTGAAAGCCGCAGGCATTCCGTGCGACGAGCCCTACATCTTCACCGACCCGCACCTGCATGCCGAATGGCGGTTCATAGAGATGCTCGACGCGCGTCTGGCCGCTACCGACGCCATAGCCGTCGCGGTCGGTTCGGGCACGATAAACGATCTGTGCAAATTGTGCTCCTACCATGCGAACCGCCCCTACATGTGCGTCGCCACGGCGGCATCGGTCGACGGCTATTCCTCTTTCGGAGCGTCGATTACATATCGCGACATGAAGCAGACCTTCACCTGCCCCGCCCCTCGCGCCATACTGGCCGACGTCGGGGTCATGGCCAAGGCTCCCGCCGAAATGACCGCTGCGGGCTATGCCGATCTGGCCGCGAAGATCCCCGCGGGCGCGGAGTGGATCATAGCGGACTTCCTTGGGGTGGAGCCTATACACGACGCGGCATGGCACATCGTGCAGGACAGTCTCAAAGAGTCGCTCGCCGATCCCGAAGGGGTCGCCGCGCTGCGGCCCGAGGCGATAGCGCCGTTCGTGGAGGGGTTGATGCTCAGCGGATTCGCCATGCAAGCGGCGCGTTCGAGCCGTCCCGCATCGTGCACCGATCATCTGTTCAGTCACTTGTGGAACATGCGCAACCACACCTACAAAGGCGCGACGCCCTCGCACGGATTTCAGGTAAGCGTCGGCACGCTCATGATGTGCGCCATGTTCGACCAAATGTATAAGACCGATTTCACGAAGCTCGACATCGATGCCTGCGTCGCCCGATGGAAAACGCTCGACGAGGTGCGTCGCGAGGCCGAGGAGCTGTTCCGCGGACTGCCCTACGCCGAGCTCGGTATCACCGAAGTCACTGCCAAATACGGCGACCGCGACGAGGTGCGGCGTCAACTGCAACTCGTCAAGGACAATTGGCCCGACCTGAAACGCCGTTTGCAGGAGCAGTGCTATACGTTCGATGAAATGTATCGCTATCTCAGCATAGTCGGCGCCCCCACCGCGCCCGAACATGTCGGCATATCGCGCAAGACCATGCGGGCCGACGTGCCTTTCGTGCGCCACATCCGCCGCAGGTATAATCTGCTCGATCTGGGACTGCGGGCCTGCACGCTGGACGGATGGGTCGACGGCATCTTCGGCAGAGGCGGAGTGTGGGAGATCATGTAATTCGGGTAGCAGCCTGCGGAGCACGCGAACGAGCGAATGTGAGTTGCGGGCCTCCGCGGGGCGAGGCTGCGGCCCGCACGACTCTAAAAGAGTCGTAAAAAACAAAAGCTGTATGAACTTGCTTTCATACAGCTTTTTAGCTTACTTTCCGAAAACGTAATCCTCCAGATCTCGGAACCCGACCAGAAGTTCCCGATTGCTCATGCGGCGTTTTCCTGCCATTTGCAAACCGCCGATATCGATATACCCGTCGACGCATGCGACCGATATACGATCTCGACCGTCGGTGAATATGGTTCCCGCCGCTGCCGAATGCGGCTCTGGGCGGAACGCCACTTCGAATATCTTCGCCGACCCCGCCTCCTCGGCGCTGCCGTCGGCCTTGTACATGGGAGTCCACGCCGCGGGATAAGGCGACAGGCCGCGGACGAAATTCACTATGCGGCGGCCGTCCCACGACCAGTCGATCCTGCAATCCTCCTTGAAGATCTTGGGTGCGGGCTTCAACTGCGACTCGTCGACGTGCATCTGCTCAACGGCTTCGTAATCGCCCGAAGCGATCTTCTCCACCGTCTCGACCACCAGATCGCACCCCGCCGTCATCAGTTTCTCGTACATCGTCCCCACGTTGTCTTCGGGAAGTATCGGCTCCCGACGCTGCCCGATTATGGCGCCCTTGTCTATCTCGTGGTTGAGCAGGAACGTGGTGATGCCCGTCTCCGTCTCGCCGTTCATGATGGCGTGGTTTATGGGTGCCGCGCCGCGATATTGCGGCAGCAGCGAAGCGTGCAGGTTAAAGGTGCCGAGACGCGGCATGGCCCAGATGATCTCGGGCAGCATGCGGAACGCTATGACGATGCCCAGATCGGGATTCAGCGCCCTGACGGCCTCCACGAACTCCTCGGCCCTGAGCTTCTCGGGCTGCAATATCGGCAGACCCAGTTCGCGTGCGGCGATTTTCACGTCGCTCTCGTGCATCTTGCGGCCGCGCCCCGCGGGTTTGTCGGGCGTGGTGACCACCGCGACCACATTGTATCCCTCGCCGACCAGCCGACGCAGCGACGCCACGGCGAACTCGGGAGTTCCCATGAATATTATACGCAGATCCTTTCCTGTCATAATCATCTGATTTTCTTTACGAACAACCGTTTCGGCAGATATCCTTTCAACCGATTCCATACGGGATCCAGACGCTCTTTCAGAACCTTCAATTTGCCTGAATACCAATCCACGTCGAGCAGCTGCGAGTCGTTGGTCGCCTTGACCAGCAGATACGCCGCTATGGGAGTCAGCACTATGGAGGATATCCACATTCCGAGCAGCGAGCTCCACACCCCCTCCTTGGCCATTTTCTCGCCCGATAGGCTTATGATATAATATATGACGAAGAAGACCACCGATATCACTATGGGCGTTCCGAGTCCGCCTTTGCGGATGATGGCCCCGAGCGGCGCGCCGATAAGGAAGAATATCAATACCGACACGGGCAGCGACAATTTGCGGTGCCAATCGTTTTTGCTGCGGTAGAGTTGGTTCAGGGCCTCCTTGGCCGAGGTCTCGTCGAACGAAAACGAGTTGCGCGAATTGAGCGCTACCGCCCTCGCGTTGTTCCACAAATCGTTTTTCTGACGCACGGTCATGTCGGGAATCGAATCGAGCAGGTACACGTCGCGATAGCCCGTCTTGTCCTTGCGCAGCGAATCGGGAAGCTGCAATACCTGTATGTCGCGCGTGAAGATGTTGTCCTTGAGCAGCGGCTCGTAAGATTTGGCCGTGGAGGTCGACACCATGACGTCGAGCGAATCGATGTCATGCTGCAACTCCACGATGTTTTTGGTCTGCGATCCGCCCATCGAGCTCGAATTGTCGGTGCGCTGGAAGTCGAATCCCTCCATGGCGATCTTCGCATTCTGCACGTCGAACTTGTCGTGCCGCAGCTCGTTATGCGTATACCACTTGTTGTTGCGTGTCTGCTGGTAATTATCGCCGTCGTAAAGCGTCACCATAAGGTATTTCTTGTCGTCCGACAGACGGATATATCCCGTCTTTGCCGTGGTGGTGGTCATGTCGCCGTTGGCCGTGCGGTTGTCGTATATGAGAACGTCGTAAAGCAGGCCCGACACGGGATCCTGATGGCCCACGCGAATGCTCATGTCGTCTATACCGTTGAAAAACAAACCGTCCTGAAACTCCAGCACCTGCTTCTGACGGCGTATGTCGTAGATGATGCTCGACATCTTCTTGTTGGCATACGGCACCAGATTATTCACCAAGAAGAAACTTCCGACCGACATCAACCCCACCACTATGATGAGCGGTTTCATTATGCGCATCAACGACATGCCCGACGATTTCATGGCCAGCAGCTCGTAATTCTCGCCCATATTGCCCATCGTCATGATTGCGGCAAGCAACATTGCGAGCGGCAAGCCGATGGGAATCATGTTTATGGTGGCATAACAGATGAGCTCTATTATGACGCCGGCATCGAGTCCCTTGCCGACAAGTTCATCTATGTAGCGCCACACGAAGTTCATCATCAGCACGAACGTGACGATGAAAAACGTAAGCAGCAGCGGGCCGAGGTAGGCCTTGAGCACGAGTCGGTGTATGGTTTTAAGTCGCATCGGCGATTCTTTTTGATCGCAAAGTTAACAGTTTTGCGACAATAAGCCCCAACGTGAGGGTAAATATTATGCACGTCCCGGGCGGAACCTCCCAATTGTAACTTATGACGAGCCCCGTCACCGCGCCGACGACAGCCGTGACGGAGGCCCACAACGTTATGGAGGCGTACGACTTGGTGAATGCGTTGGCCGTCACCGCCGGAATCGTGAAGAGCGACAACAGCAGCACGATACCCATTATGCGTATCGACATCACGATGGTCGCGGCTACGACGACGGTCAACGCATACGACGCCGTCTTGGTCGCAATGCCTTGACTCGCCGCGAAATCGCGATCGAATGCCAGATACATCACGGAGCGTCGCCACAACACCGCTCCCGCGACGCAGAAGAGGGTGAGCACCCCGAGTGTTACCACGTCACGCGTGGTGACCGTCACGATGCTTCCGAACATGTAACTCGCCAGATCGCCCGACGTATACCCGGGCGTAAGGCTCATGAACAGCGCCCCCGTCGCCATGCCTATCGACCACACTATACCTATGGCCGAATCCTCGCGTATGCGGCCGCGATCGCTCGCCCACTCTATGCCCAAGGCCGAGATCACGGCGAAGACCATTGCCCCGCTTATGGGATTGGCCCCCATCCAGAACGCTATGCCCAATCCGCCGAACGAGGCGTGCGTCACGCCCCCGCACAGAAACACCATACGGCGCGAAACCACATAGGTACCCACTATGCCGCACGTAATCCCCGCGAACACGGCCGCGAGCAGAGCGTTGGCCAAATATCCGTATCGGAATATGTCGTAAAAAAACTCCATCTTTTCATTCGCTGTCGGGATCCGTCGCAGCTCACCCGAAACGTGCGCAAATTTACTTCAATTATCGGATTGCGTCAAAACTTTTTTCCTAATACGACAAGTTTTTATAACTTCGCACGATATTTAATCGATCGCTTGCCGTTAAAAACGGCAGCGGTTTGCCGTCGGCGGCAGGATCGCACGAGCCTCAGGCGAGTTGCGATCCGCCGCATGGGCGGCGGCGAACCGCCGACATCGCGCGCGATGCCGAGTCAGATCCGATTCATACCCGAATTATTTATGGAAAAACGTCGAGTAAGTTTTCATACTTTGGGCTGCAAGCTCAATTTTTCGGAGAGTTCCACCATCGCCCGCTCATTCGAAGAGGGCGGCTTCGTTCGTGTGGGACCCGACGAGGAGGCCGACATACATGTCATAAACAGTTGTTCGGTCACCGAGCATGCCGACAAAAAATGCCGCAACATCATACGCAAGCTGCATCGTCGCAATCCCGATGCCATCATAGCCGTCACGGGATGCTACGCACAACTGAAGCCCTACGACATAGCGGCGATAGACGGAGTCGATATAGTGCTTGGCAACAACGATAAAGGCGATTTATATAAACGTGTGATCGAACTCGGCGCCAAGGGGCGCGCCCGCGTCTACGCATGCGACACCGACTCTCTGACGCGCTTTTTCGCGGCCTTTTCGTCGGGCGACCGCACGCGTTCGTTCCTCAAGGTTCAGGACGGATGCGACTACAAATGCGCCTACTGCACAATACATTACGCACGCGGATCGAGCCGCAACCCGCCCATCGCCGATTTGGTGGCCGAAGCGCGCGAGGTGGCCGCTTCGGGGACTAAAGAGATAGTGATAACGGGAGTGAATACGGGAGATTTCGGCCGCACTACGGGCGAAAAATTCATCGATCTGCTGCACGCCCTGAACGATGTGGAGGGAATCGAGAGATATCGCATTTCGTCAATCGAGCCCAATCTCATAACCGACGAGATTATAGAGTTTTGCGCCGCGTCACCTAAATTCCAACATCATTTCCATATCCCGCTTCAGAGCGGGTCGGATCGCATCTTGGGTCTCATGCGCCGCCGCTACACCTCGGCCCGCTTCGCCGACCGTATCGCTAAGATCCGTTCGCTGATGCCCGACGCGTTCATCGGCGTCGACGTCATAACGGGGTTCCCGAGCGAAAGCGAGGCCGATTTCGCCCAGACGCGCACGCTTTTGGAACGGCTCGCCCCGTCGTATCTGCATGTCTTTCCGTTCTCCGAACGCCCGGGCACTCCCGCCGTCGACATGCCCGACAAGGTGCCCGCATCGGTCTCGACCGCCCGCGTCGCCGAGCTGGAGGCGCTTTGCGACCGCCTGCATCGCGATTTCTGCTCCCGCGCGGTGGGGACCGAGACTACCGTATTGTTCGAAAGCACAGTACGCGGCGGCATGATGTACGGCTACACGGGCAATTACATAAGAGTGAAAGCCCCCTACGACCGCGATGCCGTAAACCGCATCCGCACCGTGCGCCTGACCGCCATCGACGACGACCACGACGTTACGGCCGAAATTTTGAAGTAAATGCCGCGGCGGGTCCGATTTTTTAGGTGCCGTTAAGATATTTTTGCTATATTTGCATTGATTAGCGTAATTTTTACAAGAGTCGGTCCGCCAACTGTTATCCGCGCGGGATTCCCCGCACGCCGCACGGACCGCGACGCGAAAAACTATTTTTATGACGGGGATTCGTAAACGAGTGACAATCGGATTTTTGAGCATCGTTGCGCTGCTCTTTTTTTCGGGTTTGGTATCGCTTTTCGAACTGAGCCACATGAGCGTCGACATAGAAGCCATCCTCGGCAGCAGCCGTCGCAGCATCGAGATGTCGAAAAACATGCTGTCGGCCATACATGCCAACGATCGCGCGGTGGTCAACTATGCGGTTCTGCGCGACAGCACGTATGCCGATTCGTGCCTCGTAGGCATACAGAGATTCAATCTCACCATACGTCAGGCGCGCAACGAATCGGGCAAATCGTCGGCCGACCCGCTTTTCGATTCGCTAAGCCAATGCTCGGACCGCATGGAAGAGGCCATCGAGGGGTTGCTGGCCCGAAAGCCGAGCGCGACGTTCGACGGCCGCAAATGGTACGACGACAATTATCTGCCCCTGTACAACAGCATAACCGACGGCATAACGAACGTGATGTCGTCGGTGCAAGGTTCGCTCACGCCGCGTGCCGAGCAACTCAACCTCAACGCCTACCGTTCGGTGACTCCCGTATTCATCTCGCTGTTAGTGATGATAGCCATCTTGTTGATGTTCTATTACTTCATAATGATCTACACCGTGAAGCCCATCATCGAGATGAACCGCAGTCTGGGCGACTGGCTACGTTACAAGCTGCCGTTCGACGTGAAGGCGGAGTGCCGCGACGAGATGCAGGAGTTGAAGGAGAAGATAGAGTCGGTAATGGTCGGCACGAAGACGACGAAATGATTTACGGACCGAAAGACCTGACGACCGAGATATGAGATTCAGCGTGGTGATACGATATATCGGAATGGTGCTGCTGGTGCTGGCGGCATTCATGTTGTTGGCGGCGGGAATATCCTACCTCAGCAACATGGATACGGGCTACTACCCTCTCCTCATGTCGTCGTTGCTGACGCTTGTGTTGGGATGTTTTCCCATGATCTTCGTTCCGCGCACCGACCGCATATCCACCAAAGAGGGCTATTGCATAGTGGTCGGAGCATGGATCGTGTCGAGCATCGTGGGCATGTTCCCCTACCTGATGTGGGGCGGCGAGTTCTCGCCCATGAACGCTTGGTTCGAGAGCGTGTCGGGTTTCACCACCACGGGAGCCTCCATACTAAACAACATCGAGGCGCTGCCGCGCGGGCTTCATTTCTGGCGCATGTCCACATGCTGGGTCGGCGGCATAGGCGTGGTGATGTTCACTCTGGTAGTACTGCCGTCCATCGGCAAAAGCAAGATGATGCTCTCCAACGTCGAGCTGTCGTCGCTGGCGAAAGACAACTTCAATTACCGTACGCAAACCATCGTAAAGATAATACTTTCGGTCTACATAGGTCTCACGACCGTCACCACACTGCTGCTCAAGCTGTGCGGCATGTGCTGGTTCGACGCTTTGTGCTACGCCATGTCGACTTGCAGCACATGCGGATTCGGCACCAAAAATACCAGCGTGGCATTTTTCGATTCGGCGCTCATCGAATCGGTGCTCATACTCGGAATGGCAGTGGCGGGTATACATTTCGGACTCATATACGCCACCGTCACGCGCAAGGCGAACAACATTTTCCGCTCGGAGGTAACGCGCTTCTACCTTTGGACGATCGCCATAGCCGCGATTCTTATCGCACTGAGCCTCCGCAAGGCCGAAGTATATCCGTCGACGATCGCATCTTTGCGCTACTCGCTGTTCCAGACGGTGTCGTACATCACCACCACGGGATTCGCCATAGCCGACTGCAACACGTGGACTTCGTTCGCGATACTGATATTGATCTTCTGCTCGATCGTGTGCGCCTGCGCGGGATCGACGTCGGGCGGTCTTAAAATCGACCGTCTGCTGCTGGCTGTCAAGATGATGCGCAATCGCCTGCGAATGCAGCAACACCCAAATGCCATCTTCCGCACCAAGGTCGACGGCATCCCGCAGGACAAGGACATGCTCAATACGGTAATGGTTTACACGGTGGCTTTCATGATGTTGATTATGGCGGGGACATTCGCCAACACGTTGTTCGGTTCCGACCTCACGACAGGCTTTTCGTCCGCCGTGGCATGCACGAGCAATGTGGGCCCCGGGTTCGGAGAGGTGGGTTCCATGAACAATTATTCGGCTTTACCGACAATAATGAAACTAAATCTGACGGTCCTCATGTTGCTGGGACGTCTCGAAATATTCGGATTGATTCAACTCTTTTTTATCAGATGGTGGAGATAACCGTACGTAAACTGTTAATTGCAGGCATATTGGCCGTAACGTTAAACGTCGCCGACACGGCGGCGCAGGAGATCGTCGCGCGAATACCCGGGCTCGAAAAGAACAACGAATACATGACCCTGTTGCGCAAGGAGGAGGAGCTGCGGCTCAAAAACGACTCCATAATAGCCGTCATGCGCACGGTGCGCGAAGCGATGCGCGAGAATGCCGAAAAGCGCGATTCGCTGACTCGCCAAAGATCCGATTCGTTGATGCTCATACTCTCCGACGCCGAAAACGCGGCTTTCGCGTTGCGGTCGCAAAAGATAAAACTCATCGACGGCATCAACGCCATCGAACAGGAATTCGTACTCGCGGGCATGGGCAACATAGGCGGTGCGGACGAGTCGCAATCGGCGGCTTCGATCTTCGGCAACGCCTATTTCGTAAAAAACATCGATCCCGACGACTACAAGGCTTTGCTCGACGCGAACCGCAAGGAGAGCACGGCGCGTAAATACGTGTCGTCGTATATCGACAACTACAAAAAGATCAAGGCTCTTTACGACAAATACGTGCTGGCCGCCACCGAAGCCGAGGCCGAAGCCGTGTACGCCGACATATCGGCGGCAGCCGACGAGAGTCTGGTGCTCGAAAGACAGCTGGCCAAGTTGTGGAGCGAGATCTACGACCAAAAGATCTACGTATACTCCTATTTCCTCGAAAAGGAGAACCGCGAGGATATCCTCGAAATCACGGAGTCGATGATGGGCGAAGCCCGACAGGAGAAACTCTCCTCGGCGGACAACATCGTATCGGAAGCGGTGGCCGACTATTGTCTGCAAAAACCCATCGTGCTCAATTACGAGATCTATGTGGCCAAATTGCTCAATCGCACGACGGCGATCGACTCGCTCTCCAACGCATCCAAAAGCGTTCGGCAGATAGATTTCCGCATGCCTCCCGTCGAAGTGAAACGCCGCTCGTTCGTCGACTACGAGGCCATCGAGTTCACGCCCCGCAGCCCCTACAACGCATCGAACCCCATCCCCGACTGCATCGTGTACGAATACGGCACCATATACCGCATACTGCTGGGAACCTACAAATACAAACAGGCCGTTTCGACGTTCCGCGGCGCCTCGCCTCTCTGCGTCGAGACGCTCGACGACGGACGTTTCAGCTACTACGCTGGCGGACTTAAAACGCGCGCCGAGGCCGAAACGGCGGTCGAGATAATGAAAAAGAAGGGCTTCCGCAATCCCGAGATCGTCGAGTGGTGCGACGGGCGCAAAACCAACCTCTCGCAACAGAACGAGGACGCGACCGTCACGTTCCGCGTGACGATAAAGGGCGGCGCGCTGGACGACACAGTGCGCGATCTGATAACGACCATGGCCGAAGGGTGCCAGATATCGAAGATCGCCGAAGGCACCTTCATCGTGGGTGCGTTCGACTCGCGTGTCATGGCCGAGCGTGTGGCCGCCGCCGTGGCCAAGTGCGACGAATCGCTCACCGCCGAAGTGACCGAGATCGGCAATACCGCCTCCAACGAAGGCGCGGAGGAATAGTGACGGGCATGGCGATCACCCGAAAGGCCGATCGCCGCCGACAGGACAATAACTATTCGGAAACCGACGTTCGGTTTCCGCCAAACTAAATAACAGACGCTTATGGGATTGATCGTATTTCTCGTTCTGCTGGGAATGTTCTTCCTCGTGGTGGAATTGCTACTGCTGCCCGGAATCACCGTGGGAACCATCCTCTCACTGTCGTGCTACGGCGCTGCCGTGTATTTCGGATTCATGCGCTTCGGAATCGGCGGAGTCGGCGTGACGATAGTCGCGATACTCGCCGTGTCGCTGGTGGCAACGGTCATATCGTTGCGCGCCAAGACTTGGCAGCGCTTTTCGCTCAACCAGAAGATCGATTCGTCGAGCATGACAAGTCCCGCCGACGAACTGAAGATCGGCGAACGCGGCACTACGGTCTCGCGCCTCTCGCCTATGGGTAAGGTGAATATCGACGGCAAGGTCTACGAAGCCAAATCGGTCGACGTCTACATCGATCAACGCAAGGAGATCGAGGTGACGGGATTCGAGAACTTCACCGTCATAGTGAAACTCGTCGAATGACGGCCGACGGGCATACTTGCGCTTCGCTGCGGCATTCACATGGTCACACACATGCCAATTAATCATTAACAACCTGATACTATGGAAGAATTACAATTGGGAATCATCGCCTTCGTGGTCTTTTTCGGCCTTATCGCCATTTGGCTGGTATTCTATTTCATTCCTGTGGGACTCTGGTTTTCGGCACTCGTGTCGGGTGTCAAGATCAGTCTGCTGCAACTGATCCTCATGCGTTGGCGCAAGGTTCCGCCCTCGGCAATCGTATCGTCGATGATCGAGGGAACCAAGGCAGGTCTCAACCTCGACCCCAACGAATTGGAGGCTCACTATCTGGCGGGCGGTAACGTCACCAACGTCGTGCACGCTCTCGTTTCGGCGCAGAAGGCCAACATCAACCTCGATTTCAAGATGGCCACGGCAATCGATCTCGCGGGCCGCGACGTATTCGAGGCCGTGCAAATGTCGGTCAACCCCAAGGTCATAAACACTCCGCCCGTGGCGGCCGTCGCCAAGGACGGCATACAGCTCATAGCCAAGGCCCGCGTCACGGTGCGCGCCAACATCAAGCAGCTGGTGGGCGGCGCAGGCGAGGAGACGGTTCTGGCCCGTGTGGGCGAAGGCATCGTGTCATCGATCGGTTCGGCCGCATCGCACAAGATCGTGCTGGAGAATCCCGATTCGATCTCACGCGTGGTGCTGGAGAAGGGCCTCGACGCGGGTACCGCATTCGAGATACTGTCGATCGACATCGCCGACATCGACGTCGGCAAGAACATCGGCGCGCAGCTCCAGATGGATCAGGCCGACGCCGACAAGAATATCGCCCAAGCCAAGGCCGAGGAGCGCCGCGCGATGGCGGTGGCTCTGGAGCAGGAGAACCGAGCCAAGGCTCAGGACGCCCGCGCCAAAGTGATCCTCGCCGAGGCGGAGATACCTCTGGCAATGGCCGAAGCGTTCCGCAACGGCAATCTCGGAGTGATGGATTACTACAAGATGAAGAACATCATGGCCGACACTCAGATGCGCGATACCATAGCGCGGAACGACAAGAAATAAAGGAATATTACTAACCCCGCCGACGAACTTTAATAACGGAATATGATGTCGAAAAGTCGTTTGATATTTTGCCTGTTGACATTGGCAATATTCACTCGTTCTCAGGCCGATGAGATTTCGCGGACAACAGGATCGGAAGACCGTAAATTATGGGTCAACACTCTTGTTAAAATCGTCGACCCCGTTTTGACCAATCTTGCAAATGAGACCTTGCGGGCGAATATGCCTCAGGAATCTTCGGACAGCAACCGCGGTCACAAATTCTCGCATTTGGAAGCAGTCGGAAGAACAATATGCGGAATAGCACCTTGGCTGGAACTCGGAATTGACGATTCCGAAGAGGGAAAATTGAGAGAAAAGTATATCGATCTGGTTGTCAAAGGACTCGCCAATGCCGTCAATCCGAATTCACCCGATTACTTGGATTTCCGGACTCCTCATCAACCTTTGGTCGATGCCGCTTTCTTGTCGCTCGGGATATTGCGGGCGCCTACTCAGATATGGGGGAGATTAGATAATCGGACCAAAGAAAATCTGATAATCGAGTTGAAGCGTACCCGTTCGATCGAACCGTTTCAAAGCAACTGGTTATTGTTTACTTCGATCGTCGAGGCTACGCTGTTGGAATTGACGGGGGAGTGCGACGAGGAGCGGTTGCTCTACGGAGTGGAAATGTTTCGTGACAAATGGTATCTGGGAGATGCGACTTACGGAGACGGCCCCCACTACCATGCCGACTATTACAACAGTTTCGTCATTCATCCTCTGTTAACGGAGGTACTGCGTGTCATGGAAAAACATCACGTAGCGGGTGCCGATTTTCTGGCTACCCAATACAAACGCCTTTCACGCTATGCCGAACAGCAAGAACGATTGATTTCGCCCGAGGGTGCATATCCCGTAATAGGACGTTCCATCACCTATCGTATAGGTGCGTTTCATGATTTGGAATACGCTGCGCTTCTCCATAAGTTGCCGTCGTCAATTAAACCTGCTCAGGTGCGATGCGCCTTAACCGCGGTTATTAAAAGGCAATTCGATGCACCCGATACCTATGATGTTCAAGGATGGCTGCGCGTCGGATTTGCCGGCAGCCAGATTGAAATGTCTGAGTCTTACATCAATACGGGAAGCGTTTACCTTTGTACATTCGGCTTTGTGGCATTGGGTTTGCCGAATAGCGATCCGTTTTGGAATGAAGATTTTACTTCATGGACTTCTTTGAAGGCTTGGAATGGAGAGACGGTAAATGCCGACCATGCCCAATGATAGCGCGGTTTGCCGCAAAATAAGACGAAAACTGCCGACCCGTGAAATGGTCGGCAGTTTTCGTCATACATCAATACACCTCCTCGGGTACCGTCTCCCCTTCGGGAACTCCGTCGATCTCGTCACGCCACTTTATCGCGGCATGCGTGCCGTCGCAATAGGGTTTGTTACCCGACTCTCCGCAACGGCACAACACCACTCTGTTGCGTATCTCGAAAGTCTTGCCGTTCGCGCGCTCCAATCTTATGCCTCCGCGAACCCATATTCCTCCGCTCGCACCTATGGCAGGGTCTTCCACAAGTCCCAAACTCGGATCGTAAGCAGGTTCGAAAGGCTTGCCCGTTTCATTGTCCCATGCGGTAAGGCGTGCGCTCGGGCACATCGACGCTTCGCGTATGGCCAACTTTCTTGCTTCGGGATACTCCGAATTGGCGACCAGATTCCACGCACGTCCCTCGGCATCGCAAAATCGCGCGAATACGCAATAGCGTTCGTTGTCCGACATGGTGAGCGTGCCGCCTTCGGTTATCTCGACGTCGCGCAGCAACGGTGCATCCGACGCGGTCAAACGCGAATCCCATTCGAATTTCGCATGCGTGCCGTCGCAATAAGGCTTGCGATGCGACCCGCCGCAACGGCACAGCGCTGTCGGTTCGTTCTCGGTGGAAAAATGGCGTCCTTCCTGAAAATACCAGCTTGCGCCGCGGTCGTTTGCCATGATGAATTGCATCGCCAACGGCGGACGTCCGAACACCAGATAGGGGCCCTCGTCGGCAATGACGATGCGGTATCCCTTTGCGGCGGGTTTCGATCCCGTCATAATTTTTGTACTGCTCATAATAATAAATGTATTTTCGAAACGTTTGCACAATAGACAATAATTGTTCCTCCCGATGAAATAATCCGTTATCGGTTGCGCAAAGTCATTGCTTTTTTGGTATATTTGCAGATATTTTTAAAGTGGTTATTTGATAAAAAACAGATATATGAATAGAGTTTTTCGAGGTGCATCAGCCGTCGCGGTCATCGCAATCATCTGTACGGCAATGTTTTCGTCGTGCACGACCGATGAAAAATACGATTTCGCGTTCGAACTTCCCGGGCGTATCGTCACCGAATTGAACGAAACCGTGGTGATTCCGTTCACGGCTTGCAACATCACCAGCGTATCGGTCACGTCCAAACCCGATGGATGGACGGTGGACAACGTCGATCTGGTGAATTGGACCATCACCGTAACTTCGCCCGAATCGTACACCGAAGACGATGACAGCGTGGTCGAAAACGGCAATCTCGTCCTCACGGGCTACACGGCCGCAGGCACCTCGGTGAAGGCCACATCCTACCTTTCGCTGCTCAATCGCGAGATAGACCTCACCGATTCATATTCCAATTGTTACGTCATATCGCAGGCCGACACCCGCTACATCATCGACGTCACCCACAAGGGCGAGTCGTCGCAGACCGTATCGCCCGCCGGCGTCGCCATTCTGTGGCAGAGCGAACGCGACCTGATCAATTTCAGCAATTTCGACGAAGCCACGGGTACATTCACCTTTTACGTGTCGCACGAAGACACCGACGACGACACCGAGGCAGCGAAAACCCCCGACGGCAATGCCGTAGTGGCCGCTTACGACGCCGACGACAACATTCTTTGGAGCTGGCATCTGTGGGTAACGGGATCGGATCCCGAATCGAATGCCGTGGCCACTTCGGCGGGCGTGTTCATGGACCGCAACCTCGGAGCATATCACAACAGCGACGGCTCGACCGATACCGACGACATATTCAAGTCTTACGGACTCTATTACCAGTGGGGGCGCAAGGATCCGTTCATTAGACCCGTCGATTACAGATTTTCAAGCAACACCGACAGAACCGTTTACAGCGCCTCCAACACCGTAAAGCGTTTCGCATACGTCGATTCGGAGAAAGACGCCGAAGCGGGCAGCATAGAGTACGCCGTGGCCAACCCCATGTCGTTCGTGCTCGGATTGAAAGACAGCGGTTACGACTGGCTTTGGACAGCTCGCGACAACAGCTTGTGGAGCGACGGAGAAAAGAGCATCTACGATCCCTGTCCCCGCGGCTGGCGCGTTCCCGACGGCGATGCTTTCTCGGCATTCGATATCGACGAGATAGAGGATGAAGCGCAATTGGCCGACATACGCGACATGTACGGATGGCATATAAAGGACAAGACGACGGGCGCCAAGCTCTTCATGCCGGGCGCAGGCCGCCGCAGTTTCGAAACGGGAGTACTCACCAACATGAACGACTACGGTTACGAAAACGTACCCATGCCTTGGATCGGCTACTATTGGACAAGCGGAGTCGGCACGGAAGAGTTGACGACGGCAAAATCGATGTTCTTCGATCTCAATACCACCCGAGCCGTGAACAACCGCTACGACGCAGCCAAGGAGATGTACCGCGCCAACGGCATGCAGATTCGCTGCGTGAGAGACGACCGATAGAGGCCGCAACAAAAAATTCGGAACAGCCCGACCTTGCGGTCGGGCTGTTTTGCGATAATACGGCTCGGGCGGCAGCCTGCGGAGCGCGCGAACGAGCGAATGCAAGTTGCGGGCCTCCGCGGGGCGAGGCTGCGGCCCGCACGACTCTGACGAGTCGCGACAGAATTTCTCCGTTCGAGTTTTTTTGTCTATTTTTGCGGCACTAACAAGCCGTTCGAGGCATAATCCTTCCAAGCGATGAAAATCAACAAAGCCGAATTCAAGTGCAGTTCGGAGAGAATCTCGCAAGTCCCGAAAGACGATCTTCGCGACATAGCGTTCATCGGGCGCAGCAATGTCGGCAAATCGTCGCTCATCAACATGCTCACGGGGCGCAAGGCGCTGGCCAAAGTGTCGTCCACCCCGGGCAAGACCCGCCTTATAAACCACTTCCGCATAAACGACTCGTGGTATCTGGTCGACCTCCCGGGATACGGCTACGCCCGCGTGTCGAAAAGCATACGCGGCGAGTTCTCGAAGATCATCCTCGATTACGTGCTCAAGTGCGAGAAGATGCACTTTCTGTTCGTTCTGGTCGATTCGCGGCTCGAACCGCAAGCCATCGACATGCGTTTCATCGAGATGCTGGGCGAGAACGGCATTCCGTTCGGCATCATATTCACCAAGAGCGACAAGCTCTCGGCCGCACAGCTCAAAAAGAGCGTCGAACGCTACCGCACCGCCCTCGCGGAGCAGTGGGAGGAGTTGCCGCCCATGTTCGTCTCGTCGAGCGCACGCGGCACGGGGCACGACGAAATACTCGACCATATCGAAAAATGTTTATAATTATTTGAAAAGTCGGTATCGAAGCTGTCCTTTTTTACCGTGGATTGTATATATTTGCACCATCAAAATTCAACTGTACAATGGCTATACATAAGATCAAGTTTTTCGCGGGACGCAATTCGCGTTATCTGGCCGAGAAAATCGTGGCCAGCTACGGCACGACGCTCGGCGATTCGGAGATACTCCAGTTCAGCGACGGCGAATTCCAACCGTTCTACAACGAGTCGATCCGCGGTTGCACGGTGTTCATCATCCAATCGACGTTCCCGCCCTCGGACAATCTGATGGAGCTTCTTATGATGATCGATGCGGCACGCCGCGCTTCAGCCTACAAAGTCATTGCCGTAATGCCCTACTTCGGCTGGGCCCGTCAGGACCGCAAGGACCGTCCGCGCGTTCCCATCGGAGCCAAGCTCGTAGCCAACCTTCTGGTTGCGGCGGGTGTCGACCGCATCATGACGATGGACCTTCACGCCGATCAGATTCAGGGATTTTTCGACGTTCCCGTCGACGCGCTCTACGCCAGCGGCATATTCATACCCTACATCCAGAGCCTCAATATCGAGGATCTGTCGATCGCCGCTCCCGACATGGGCGGTGCCAAGCGAGCCAACGCCTACGCCAAGCATCTGCATACCCCCATCATCATATCGCATAAGGAGCGTGCCAAAGCCAACGTGGTGGGCAGCATGACCGCCATAGGCGAAGTGGAGGGGCGCAACATAATCATCGTCGACGATATGATCGACACCGCGGGAACCATCTGCATGGCAGCCAACATGCTCATGGACAAGGGTGCCAAGAGCGTCCGCGCCGTCATAACCCATCCCGTGCTGTCGGGCGCCGCCTACGAGCGCATCAACGAAAGCAGTTTGCAGGAGGTCATCGTTACCGACACCATTCCACTCAATCAGGAGAAGGATCTGAGCAAGTTCACCGTCCTCTCGGTGGCCGACATATTCGCCAACGTGATAGAACGCGTGCACAACTACAAGGAGATAAGTTCGATATTCTATAAATAGAATCCCGATCCCGCTAAAACCGCAGGCTGCCTCGCGAAAGGCAGCCTTTGTTGTTTTGCGGTTCGCCGACAGCGGAGGATTGCGACAGCAGTCCGCCGCGCGGGGTGGCGGCGAACTGCCGACATTGCAATGCAATGTCGTGAATCACCGTCTCGAAATATTCCTCTTTATCCGCTCCAACCCGCTACGCTTCAAAGGAGTCCCGCCGAACCGCTCGGCGAACTCCGCTTCGCTCATTCCCAGCCACTCGTCGGCCCCCATCTGCCGAGGGTCGAACACGGGATCGAACGCCGAGCAGCGATGCTCCGCCGCCTTTTTATTATAGGGGCAGCAGCTCTGGCACTCGTCGCACCCGAATATCCATCCGTGCAGATCGACCGTCGCCGACGGCTCGGCCTCTATGGTGTGGCACGATATGCAACGCGAGGTATCGATGGTCATGGGTGCGACGATCGCCCCCGTGGGGCATGCCTCCATGCACCTGCGGCACTCGCCGCACCCCACTCCGCTATATGGCGAGTCGTAACGGTCGACCTCGTCGCACAGCACCAGTTCGCCGAGCAGCACGAACGAACCGAACTCGGGCGTCACCAGCAGCGACTGCCGCCCGATCCATCCCAACCCCGCCTCGACGGCGATCTGCTTTTCGAGCAGCGGGGCCGAATCGACGAACGCACGCCCCTCGATCGACGGATAACGCTCGCGCAAGGCCCGCAGCATCGTCTGCAACATCTTCTTCAGACTCTTGTGGTAATCGCGATTGCAGGCATACGACGCCACTTTGGTCACGCAATCCCGCGAATATCCCCCGCTCGCGGCCGATTTGTACCCCACCGCGCATACCGCCACGCTCTGCGCGCCCTCCACCAGACGCCCCGTATCGAAGCGTTTGTCGAGGTTGTTGCGCAAGTATCCTAACGACGAGTCGTAGCCATGCGCGAGCCATCGGCGAAACGCCGTTTCGTTGTCTGCCAGATGGCGGCTGCGGGCGATTCCGCACATGTCGAATCCCGCCTGCGCGGCAAGATCTTTGATATATCGGTAATCTATCATAGTCTATTTCGCTTCAAAAGTACCGAATTTTAATATTTTTTCGCTACCTTAGCGCAAATTTTACAATGAATATTGCTTAATGATAGCTTTGAACACACTTTACGAACTCCTGCACAACAGCATCGACAAGTTCGGCGACAGGGTTGCATTTTCGATGTTCGAAGGCGAGGATGTGACCTACAACGAGGTGGGGAAACGCGTAACAGAGATACAGAAATTACTTACGGGAGCCGGCATCGGTGCAGGCGACAAGGTGGCTCTGCTAAGCAGCAATATGCCCAACTGGGGAATCAGCTACTTCGCCGTTGTATCGGCGGGAATGGTCGCTGTCCCCATCCTGCCCGATTTCACGGGCGAGGAGCTGGACATGCTCATCAAGCACTCCGAATCCAAAGCGCTGCTCGTATCCGACAAGCTGTTCACAAAACTATCGAAAGAGACCGTTTCGTCACTCAATATAGTGATCCGCACCAAAAGCCTCACCGTCATATCGCAGCGCGTCACGGGCGAAGGCTCTACGGCCATTCCTTCTCCCGACGATCCGGCCGTAATCATCTACACTTCGGGAACCATGTCGCGCCCCAAGGGGGTGATGCTCTCGCATCGCAATCTGGTATCCAACGTATGTATGATGTACGGTCTTTTCCCTATCGACGAGAACGATTCGATGCTCTCTGTTTTGCCGCTGTCGCACACCTACGAATGCACGGTGGGCATGCTCTACCCGTTCGCTACGGGCGGAAAGGTGACCTATCTCGAAAAGCCGCCCACGGCATCGGTCCTGCTGCCCGCACTCAAGCAGGTGCGTCCCACGTGCCTCCTGATCGTGCCGCTCATAATCGAGAAGATATACCGCAGCCAGATATACGCCAAATTCACCTCCAACCGATTCTGGAGGACGCTTTACGGCATAGGCTTCATGCGCCGTTACCTGCATCGCATCGCAGGCAGCAAGATGATGAAGATGTTCGGCGGCCGTCTGCGTTTCTTGGGTATCGGCGGCGCGAAGCTCGACGGACAGGTGGAGCAATTCCTTATCGACAGCCGCGTCATACCCTACTCCATAGGTTACGGCCTGACCGAAACCGCTCCGTTGATAGCGGGAGCCCTACCGCAGATGACGCGCAAGCTCGGATCGACGGGCGTGGCGATGAACGGACTGAAAGTACGTTTGGACAACGTGAATCCCGCAACCCGTCAGGGCGAGATCGTCGTCGACTCTCCGTCGGTAATGCTCGGATACTATAAGAACGAGGCCGCCACGGCCGAAGTGTTCACCGAAGACGGATGGTTCCGCACGGGCGATCTGGGCTTCATCGACGACGAAGGCTGCATATTCATCAAGGGTCGTTTGAAGAACATGATCGTAGGTCCCAGCGGCGAGAACATCTACCCCGAAGAGATAGAATCGGTTCTCAACTCCAACGCGTTCGTATCCGAATCGATAGTCACCGAACAGGACGGCCATCTGGTGGCGCTCGTGCACTTCGACACCGATGCCATCGAGGCCCTCAAAGACGAGTTGATGGAGAAATGGGAGATCAAACGCGACGAGTGGCACCACAAGATCGATGAATGGAATGCCAAAAAGGAGGAGATCAAACAGGATATTCTCAAATACGTCAACTCGAAGGTGAACAAATTCTCACGCATAACCGAAGTCGTGGAGGAGGATGCCGAGTTCGTGAAGACTCCCACAAAAAAGATCCGCCGATTCCTCTACAACAACCGCAAGAAAAAGTCAGACGGAAACGACGAGAAATAAATCCGACGAGCCGACCCTATGCGGGTCGGCTCGTTTTTTTTTACAGATAATCAATCTGTTTCACTGCCGCAAAATCAAATTCCACGGCGCTTTTTTCTTACTTTGGCCGTTGTCGCCGCGGCTGCCGCCATCACTATCGCGACGGCTCCCGCTACCCACCAAACCCATGCGGGCAAACCTTTCGTCGGAACGTCTATATCGGCAAACGGATTTTCGCCCAAATACTCTCCGTCGGCTATGGCTTTCAGTGCGCGGTTGAGTATGGCGTCGCCGTCGGTGAAAGCCACCTCGTCGCAGGTGAGAGGCACGTGTATGTCGGGCACCACTCCTCGGCCGTAGGGTATGCGGGGCGATTCTGTGTCGTCGAAAACGCACTTCACGAGCGGTATGCGCCATGTCACGCGCGAATTGGGCAGGCATATGTCCGCGAATTTCAGAGCGGTCATGTAGTGATAGGCCGTGCGGGTCTCGCGACCGATTACCAGACCGCGGTGCGAGCGCATCACTACGGCGGGGAAGAGTGTCGCGGCCGAGCTCGACATTTCGTTGGTGAGCACATAGAGCCTGCCGCCGTAATGCGCCGTCGAATCGGGCATAATGCACAACGTCTCGCCGCGGGCGTACAATCCGTCGCGACCCTCCTCGGCCTTGTACACCTCGCCGAAAATATCGTCCATGTCGGCGCTGTAATTGCGGCTGTGCCCGAACGACTTGAAATCTCCGTGACGGCACACCTTGCTGTATCCTTTTATCGCCGCGTAGGGCTTGTCGGTGCAGTACGACAGCAGCTTTTTGGTAACGTCGTCGTGTCCGCCGCCGTTGTTGCGCACGTCGAATATGAGGTGGGGCACGTCGTGATGTTCGGCTATGAAATCCCTTATCTGTTCCGTCTCCACTTCGTCGAGCTGGAATGTGGAGAGACCTATATAGGCTGTCGAGTCGTCGAGCATCCTGAGGTCGAAATTGCGGTCCTCGTAGCGGTTGATGCGGCTGAAGCCTGCGATAGAGGGCGTGAATGTCAGTTTCTCGCCTTTCCACACGTGGCGGGCCGCTTTCAACGTACTGCCGTCATCGAATGTCACCGTGCAGCTGCGGTCGGCGTCCGCGCTGCGAAAGTCGTCGAGATACATCGTGTTCAGGCGGGCGAACTGTATGTATTTCACATAATCCTCGACCCGCGCGTCGTAACCCGATACGCGTTGTGCCGTGCGCCCAAGTATCGAATCAGCAGGTATGCCGTCCACGGCGGTCACCCTGCGGTTCAGATACTCTTCGAATCCTGCGGTCACCCGCCATATCCTTATCTCGTCGCCGAAGCGGCCCATTTCTATATCCCAGTATTCGGGTGCCGCCGCGATGCTCGTTTCCGACCAATACGCCACATGCGAGTCGTGCAGCATGGCGCGTGCGCGGTCCATTATCATCATGAAATTGCCGATCGGTATGGTTTCGGTTATCGCTTCAGTCTCCTTGCTGCGCCACGTCTCCAGTTCCTCGCGCGGGATGAGGTCGTCGAGCGAGGGATAGCATTCGATGAACGCGTCGACCAGAACGTTTATGTCGTCGCGCACCTGCTCGGCCGTGAGCTCCGTCACGGGTTTCAACTCCTCGGGCGGAATGAACGAACTCTCGATGCCGAACGGCGACATGGGGTCCGAGACGGTTCCGCGCGGCGTCGATACCGATATCTTTATCGACGGCTCCTCGATGGCATGGTAGGAGTAACGGACGTTTCCCAGCTTCTCGCCCCGACTTACGGTTTCTCCCGTCTTGAACGGCCGCGCGAGCTTTATGCCCTCGATGTGCAGAGTCCGTCCGTCGTCGGTGCGCAGGCTTATGAAGTGGGATACGTATTTCGATTTATACCGCGGGCCCCCGCCTTCGGCGAACTCTTTTGCCGCTTCGTCGAAATCCTTGTCGAAATCGACCGATCCGCTGCGGCTGCTCGTCAGCGATTCCGAGTATCCCAGACCTATCCATGTCACCTTGCCGTCGACGGGTGCGACCACCTCGGCGTCGAACGGCGCCGAGACGAACAGATCGGAGAAGTTGAGCTGCTGTCCGATGTAGGTCTGCGGCTTGTAAAGAATGTCGGCGCCCGCTTCGGCACCTGCGACGGGCCACAGCCATATGCCGCCGTCGGCGCGGGCCGCAAGGAGCGACATCGATGCGAGCAGTGTGGCGAGGATGATTTTGGGTTTCATTTCTTTTTGATTTACAGCGTTAAAATTATGTCGACAGATGCAAATATACGAAATTCCCCCCCCCGCAAATTTTCGACGTAAAAAATCTGTTTTTTTAGCAGTTTGTATCTTCGCCGATAAAATCCGCGATATTTTGCGCCATGCACTCTATAAGTCGGTCGATGGCCTCCACCGACGACCATGCGTTGTGGGGCGAGGCGAGCAGCTTGTACGGGTCTTTGAGCGAATAGAGCGGCGACGTGCGCAGCGGCTCCGAGGTGAATACGTCGAGTGCCGCACCGCGTATCTTCCCGTCGTCGAGTGCCGCCGCCAATGCCGCTTCGTCTATGATGCCTCCGCGCGCCACGTTGATTATCACGGCCGACGGCTTCATCGAGGCGAGCTCGGCCGCGCCGATCAACCCACGCGTGCGGTCGTTCAACGGGCAGTGGACCGACACCACGTCCGATTCGGCCAGCAGTTCGGCTATCGGCAGGGCGGGATAATTCTCCTTGCGCACCACGCCCGATGTGGAGGCGTATGCGACCCTGCATCCGAATGCCGACGCCAGATCGGCCACTCGGCGGCCTATGTTGCCCATGCCTATCACTCCCCAGCGTTTGCCGTACAGCTGCGCCGTGGGGCGGTCGAAGCAGAATATGCGGTCGGCGGCCGCGTAGCGTCCCGATTTGAAGTATTCGTCGTAATACACTGTTTCACGCAGCAGTGCCAACGCAGCGCCCATAGTCGCCTCGGCGACGGAGTCGGTGGAGTAGCCCACGGCGTTGCGCACCGATATGCCGCGTTCGGCCGCAGCCGCGAGGTCGACGTTGTTCATTCCCGTGGCCGCCACGCATATCAGGCGCAGGTCGGGCAGTCGGTCGATGGTCGCGGCGTCGAGGACGGTTTTGTTGGCGATTACTATCTCAGCGCCCCGACAGCGCTCTGCGATCTGCTCGGGGGCGGTGGTATCGTAACCCGTGTAGTCGCCCAGAGCCTTTACGGCCGACATGTCGCGGCCGCAGATCGAATATTCGTCGAGAAAAACTATCTTTTTCATAATTTCAAAAGTGATATTACGTGTATTTTGCCGTCGCTGCGCGGAGTGGCGGCGAACAGCGGCTATCCGCGGGTTACAACTCCTTCACCAAATCGCGTATCACCACCGATGCGCAACCTATGCCGAACAGGGCGGGAAAGTAGGATACGGTGCCCATGTTCGATTTCTTGTTCTGCTCATCACACAGCATCATGGCGCCTTCGCGCACGGGCTCGGGCGAGAACACGGCGCGGAATCCCGAGCGTATGCCCAGCTTGTGCAGCCGCTTGCGCAGCATGTGGGCCAGCGGGCAGTGGTGCGTTTTCGATATGTCGGCTATCTCCATCCGTGTGGGATCGGTCTTAGCTCCCGCGCCCATCGAGCTGACTAACGGGATGTTGCGGTCGAGCGCCCCCTTTATCAGGGCCAGCTTGGGCGAGAGGGTGTCGATGGCGTCCACCACGTAGTCGAACCGTGCCGAATCGAGCAGCGCGTATGTCTCGTCATCCTTGATGAAACGGCCGACGGCCCGCAGCTCCATGTCGGGATTGATGTCGAGCAGACGTTCGGCCATAAGCTCGGCTTTCGACCGTCCGACGGTGGAGTGCAGCGCTATAAGCTGGCGGTTTATATTCGACGCCGACACGGTGTCGGCATCGGCTATGGTCATGCTGCCCACGCCCGCGCGGGCTATCATCTCGGCGGCATAGGCTCCCACGCCTCCGAGCCCCACCACGAGTACTCGGGCATCGCGCAGCATCCGCAATTTCTCATCGCCGAAAAGCAGGGCGGTACGTTCCGTCCAGTTGTCGTTAATCATCGTCGAAAAATTCTTTCGTAGTTCTCGTTTATCGCTCTTTTCAGATTCCCGATCTCCATGCCCCTTATTTCGGCTATCATGTCGTACACCCGTCCGATGTCGGCGCCGCTGTCGTCGGTCTCGGCGAACAGACGCTCGGCGGGTGTCGAGCGCAGCGCGGCGACGGTCTTGGGCGATCGGGGCGTCATGACTCCGAACGAGAGATAGTACCCTTTGTCGACGGCACGGCGGGCCATCTGCGGCGACCCGATGAATCCGTGGAATACGACCGCCGCGGGCGAGTATTCGGCGAGGATCTTCATTACGGGTTCGAATGCCCTGACGCAGTGTATCACCACGGGCATGCGACGCTCTTCGGCGATCTCCAACTGGCGGCGGAACAGCCTCTCCTGCGCCTCGCGGTCGACGCCGCACGCGAAATCGAGCCCCGTCTCGCCCACGGCTTGCGCCCCGTCGAACAGCTCGGGAACCAACAGCGATTCGACGTCGGGATCGGCGGCCCGCCAAGGGTGTATTCCAGCCGCGCGCAGCTCCGTATGGCGGCCCGTGAAACGGTGGGTGTGGATATCTGTGAAGTCGTCGGTCATGTCGTGTCGTAATGCAAAAATAGGGAAAAATAATAAAATTCGGGCGCAAATGAAAAAATACATCATTCGGTGCCGATAAGTGCAAAAAAAATCGTACCTTCGTGCGCGTTTTTAACGGGGTATTGCGCCCCTTGCGAGTGTGCGTAAATTAAAACATAATTACACATAAAAATATTATTCATTTAATTACAAATCTATGTCGAAAATCATTAAACTACGGAAAGGTCTCGACATCAATCTTCAGGGAAAGGCTGCCGAGTCGTTGGTCGAAGTGCCGATGGCGGGCGAGTATGCCGTTTCTCCTCTGGATTTCGAGGGCGTGATTCCCAAGTTGTTGGTGAAGGCGGGCGACAAGGTCAAGGCGGGTACGCCGTTGTTCTTCGACAAGAAGGACAGCCGCGTTCTCTTCACTTCACCGGTCAGCGGGACCGTGTCGGCCGTGAATCGCGGCGAGAAGCGCAAGGTTCTCAACGTTACGGTGGCCGCCGACGCCACGCAGGAGTACGAGACGTTCCCGACGCTCGATTTGCGCAAGGCGAATCGGTCGGAAGTGATCGAGGTGCTGCTCAAATCGGGTTTGTGGACCATGATCCGTCAGCGACCCTACGGCATCATCGCCAATCCCGACGATGCTCCCAAGTCGATTTTCGTGTCGGCGTTCGATTCGGCCCCTCTGGCCCCCGACATGAATTTCGTGCTGCGGGGCGAGAAGGATGCCGTGCAGAAGGGCCTTGAGGTGCTGGGCAAACTCACCGACGGCAAGGTGCATCTTTCGATGCGCGCCAAGGCCGAGGGCGAGATGGCTTCGATGAAGGGCGTCGAGCTCCATTCGTTCGAAGGCAAGCATCCCGTGGGCAACGTGGGCGTGCAGATCCACCACATCGATCCCATCGCCAAGGGCGACATCGTGTGGACGGCAGGCATTCAGGACGTGGCTGCCATCGGCCGCCTGTTCCTCGGCGGCAAGGTCGACCTTCACAAGATCGTGGCCCTGACGGGCAGCGAGGCGGCCGAGCCCAAATACTACCGCATCGTGAGCGGTGCACCCGTGGCGTCTGTCGTGAGCGGCAACATCAAGCCGCAGGCCGAGGGCGACAAGGTGCGCATCATCTCGGGCAACGTGCTTACGGGCAAGAAAGTCGGCGAGTCGGACTTCATTACCGCCGACGCCAATCAGATAACCGTCATCCCCGAGGGCGACAAATACGAACTGCTGGGCTGGGCCGCGCCCCGTTTCGGCAAGTTCTCGGTGTCGCGTTCCTATTTCTCGTGGCTCTGCCCGCGCAAGGAGTACCGTCTGGATACCAATCTCAACGGCGGCGTGCGTCCTTTCGTGGTTACGGGCCTTTTCGAGGAGTATCTGCCTATGGATATCTATCCCATGTATCTCTTCAAGGCCATCATGGCGAACGACATCGACAAGATGGAGAATCTGGGCATTTACGAGATCGTGGAGGAGGATGTGGCTCTGTGCGAGTTCGTCGATCCCTCGAAGACCGAGTTGCAGCAGCTCGTCCGCGACGGTATTAACTTAATGATTAAGGAGTGTTAAGCTATGGGACTTAGAAAAATCGTAGACAATATGAAGCCTGCCTTCTCGGAGGGCGGCAAGTTGAGTTTCCTCGCATCGACGTTCGATGCTTTCGAAACGTTCCTTTTCGTTCCCAATACCACCACCTCGAAGGGTGCGCATATCCGCGACTGCAACGATATGAAGCGTACCATGATCGTGGTGGTGCTGGCTCTTCTGCCCGCATTCCTGTTCGGATGCTTCAACACGGGTCGTCTGGTGGGACTCGAGGGATTCAACGCCTTTGCGTACGGTCTGGTGCGCATTCTGCCTATGGTGTGCGTGTCGTACATCGTGGGTCTGGGCATCGAGTTCGCCTATGCGCAGTCGCGCCGCGAGGAGGTGAACGAGGGTTACCTCGTAACGGGTCTGCTGATCCCGATGATCATGCCCGTGAGCACTCCGCTGTGGATGGTCGCGCTGGGCGTGGCTTTCGCCGTGATATTCGGCAAGGAGGTGTTCGGCGGTACGGGTATGAACGTGTTCAACCCCGCACTCACGGCCCGCGCTTTCGTATTCTTCGCCTTCACCCCGCAGATGTCGGGCGAGGAGGTTTGGTACTCGAAGTGGTCGATGATGGGCGCGCAGGTCGACGGCGTTTCGGGCGCCACGGCTCTGGAGCAGCTCGCCACCAAGGGCGAAATGCAGTGGAGCGCTGCCGACGCTTTCCTCGGATTCATCCCGGGATCGTTCGGCGAGACCTCTACGCTCTGTATACTTATAGGTGCGGTTATTCTGCTCTTCACGGGTATCGCGTCGTGGCGTACCATGGCGAGCGTGTTCGTCGGCGGTCTGGCTACGGGATATCTCTTCCAAGCTCTGGGCGTCACCGAGTTCCCCGCATACTATCACCTGCTGGTCGGCGGTTTCGCGTTCGGTGCCGTGTTCATGGCCACCGACCCCGTCACTTCGGCCCAGACCAATGCGGGCAAGTATATCGTAGGTTTCATGACGGGTGCGCTGGCCGTGCTCACGCGCGTGGTCAACCCCGCATACCCCGAGGGTATGATGCTTGCCATCCTGTTCATGAACGCGTTGGCTCCCACGGTGGACTACTTCGTGGTGGAGGCCAATGTCAAAAGACGTAAAAATCGTATTAAGACTGTTAAATAAAGAGGAGTATGGCAAAGAAATTCAATGTTGACAGCAACGTTTACATCATCCTCTATTCGGTAGTGATGGTCGTTGTCGTGGCCGCGTTGCTGGCCGTGGTGTCGCTCTCGTTGCAGAGCCGCCAGTACGATAACGCGCTCAACGAGAAGAAACAGCAGATCGTAATGGCGCTGGGCGAGAATCCCTTGACTACGAACTACGACAGCGTCATAGCCGAGGCCGTGATGCTCGATGCTTCGGGCAAGCCGACCGACGGCGACGTATTCGAGGCTTTGCAGGATCTGAACGGATCGATCGCCGAGGGTAAGTTCCCCATTTTCAAGGCCAAGAACGGCTGTGTCGTTATCCCCGTCTACGGCGCGGGATTGTGGGATGCCATCTGGGGTTATGTAGCTCTGAATCCCGACATGAATACCGTTAAGGGCATCGTGCTCGACCATAAGAGCGAAACCCCTGGTTTGGGTGCCGAGATCGCAACGCCCGCCCATCAGGCCAAGTATGTGGGCAAGACCATCTTCGATGGCGACGACTTCGTGTCGATCACGCTCAAGAAGGGCGGCGCGAATCCCGCGGACGCCAATTACGCTCACGAGGTGGATGCCATCACGGGCGGCACCAAGACGAGCGACGGCGTTACGGCCATGATACGCAGCGGACTCGGAAATTATCTGCCTTATCTGAAGGCCAACAAGTCTAACAATTAAAAAAGCGGAACAATGAGTAATTTGAAAAATGTGACAGGCCCGCTGAGTGCAAATAATCCCGTCATTGTACAGATTCTGGGTATTTGTTCGGCTTTGGCGGTAACCGTCAAGATGAAGCCCGCGCTGGTGATGGGCCTCTCGGTTATCGTCGTTACGGCGTTCGCCAACCTCGTTATGTCGAGCCTGCGCAAGGGCATTCCCTCGCGCATCCGCATCATCGTGCAGCTGGTGGTTATCGCTTCGCTGGTTATTCTGGTGGATCAGTTCCTCAAGGCTTACGTCTACGACGTGTCGAAACAGCTGTCGGTCTATGTGGGACTTATCATCACCAACTGTATCATCATGGGTCGCGTGGAGGCTTTCGCGCTGGGCCACAAGCCGTGGGATTCGTTCCTCGACGGCGTGGGCAACGGACTGGGCTATGCCGCGATACTTCTCATCGTGGCGTTCTTCCGCGAACTGTTCGGTTCGGGTACGCTGTTCGGCATGCGCGTGATCCCCGAGAGCTGGTACATAGCCAACGGCGGATTCTATTCCAACATAGGTCTCATGCTCTTCCCGCCGATGGCGCTTATCCTCGTGGGCTGCATTATCTGGGTCCACCGTTCGTTCAACAAGGATTTACAGGAAAAATAGGAGGTAGAATATGGAAACACTGAATCTTTTTATACGTTCGATCTTCATCGACAACATGGTGTTCGCCTTCTTCTTCGGCATGTGCTCCTACATCGCCGTTTCGAAGAACGTGAAGACCGCGTTGGGTCTCGGTGCGGCCGTGACTTTCGTCATGACCATGACCGTACCCCTGAACTACCTTCTCAACGAATATGTCCTGAAAGCCAACGCCCTGATCGAGGGTGTGGACCTGAGCTTCCTTACCTTCATCGTCTTCATCGCCGTGATCGCATCGTTCACGCAGCTGGTGGAGATGGTCGTGGAGAAGTTCTCGCCCTCGCTCTACAACCAGCTGGGTATCTTCCTGCCTCTGATAGCCGTCAACTGCGCCATCATGGGCGGTTCGCTGTTCATGCAGCAGAAGGTGGCCGCAGGCGCCATCGCCAATTTCGGCCAAAGCGTGGTTTACGGTCTCGGTTCGGGTTTGGGCTGGTGGCTGGCGATAGTCATGATGGCCGCCATACGCGAGAGAATGCAGTATTCGCACGTTCCCGCCGCGCTGAAAGGCCCGGGCATAGCCTTTATCATCACGGGCTTGATGGGTATAGCGTTCATGATATTCTCGGGAATCAAGTTGTAACCTTAAAAAGAGATTTTAAGAAATGGATTTATTAACTATTACAGTTGCGATAGTCGCCTTTCTTGCGGTGACGCTCGTTTTGGTGGCGTTGCTTCTCTTTGCAAAGGCGAAACTCACGACGTCGGGCGATGTCACCATCGACATCAACGACGGCAATAAGGTGCTGACAGTGGCGGGCGGCTCCACACTCCTCAACACGCTTACCGAACAGGGTATCTTCCTGCCCTCGGCATGCGGAGGCAAGGGTGCCTGCGGTCAGTGCAAATGTCAGGTTCTGGAGGGCGGCGGCGACATACTGCCCACCGAGACAGGATTCTTCAACCGCAAGCAGATTCGGGATCACTGGCGTCTGGGATGTCAGGTGAAAGTGAAAGAGAACTTGAAGATCGCGGTTCCCGCTTCGGTGCTCAGCATCAAGAAGTGGGAGTGCGAGGTGGTCTCGAACCACAATGTGGCTACATTTATAAAGGAGTTCGTGGTGAAACTCCCCGAGGGCGAGGATCTCAATTTCCGCAGCGGCGGTTACATCCAGATCGACGTACCTGCCGTCACGGTGGACTACAAGGATATCGATGTCGATCCCGAGTACCGCGAGGATTGGGAGAAGATGCACGTGTTCGACCTCAAGATGGTCAACACCGAACCGCAGGTGCGCGCTTACTCTTGCGCTACCTACCCCGCGGAGGGCAATGTGATAAAGCTCAACGTGCGTATAGCCACTCCGCCGTTCGATCGTGCGGCAGGCGGTTTCATGAAGGTGAACCCGGGCGTATGTTCGTCGTACATCTATTCGCTCAAGCCGGGTGACAAGATCACCATCTCGGGCCCTTACGGCGAGTTCTTCCTGCCCGACAACCTGCCCGACGATCAGGAGCTGATCTTCATCGGCGGCGGTGCGGGTATGGCTCCCATGCGCAGCCACCTCATGCACCTCTTCAAGACGGAGAAGACCAAGCGTCCCGTTACGTTCTGGTACGGCGCCCGTTCGTTGAAGGAGGCTTTCTATCTCGACGACTTCCACGCCATCGAGAAGGATTTCCCCAACTTCAAGTTCCATTTGGCGCTCGACCGTCCCGATCCCGCAGCCGATGCCGCGGGCGTGGACTACAAGGTGGGCTTCGTACACAACGTGCTGTATGAAAACTATCTGAAGAACCACGAGGAGCCCGAGAGCTGCATCTACCTCATGTGCGGACCTCCGATGATGTCGGATGCCGTGGTGAAGATGCTCGACAGCCTCGGCGTTCCGCCCGAAAATATACTCTACGATAACTTCGGTGCATAGCCGCAAGCGATTCTAAAACGAATATCGGCAAGATTCTTTTCGAACCTTGCCGATATTCGTTTTAGCCATTATATAAATGTAACGGCAATCGAAGAGTTATAACCGTTATTGCCGAGACTCCAACAGCCGATCTCTCAGGCGCGCGCAACTCCCCTCGCGGTCGTGTTTGTCGAACAGGAACGCTTCCATTCCCTTCGCTGCAGCAGCCTCCACATTCTCGGGGCGGTCGTCGATGAACAGCGTCTGCGACGGATCGAGCGAGAAACGCTCCAGCAGGATGTCGTATATGCGCGGCATGGGCTTCACCACACCCACCTCGCACGAGATCACGTCGCCGTCGAAACACTCGTAGATATCGGTCTTGCGGAGAAAATCGATAAACTCGCGCGACATGTTGGAGAGAACGTACAATTTGTATCCCGCCGCTTTGAGGTCGCGTATCAACCGCCCCGTAGGTTCGATGGTCTCCTGCTTGTCGATCGACTGCAACACCATCTCGCGGGCATACTCCCTGTCGGCACCGCGGTAGGCGCAAAGGTCGTCGATCATCTTATCGAAATCCGACGCGCCCGCATCGTAATCGATCCAGAATTGAGGCATGGGAGTTTCGGTCACGTATGAAAAGAAACGCACGAACTCTTCGCTGCACTTGCCGAGATCGCGCGCGAACACCACCTGACCGAGATCAAAAACTATGTTTTTCATGGTTGCAAATATACTCATTAGCCGCGAGAACTCCAAAAACAGCCCCTCTACCCCGTCGGAAACAAAAAAATCGCATTTTCATCTAAATTTTTAGCAGAAAATTTTGTTATCTAAAATTATAGTACTAAATTTGTAGTATGAAAAACGGAGGAACGCTAAAATATGTCGTCACGGCGTTGGCGACGCTCGCTTCGGCCATCGGCGCACACGCGCAAAAGGTGAACATGAAGCTCGATTTCGACAACGCCCGCAGCGAGGCGATCGCCGACAGCGGCTCGGAGACGGCATCGGCCGCGGAACCCGAGATCGATTACCGATATATGGTCGACGGGCGCATGGTCGACGAAAACACGGCCGACAGACTCGCCCGCCACTGGAACATCCGCCGAATACGCATCGAACGCACCGACTCAGGCGCACTGGTACGCGTCAAGACCAAAGGACTCGACCACGAGTTCCTTAAAGGCAACGTCGGAGGCATAGCGTGGCTCTCGCGGTTCGAGGACGGCATCGACAGAAAGTATATAGGCGGTTACGTGTTACTCCGAGACTACGACAGCATCCGCAGGGCGGAACACGTCCCCGACGGCAAATTGCTCATACTGCGTAACGAGCATTGGCGTCGACTATCGCCCGATGCCGTATACCGACTCAACGGCAAACCCGTAGACGGCAGTTCGCTGGTCTACATGGAGGGCTCGATCCTGCAAACCGTCGACATCCGCTTCGGCAAGCGGCAGATAAGGCGGTACGGGCCGTCGGCAGCCAACGGCGTGGTGTGGTGCCGCACATACAAACGCCTGCCTATGATTACCCTCGACGGCAAGCGCATACGCCTCAAAGAGTGGATAAAACTATGCGACCCGAGTTTGATAAACATGGGCACGACGCTCAACTATCGGTTCCTGTCGCCGATAGAGGGCTACAAACGCTACGGCAGGCGCGCCAAATACGGCGTGATAATAGTGAGGTCGGAATAATTCGGCCGCAAAGCGGGATACATCGATGTAAAAACATACAACCATGAAAAAGAGACAAGGACTTACCAAAGGCGAGGAGGAGATCATGCAGCTGCTGTGGCGGCTGGGCAAGGGTACCGTGAACGACATCATAGCGCTCATGCCCGACCCGAAACCCAAGTACACCACGGTGGCGACGTTCATCAAGATACTCGAAAACAAGGAGTACGTCCACCACGAACAGCTCGGCAAGAGTTTCGTCTACTACCCTGCCGTCGAAAAGGAGGAGCATGCGAGGAGCGTGATGAAGAGTATGCTGGCCGACTACTTCGGCGGATCGGTGTCGAATATGGTATCGTTCTTCTCGCAGCACGAGAATATTTCGACACGCGAGATGGACGAGATACTCGAAATCATCGACCGCGCGAAAAAAGCATGACGCAGAACATAATGCCATACTGAAATGAAAGAGACGGTCATATACACGACAGAGGTGCTCGTATGCGGCGGGCTGCTGCTTCTGGCCTACAACCTGCTGCTCGAACGACGTGTGGCGTTCCGCATCTGCCGCATCCATCTGCTGGCGTCGACGGCCGCGTCGATGATAATCCCGCTGCTCGACATACCCGTATGGGCGGCCGAGACGGTCGACGCCGCACCCGCCATATACGCTGGCGACATAACGGCCCGAGTCGTCGAGGAACCGAGCGCCGCGATCGACCCCAAGAACATCATGCTGGCGGTCTATTTCCTCGGCGCGACCCTATCGCTCGCGCTCACACTGTACCAGATGCTCAAGATACGGCGCATACGCCGAAACGGCACCGTCATGAGCGACGGACGACCGCGCATAATACGCGCTGCAGACAACATATCGTCGTTCTCGTTCTTCGGGACCGTATACGTCGGCCGCGACACCTGCGGAGAGGAGCTGCAAGCCATTCTGGCCCACGAGAGCAGCCACATAGCCCACCGCCATTCGGCCGAACGCATGGCCATGGAGCTGATGAAGGCCGCCATGTGGTGGAATCCGTTCGCATGGATAGCGCAGCGGCGTCTGGCCGAGGTGCACGAATACGAGGCCGATGCCGACGTGCTCCGCGGAGGATACGACATAAACAACTACATTGCAACCATATTGAAGAGTCTGCTTGGATATAGTCCGGACATAGCCAACGGTCTCAGAGATTCATTAACAAAAAAACGTTTCAAAATGATGACAACACCGAAAAGCGGCAGGTATGCCCTGCTGCGCACACTGGCCGTCGCACCCGTAGTCGCGGGACTGCTCTGCACATTCTCTTTCACGGCCAAGGCCGCCGACTATCGGACGGACGACAACCGGCAGACGGAATCGGTTGCGGCGGCGGACCAGAAACCCGCCACCCTGCACCTGACCGTAACCGACGAGAACGGCTCGCCGCTCAGCAACGTGAAGGTCGTAGCGGCAGGCAAGGAGTACGTTACCGACACTAACGGCCGCCTCGCATTGTCGCCCACGAACAACATGAATATAGAACTCAGCCGCGAGGGATACAAATCCGTCTCATACAATTTCTCGATGTCGAGTTCCGACGTCGACAGCAACATCGATCTGAAGATAAGAATGGCTTCCGACAAATCCGACGGTAAGAGCGAGATAAACATGACAATGACATCAACGGGATCGGGACAAAGCTCGACGCAGCTGACGAGCGGCGAGGAGGCCTTTTTCTCGGCGCAGGTCAAGAGCAGCGGCAGCGAGGAGGCCTATCTGATCGTCGACAAGATGCCCACATTCCAAGACGGCGATCTGAACAAGTTCCGCAACTACGTCATGTCCAGAATACGCTACCCCGAGGAAGCGATGCAAAAGAACATAACGGGCAGGGTCGTGGCATCATTCATCATCGACAAGCAGGGCAATGTCACCGACGTGCAAATATTGCAGACGCCCGACCGCATATTGTCGGAGCAGGTAATCAAGGTCCTGTCGCAGTCGCCCGCATGGACCCCCGGCGAGCAGGACGGAAAAGCCGTGAACGTGAAATTCACCCTTCCCGTGGAATTCAATATTCCGAGCGATGCGGCGGCCGACGAGCCGACGAAACCCAACACCCCGAAATCGATCGACGAGATTCAGGTGATAGGATTTCCGAAAAAAACGGCCGAGTGAAACGGCACGGCACAGTAAATAAAACCCAACCAAAGCATAAGCAAGGCGATCGGCTTCCCGTGAAGTCGGTCGCCGTCATTTAGGGTGTACGGATGTAAAGCACATTCACTCAGCACGATGCGCACCGCACGAGCCCTATCGATGCAAAAAGATATCGAAAAAGCGTATCAGGCATAATATTTTGTTTATATTTGCGTTGTAATTAAGGAATAAATTTAAACGTATTTTAAATATAATGAAAAAACTGTTTACAATTGCAATGATTTCGGCTGCCGCGCTTTTTGTCGGCGTATCTTGCAACAACAAATCTTCCGATAAGATGTATTCGTCATTGGTCAGCTTGGTGGAGGGAACTTGGAGTACGGGTAACTTCTATGTAGCTTTCGACAATGGTGAAACCGCGTATGTCACCAACGCCACCGACATTACGTTCAAACCATCAATCGACAACGAGTCGCGCGCCATAATCTACTACACCATCGAGGAGCAAACCGCTACGGGATTCGATCGGGTAATCACCATCTCTGCCGTTTACGGAGTGTCGGTGGATCCTGTACGCAACATATACGATGAAGAACTCGGCGACATAGACGATTATACCGCCAGAATCGACGTGGAGGATGGATACTATGCCCGCGACTTCGTGAACCTCCAGATCCGATTCATGTGGGGCAACAACAGCACCTCGCGGCATTCTGTGGCCCTCGTATACAACACTAAAGAGAATCACGACGGTGCTTTCCGATCGCTCTATGAGGACGACGGATATCTCTACCTCGAATTGCAGCACAACTCGAACAACGACTCCGAGCTGTATGAATACAACACTTACGTATCGTACAAAATCAAGCCCGAGCTGTTAAACATATCGATGGCGGATTACACAGGCATCAAAATACTTTACAAATCGACTGACGGAAGCAATTCGGTCTATACGATAAAGTTCTGATAATCGGCGGAACTGACCCTTGGGCACAGCTCCAAGCGCTCGCAAAAACGACGAAATGCGGCAAAGTGCCGTGCAACGAATTTCGGCGGTCGTTTTTGCGAGCGCTTTATGTTGTGCGAGTCAAAGAGCCGCGAAGTGCATAATACTTGCGCGGCGGACGCAGCGGGCTATTTTACAGTCACCGTAGGCAGATCGTCACGGTCGGTAGTGTAGTGCGGCGAACGATGGTCGCGGCGTATCTTGATGTCGCCGAAGCCCTGACTTGCCACGATAATCGAATCGCGTCCCAACGATCGGTTGATCGAATCGATCGTTTGCATCAATTTGCGACAACGCGTGCGGTCGCGCGTGTCGAACAGCGCGGGTTGCACACCCGAGGCGGGTATGATGGCCGAGGCGATCACGCCTGCTTTTTTGTAACCGCATCCTCCGACGAATATTTCGCGGATCGCCGCACCCGCAGCTTTCACCATCTCCATGGTGTTGTCGGTAGCCGTTTCGAACGGAATGACGATGCTGCTTCCCCTGCTCGGCTGTTCGTCCTGACGGAATCGGTTGGTCCATGCGAATACCGACAGTTGCCCGCATGCGGAGTTTTGTTTACGCAGTTTCTCGGCGGTCATCGCGGTAAACTTGGCCACCTGCTCGGCGAGTTCGTTCCGATCGTATATCTCGGTGGCGAAGCTGCGCGACGTGCATATCGATTGCTTGGCCTGAAAACCCGTTTCGAAGTCGATGCACGCTTCGCCGTGCAGTTCCAGCCATGTCCTCACTCCCGATGTTCCCATCAGGTTGCGCACCCACTCCCGCGACAGCGAGGCGAATTGAAATGCCGTTACGATGCCCCGTTCGGTGAGTTGTACAGAAAATTGGCGTCCTATACCCCATACGTCCTTCACGGGGAATTTTCGCAACACCTTTTCTATATCCTCCTTTCGGTGCATGTAGCACCCGCCTTGCAGCTTGGGATATCGCTTGCAGAGTTTCGACGCTACCTTGGCGAGCGTCTTCGTCGGAGCTATGCCCACCGATACGGGGATGCCCGTATTGCGACGGCAGCGGCGCGAGATCTCTTTCGCGAGCGCATCGAAATCGGTGTCGCGCATACCCCGCAGATCGAGAAACGCCTCGTCGATGCTGTAACGTTCGATGGCGGGAGCGAATTCCGCCAAGGTTTGCTGCACGCGGCGCGACATGTCGCCGTAGAGCTCCATATTCCCCGAGAACACGGTTATGTCGTGGCGCTTCACCAAATCGCTTATCTTGAAAAACGGCGTGCCCATCCTTATCCCCAACGCTTTCGCCTCGTTACTGCGCGCTATGACACAGCCGTCGTTGTTCGACAGCACGATGACGGGCCGTCCGTTCAAGTCGGGACGGAACAGGCGTTCGCACGATACGAAGAAGTTGTTGCAGTCGGCAAGAGCGTACATCGAATTACACCTTTTTTATGACATAGGTCACTACACCCCAGATGTCGAAATCGCTTTCGGCCGTTATCTCTATCGGGTCATATCGGTCGTTGGCAGGCATGAGGCGGATGTTTCCATTCTCGCGGCGGATGCGTTTTACGGTGAACTCACCGTCGAGAAAGCACACGGCTATACGGCCGTCGTCGGCATCGAGACTGCGATCCACCACTATTATGTCGCCCTCGTCGAGCCCCGCATCGGTCATGCTTACACCGCTCACGCGGAAATAGAATGTCGAGGCGGGATGACGTATTATGAGCCGCAGCAGATCGAGTCGTTCGCGCGGAGAATCTTCCGCGGGCGATGGAAATCCCGCCTTTACGTCGCCGCACATCTCCGCCCCCTGCGGATTGTACTCTATTCGGTATGGTTCGAATTTGTTCATCGTCATTGCAAGGCTTTCCGTATGCCGTGCAAATATAAGTCCGCAGCAGCGAAATAGCAACGGAAACAGGCATCTTCGCAGACAAAAAATGCGGGATTTTCTATTTTCGAACGACTAAAGATACGCAGTCCAAGCCGTTTGTCTCGGCAGAGACCGCGACTTAACAGATGCCGAAATCCGTTCGTCAGCTTAACATTGCCGCCGTCGAAAAAAAGATGCTGTCCGACGATATCGTCGGACAGCCGCTTTCAATTCATTTCACCTTACCGTCAAATAATCTTGTCCAGCAAGTCCAAAGTTTTACGTATTTCCGACTCGGGAACTTCGTAATCCACCAACTTGTTCTCGAAATACTGCTCGTAGGCGTACAGGTCGATCAAACCGTGACCCGAGAGGTTGAACAGGATGGTCTTCTCCTTGCCCTCCTCCTTGGCGCGCTTCGCCTCGCGGACAGCCACGGCTATGGCATGCGTCGATTCGGGTGCGGGGATAATGCCTTCGCTCTTGGCGAACATCATGCCTGCGGCGAATGTCTCCAGCTGATGTACCGACGTGGCCTCCATAAGTCCGTCCTTGTAGAGCTGGCTCACGATAGGTCCCGCACCGTGGTAACGCAGGCCGCCCGCGTGGATATCCGACGGCTGGAAATCGTGTCCCAGCGTATACATCGGCATAAGAGGCGTCATGCCCGCCGTGTCGCCGAAATCGTATTGGAACTCGCCGCGGGTGAGTTTGGGGCACGAAGCGGGCTCAACGGCGATCACGCGGGCCTTCTTGCCGTCGCAAAGGTTGCGGCGCAGGAACGGGAAGCCTATGCCCGCGAAGTTCGAGCCGCCGCCGAAGCAACCGATCACGATATCGGGATCGTCGCCCGCCATCTCCATCTGTCGCAGGGCCTCCTCGCCTATGACGGTCTGGTGCAGAAGCACGTGGTTCATCACGCTGCCCAGACAGTAGCGGGTGGTTTCGCCGTGCGCGAGAGCGATCTCCACAGCCTCCGAGATGGCGATGCCGAGGTTGCCCGAGCAATCGGGATCGGCGGCGAGGATATCGCGGCCCGCCTGCGTGGTGGTACTCGGCGAGGGAATCACGTCGGCGCCCCATGCGTTCATCAACAGCTTGCGGTAGGGTTTCTGGTGATAGCTCACCTTGACCATGTAGACGCGCAGGTCGATGTTGAAATACTGGCAGGCCAAAGCCATCGCACTACCCCACTGTCCGCCGCCCGTCTCGGTAGAGAGGTATTTTATGCCCTGCTTGGCGTTGTAATAGGCCTGAGGAATGGCCGTGTTGGGTTTGTGAGAACCTGCGGGCGACACGCTCTCGTTCTTGAAATAGATCTTGGCGGGCGTATCGAGCAGCTTTTCGAGATTGCGAGCACGCACCACGGGGGTGGGTCGCCATATCTTATACAGATCTTGAACCTCGTCGGGAATCTCGATGTAACGTTCCGTCGACATCTCCTGCTTTACCAGCTCCTCGCCGAAGATGCAGTTCATGGCCTCGGCCGTAACGGGTTTCTTGGTGCGCGGATCAAGGGCGGGCAGAGGCTTGTTGGGCATGTCGGCCACGATGTTGTACCATGCCTTCGGCATCTCGCTCTCGGGCAATACGAATTTCTTTGTTTCCATTACCTTTTTACTTTTAGTGCTAAGTATACAAAAAAAGGCCATCGCTCTTACGAACAATGGCCTTCGAATCTTTATCTTCCTTTCACGCATATCATGCAAGTTCAACGTCATTGTTCTTTATCGACAATGAACGCCACCACATGTTATGTATACCGCGAAGCATAATATTCTGTTCTTTGGTGCAAATATAGCGATATTTTTTATACCGACAACAATTCTGTCCGTTTTTTTTGCATTTTTTTATCGGAGTTCGTCGAAAAGCGAGTCGCAGCCTGCGAAAGCTCGCTGCTCGCTCACCCCGCAGACTGCGCCCCGACAGATAATTACCCTTTTACTTCGTGGCGAACTTCAGACCGTCGAGCTTGTTCCACTCGCCGCGGGTGAAGTCAGGAACGGCGACGGGCATGCTGTTGTGCTTGGCCGAAACAGCCGACAGCTCGCCGATGCACGACCACTCGGCCGCATCGTAGACATCCTGATCGAGCGGCAGACCGTTCTGCAAGCAGTAGATCAGACGATAGTCCATCACGAAGTCCATACCGCCGTGGCCGCCCACCTGCTTGGCCTTCTCCTCGATCTCGCGATGTATGGGGTGCTTGTAGGCCTCCAACACGGCAGCCTGCACCTCGGGCGATACGAATCCGTGGGGATTGATATTGGCGCCCTCGGGGAGCACGTCAGCGGGAATCTGACCCAGCATGAAAGTAAAGCCGCTGATGGGATACTTGTTGGCGAATCCGAGCGAACCAGTCAACTGGTAGAGGCGGTTGTAGGGGCGCGGAGTGTAGACATTATGCTGGATCTCGATGGTCTGCCCCTTCTCGGTCTGAACCAGAGTGACGGTGTGGTCGCCGTTGGCGAACTCGGTCGATCCCATCTTCTCCTTGGCCTTGGCCAGACCGTTCACCGACTTGGTATCCATGGAAACCAGATGGGTCAGACGGTTGCCGCGGTGGATGTTGAGAGCCTGACAGCAGGGGCCGAAACCGTGGGTAGCATAGACGTCGCCGCGGTGCTTCTGGTTGAAATCCAGACGCCAGTTGTTGTGATAGTCGTCCCAATAATCCGACAGATTGTGGATATAGGCACCCTCGGCATGTACGATCTCGCCGAAAAGGCCCTGCTGAGCCATATTGAGGCAGGTGAGCTCGAAGAAGTCGTAGACGCAGTTTTCGAGCATCATGCAGTGACGGCGCGTGCGCTCCGAGGTGTCGACCAGCTGCCAGCACTCGGCGACATTGGTTGCAGCGGGAACCTCCACAGCCACATGCTTGCCGTGCTCCATGGCGTAGACGGCCAGAGGCACGTGGTTCACCCAGTCGGTGGCTATATATATAAGGTCTACGTCGTCGCGCTCGCAAAGCTCCTTGTAGGCCTCGGGACCCACGTACTCGTCGGCCTTGGGAAGCCCCGCGGCCTCCAGCGTTTTCTGACACTTGGCTACGTTGTCGGCCTCGAGGTCGCACAGGCCCTTGATCTCAACGCCGTCGAGGTGGGTGAAGCGGCCTACGGCACCCGGGCCGCGCATGCCGAGTCCGATGAATCCCACGCGGACCACGGGGATGGGATCGGCGGCGAATCCAAGCATCGACTTCTGACCTGCGGCGCGCGCAGGCTCGTCGAACACAATCATGCCGTCCTTGAACTTGTAATTGTCGCCCGATGCGGTCGATCCGCATCCGTCGCAGCAACTCTGCATCGCAAGGCCCGCAAACAGGGCGGCGCACAGAATGAACAAACGATTTATCTTCATAAGTTTAAATATTTAGGTATTGGTTATTCCGTTTTTTCGGCATTTGCATCGGCGAGGGCGTGTTTGCCGTAATTGTAGCCGTAGTGGTCGAACAGCTCGGCAAGATGATGCAAGCGCTTCACGAACGAATCGTAATCCTTGTTGGGATAGCTCCATCCCACCTCGGCTATGGCGCTCAGGCGCGGCAAGGCCATGTACTGCGCATGGTCGTACTCCGAAATGTACTCCGTCCACAGATTGCCCTGCACGCCGAGGATGTATTTGCGCTCGGCATCGTTCAACTTATCGTAAGGATCGAGCGAGTAGGTCTTCTCCAGAGGCAGATAACCGCCGATAGACAGCGGTTCGTTCTTCGTGTCGCGGCTCTGGTAGTAATCGAGGTAACAATGGGTATTGGGAGCCATGATCACGTGGTTGCCCTGCTTGGCGGCCTTGATGCCGTACTGCGGGCCGCGCCAAGCCATCACCGTGGCGCTCGGCGTAACTCCGCCTTCGAGGATCTCGTCCCAGCCGATGATCTTGCGGCCGTGGTCATTGAGGAACTTCTCCACGCGGGCCGTCACGTAAGACTGCAATTCGGCCTCGTTCTTGAGCCCTTCGGCCTTCATGCGCTTACGGCAGTCGGGGCACTTGTGCCAAACGGTCTTGGGACACTCGTCGCCGCCGATGTGGATATATTCCGACGGGAAGAGGTCCATGACCTCGGTGAGCACATCCTCCAGAAAAGTGAACGACTGCTTCTTGCCCGGGCAGATCACGCGCTCGTCGATACCCCACCACGTAAGAACCTCGTATTGCTCGCCCGTGCATCCCAGTTCGGGATAGGCGGCCAGCGCAGCCACCGAGTGGCCCGGGATCTCGATCTCGGGAATCACGGTTATGAAACGTTCGGCGGCGTACTTCACCACGTCGCGCACCTCGTCCTGCGTGAAATAGCCTCCGTAGGGCTTGCCGTCCTGACCCTCGTTGCGGCCGACGGGCGACGACTTGCGGACGCTGCCGATCTCGGTGAGCTTGGGATATTTCTTTATCTCGATGCGCCATCCCTGATCCTCGGTCAGATGCCAGTGGAACTTATTGATCTTGTGCATCGCCAAAATGTCGAGCGTCTCTTTCAGATCCTGCACGCCGAAGATATGGCGGCCCATGTCGAACATGAATCCGCGGTAGTCGAAATAGGGCTTGTCCTCGATCGTGCATACGGGGATCTCGATACGGCGCTTGCCTTCGAAGTCGAATGCCTCGACGGGAAGCATCTGACGCAACGTCTGGAACGCATAGAATACACCGTTGGCTTTCGACGCATAGATGTCGATATGATCGCGGCGAACCACCAGACGATACTGTTCGTCCGCCATGTCCTTGTCCTCCCATATATTCACGGCATTGCGTTTGGTAGCGCCGGGGCTGTTGCCGTCGACAACGCCGAGTGTCGTTATGTCGAGCGCCTCCTTCATGACGTCGCGCCAGAAATCGACGGCGTAATCGATATTCTCGGGTTCGAAGAAAAGCACCACCGAAGTGGTGGGCCTTAAAACGAACGCCCCCTCACCGACGACAACCTTTTCGGGCAGCGGAATAATGTCGACATTGCCGTCCGTAGCGATCAATTTTCCGCACGATGCGAACGCCGACACACAGGCAACGGCACAAGCGGTCAGCATTTTTGACATGTTCATATATTCGATTATTAAATTTTAGGGTAAAAATAGTGCTTTTGTCGGTCCGTTCCAAATAAACCGCCGTTTTTTTTGGCAATGGCATCGGATCGAAACATTTCACTTGACGAATTGAAAAATATATATTACATTTGCATGATGGTTCCGCATTTGAAACTTCATTCTAAATGAGAAACTACGCCGACCACATACAAACCGAAAAGACCAAATACAACATCCCCATACTCACGAAGGGCATGGAGTTGCTGGAGATCGTGTCGCAGTATCCGCAAGGACTGACCCTCGCGGAACTCACGACCATGACCGCCACTCCCAAGACTTCGCTCTATCGTCTGCTGTGTTCGTTCGTGGAGCAGGGATATCTTGTAAAAGATGAAGTAACCGCAAGGTTCTCACTGACGCACAAAAATTCGGCATGGCGATGTCGTCGATAGGAGGCCCGTCGCTGCTCGAATACGCTTACGATCCCATGCGACGGCTGCGCGACAGGCTATCGGAAACGGTCGTGGTCGGCACACTCACCGAAGATCGAATAGTGATTCTCGACCAGATCATAGGTTCGCACCACTTCTGTTTCACCGTAAAGCCCGGAATGAGCGTATGTCTTCACGCCTCCGCGCCCGGGAAGGCCATAACGGCGTTCATGGACGAACACGAACGCAGCCTGCTGCTGAAAAAGATAGTCTACACCCGATACAACGAAAACACCATAGCCTGCGAAAGCGATTTTCTCGCGCAGCTCGACCTCGTGCGACAGTCGGGCTATGCGCTCGACTCGGGCGAAGAGCTGGCGGGAGTGCGTTGCATAGGAGCGCCGATATTCAACCGCTACGGCAAGGCCGTGGCCGCGGTGTGGATCACGGGCCCCGAGGGCCGAATCCCCGACGCCGCAATTCCCTCGCACGGAGGTGCGATAATCGATTGCGCGAACGAAATATCGCAGAAACTCGGATACACGAAAGAGATATGAAACGATTATTGAAGCTGTTACCTACCGTCACGATCCCCGCGCTGCTGCTGTGCGCAGCCATGCAGCCCCGCGGAGCGAAGCCGCTGTACACCACCGACATAGCGGTCACCGACGACGGATACATACTGACGGCCGACAAGGGTACCTCGACCCTGACGATGATCGACCGCAACGGCGTGAAGCAAGCCGCATGGCAACTCGACCGAGAGCCGACGGGCGTGATCGTCAAGGACGGAAGCGCCTATCTTACGACGAGTTACGACGATGGCCGCATAGAGAAGATAGATTTGGCGAATCGCTCGATAGTGTACTCGCGGCCGACGGGGATGGGGGCATGCGCTCCCGTGGCGAATGCCGACGGCAGCGTAATATACGTATGCAACCGCTACAAAGCCACCGTCAGCGAAATAGATACCCATTCGGGCGACGTGCTGCGGACGGAGAGGGTTTTGCGCGAGCCGTGCGCGGCGGTACTCTCGCCCGACGGCCGATACCTGTACGTCAACAATTTCCTGTCCGCAGGACGTGCCGACGAAGATTACGTGGCGGCGGCGGTGTCGATAATAGACTGCGGCAATTTCAAGAAGATAAAGGATATAAAATTAAGTAACGGAAGTAACGCTTTACATGGAATAGCATGCTCGCCCGACGGCTGTTACGTATTCGTATCGCACAACCTCGGACGTTTTCAGGTACCTACATCGCAACTTCAACAAGGATGGATGAACACCAACGCCGTCAGCGTGATAGATGCCGAAAAGCAGGAGTTGATCGGATCGATGCTGCTGGACGAGTCGGACCGCGGCGCGGGAGGTATTTGGGACGTGGCGTGCGATGGCGAATATCTCGTAGCGTCGCACTCGGGAACCCACGAGATAAGCATCGTCGACTACAAAGCCATGATCGAAAAACTCGCCGCATACCCCGAGCCCGAGAAGCTCGACTACGACCTGTACTTCATGCGCGACATACGCCGCCGCGTACCCGTGGCGGGCAACGGACCGAGGAAAATAGCTCTAAAGGATGGAAAAGTATACGTGCCGACATACTTTTCCGACACCTTGAATATAATAGATCTCGCGACGCGACATGCCGACATAGTGGCGTGCAACCCCATGCGCGAGGAGTCGGCCGCCGACAAGGGCGAGAGGGCTTTCAACGACGCCGCGCACTGCTACCAGAACTGGCAGTCGTGCAACGGATGCCACCCGAGCGACGGACGCACCGACGGCATGAACTGGGATCTGATGAACGACGGCATAGGAAATCCGAAGAACTGCAAAAGCATGCTGTACAGCTTCCAGACGCCGAAGTGCATGATCTCGGGAATACGCGACTCGGCCGCCGTGGCCGTGCGGGCGGGATACAAGTTCATACAGTTCTTCGATATTCCTGAAGAGACGGCATTGTACGTCGACGAATACCTGCGGTCGCTCAAACCGCTGCCCAGCCCCTATCTGGTGAACGGACAACTGTCGGAGAAGGCCCGCGCGGGACGCAAGGTATTCGAGAAGCACGGCTGCGCCGAGTGCCACTCGGGACCCTACTACACCGACATGAAGATGCACCGCATAGGCGACGACATAGAGTTCGAGGAGGGTTGGGACACCCCAACGCTATGCGAGACGTGGCGCACGGCGCCTTATCTGTTCGACGGTCGCGCCGCGACGATGGAGGATGTGTTCCTCGTCCACAAGCACGGCATCGAGGGCAAAATATCGCAGAAAGATGCCGAGGCGCTGGCCGAATATGTAAATTCGTTGTAACGATGACACGAAAGAACTACCGAATATACCGTACATGCGAGGCCGATTTCGATCGCGCCGCGGCGGAGTTGGCCGACCGCATCGCAACGAGCGGGGAGAATGCGTCGAGAATCGTATTTTTCGGAGATACAACCGATAACGACGATTATATCGAGCGGTGCGACACGATATGCAGGATATGCGCCGAACGGTTCGGCGAGGGCGGGCCTCTCGTCGGGTTCATAGCCCAGAAGCCGTTGCGCAGCAGCCTCGCGGCCGAAGTGACCACACTCGCCGAATCCGCTAATATAGTGCGGCACGAAGATTACGCGGTAATCGATGGCAGCGAAATAATATCGGGTAATTTGCAGTCCGATCTCACGCTCGACACAGGCAGGCAGGCCGATGCGATATTCGGTCGTATGACCGAAATACTCGCGGCGGAGGGATTCGCGGCGACCGACATCGCAAGGCAGTGGAACTACATCGAGCAGATAACCCGTATGGCCCCCGAGGGACAGCATTACCAGATGTTCAACGATGCCCGCAGCCGATTCTACGACTGTTGCGAGTGGCCGAACGGCTACCCCGCCGCCACGGGAATCGGGACCCGAACGGGCGGAGTGTCGGTGATGTTCGACGCGGTGCGCGATGCGGCTGCAAGCGTGGCGATAGACAATCCGTTGCAGGTAGCGGCGCACGCCTATTCGCAGAAAGTATTGATAGACAAGCCGCAGAACCGCGACAAGACCACGCCGAAATTCGAACGGGCACGTTACGTGGCCGACAGCGGCGCGGCGATGGTCTACATATCGGGAACGGCAGCCATACGCGGCGAAGAGAGCTGCCGCAGCGACATAGCGGAACAGACAGCCATGACCATGGACAACATAGCGACGCTCGCGGGCCGAGAGAACCTCGCCCGTCACGGAATAGAGGCAGCCGCGACAAGTTACACCATGCTGCGGGTATACATCAAACGCGAAACGGATGCCGAGGCGGCAGAGAGATGGATGGCGGAAAACTACCCCGACGCGCCCGCGCTGTACCTTGCAGCCGACATTTGCCGCGAGGAGCTGTTGGTGGAGATAGAGGGGATAGCACGCCCGAATGAATAAAGCTGTTCGCCGACAGCGGAGGACGCATGCGAGCCTTACGGCGAGTTGCAGTCCGCCGCGCGGGGTGGCGGCGAACTGTCGACATCGCCAAGCGATGTCGATACAACAAGATCATAAAACAAAAGACCTAAAATAAAACAGCTACGAAATGAAAACCGAAATCCTAATTCTTTCAGCGATTTTATGGGCCGCGTCGGTACGGGCTCAGGTCACGCCCGAGCAGGCGCAGCGCATGCGCACGGAGGCCGAGACGGAGTATTTCGACATCCGTTCGGTACGCAGCGCATACGACGATTTCCGCAAGAATCCCGCTTACGACGCCGAGCGCTATGCCGCGAAGATAGACGAGCTGGAGAAACTTTGCGCGGAAAACGCCGACAAAGAGCGCATAGCAGAGCTCAAGCGCGAAATCCTGCTCTCGAATCCCCTTTTGGACGACGCTAAGATCATCGTGGGGCGCTATCGTCTCGGCGACGATCGGGCGCGTCGGGTATGGGCGCCCGCGCTCGGCACGCAGGACAACAACTGGTCGAACCAATCGTCGGCGGCACGCAGCGGATTCGACGCCGAGATAGCCGAGCTGAGCGACCTGCGCGGCGAGGTGAAGAGCCGAACCATATACAAACCCGCCAACGGATCGTCGGTGACCGACCTGCTGCTGCACTGGGACGGCGAACGCATCCTGTTCACGGCCGCAGACGAAAATAGTCATTGGAGCGTCTACGAGGTGCGTCGCGACGGCACGGGGCTACACAAGGCAATCACGGTCGACGAACCCGATCTGGAGTTCTTCGACGCAGCCTACATGCCGAGCGGACGGATCGTCGCCATGAGCAACATAGGTTACCAAGGCGTGCCGTGCGTGAACGGATCGGATCAGGTAGGCAACATGATAGCCTACGAGCCCGAGACGGGCGAGATGCGCCGCATGACGTTCGACCAAGACGCCAACTGGCACCCGCGCGTGATGAACAACGGCCGCCTGATGTACGTGCGCTGGGAGTACACCGACCTGACGCACTACTATTCGCGTTTCGTCATGCACGCCAACCCCGACGGCACCGAGACCAAGGCGCTGTACGGCAGCGGAGGATGGTTCCCCAACAGCATTTTCGACATACAGCCCCTGCCCGACGGCAACAACACCTTCGTCGGAATCATATCGGGACACCACGGCATAGCGCGTTCGGGACGCCTCATACTGTTCGATCCCTCGCGCGGACGCAAGGAGACGAAGGGCATGATTCAGGAGATGCCTTTCAGCAAACGCCCCATCGTGCCGATCATAAAGGACGAGTTAGTGAACGGCGTATGGCCGCAGTTCATCAAGCCCTACCCCATAAGCGACAAATATTTCCTCGTGTCGGCCAAACTGACACCCGAATCGCTGTGGGGAATATATCTGGTGGACGTGTACGACAATATGACACTGCTGGCCGAATACGAGGGCGAGGGTCTCATCAACCCCATAATCGTCAACAAACGCCCCACCCCGCCAGTCATTCCCGACCGCATAAAACGAGGCGACAAGGAGGCGACGGTATTCATACAAGACATATATCAAGGCGAGGGACTGCCGCAGGTTCCTGTCGGCACGGTTAAGAAACTGCGCGTGTTCGCATACGAATACACATACGTCAATTCTGCATCGGACCACATAGCGCAAGGCATACAGAGCGGATGGGACATCAAGCGCAACTTGGGCGAGGTGGATGTGGAACCCGACGGATCGGCCATTTTCAAGATTCCCGCCAACACTCCCGTGTCGTTCCAACCGCTGGACGACGAAGGCCGCGCCATACAGTGGATGCGAAGCTGGGTGACAGCCATGCCGGGCGAAGTTGTGTCGTGCGTGGGCTGCCACGAGGACCAGAACTCGATACCCGTGCCCAAGCGCGTGGCGGCATCGACCAAATCGCCGTCGGCATTGCAGACGCCCGAGGGCGGAGTGCGTCCGTTCACGTTCGATCTGGAGATCCAGCCCATACTCGACCGCAACTGCGTGGCGTGCCACAACGCAGAAGGGGCGAAGCCCGACTTCAGCGGAGGCAAGAAGATAGCCGATGCCCCGAGCCGCATCGCCGCTTCGGGCAGGCTCGATCTGTCGCAGAGCTATCTCAATCTGCATCCTTATGTCAATCGTCAGGGTCCCGAGGCCGACATATACGTGATGAAGCCATACGAGTACCACGCCTCGACCAGCGAGCTGGTGCGGATACTCAAGGGCGGGCACCACGGCGTGCAGCTCACCGACAAGGAGTGGCGGACGATATACAACTGGATCGACTTCAACGCTCCGTGCCACAGCAGTTTCGTCTACAACAAGGTGGCCTACTGCCCCACCGACCAATACAGCCGCCGCATAGAGCTGGCCAACAAATACGCCGACGGCGCGGGCGTGGAGTGGCAGCGCGAGATAGACGACTATGCCGAGTATCTGCGCTCGCATCCGCAGCCTGCAGCCGAGCGCGACGAAAGCAAACGCCCCGAATACAAGGATGCGAAGACCAAGCACTTCCCCTTCACCGAAGAGCAGGCCAAGGAGATGGCGGCGCGCTACGGCCAGACGCGACGCACGATAGAGCTGGCGCCCGACGTGAAGATGACGTTCGTCCGCATACCCGCAGGCACGTTCGTCATGGGCAACAACCGTCGCGGCGCGGGCAACGCTCCCGAGAACGTGGTGAAGATCGACCGTCCGTTCTGGATGTCGGAGACGGAGGTTACCAACCGCCAGTACAACACCGTCGACCCGACTCACGACAGCCGCTACACGGCGCAGTTCTGGAAAGATCACGTGGGACCCGGGTATGCGGCCAACCGTCCCGACCAACCTGTGACCCGCATAAGTTGGAACCAAGCTGCGGAGTTCTGCCGCACGATAGGCGAACGCTGCGGAGTGAAGGCCGCGCTGCCGACCGAGGCACAATGGGAGTGGGCATGCCGCGCGGGCAGCGACACCGATTTCTGGTTCGGCGATCTGAACGGCAATTTCGCACACTCGGAGAATCTGGCCGACCGCTCGCTCCGCAAGATGGCCGTGTCGGGAATCGACCCGCAGCCCGTATCTGAAAAAAGCTGGGTATATCGCTACTACACCTTCATGCCGCGCGAAGATTCGGTGGACGACGGCACGATGACCATAGCCGACGTGGCGCAATACGCCCCCAACGCTTGGGGATTGTACGACATGCACGGCAATGTAGCCGAGTTCACCCGCACGACATACGCACCCTACCCCTACAAGGGCGAGCCTGCCGAGGGCGACAACAAAGTGGTGCGCGGCGGAGCATGGAACAGCCGTCCGAAAAACGCCGCGGCATACATCCGCAATTCATACTTCGCATGGCAGCCCGCCAACAACGTAGGATTCAGGGTAATAATCGAAGAATAGCAAATCATCTGAACGAAACGGGATGCGAAATTTCGCATCCCGTTTCGTTTGTTACTCACCGTAAGGTAAATCCGCGCAGCAGGTTCATTTCATCCCCGAAACGCCATCGCCTAAAAAGGAATCGTCGAACGCCCTTTCGCTATGAACGTAAACGTTTGTTGATCTTTCGTAATCTGGCTGCAAAAGTCAGACGATAAAGACCCATAGAGATAAAGGCAAAGCCTATATACAACCATACGGCGATCCCGCCGAATATGGGTCCCGACAGAAATATGCAGGATAGGAGCAACGTAACCAGCAGGAAACCAAGCAGGATGGCGATCCAATCCCTTGAATAGCTCAACCATGCACTCACCTCAAACATGTAACCGACAGCCTTTACGATCAGATAAAAGCCTACCACGTAAATAAATACGCTTGTAACGGTTGCTATCGGCAACATGAAAAGCCAGCAACCGCAAATGATTTCAAGTATGCCGATGGCTATGCTCCAGCCCCAATAGGGTGTAACACCCGAGTTTGCGATACCGAAACACAAGTTGAGAATTCCGCCGGCACAAATACATACGGCAAAGAAAAGGGCGAGTGTCGGAAGCGAAGTCGCAGGTGAACACAGACACCAAATACCTATGATGACACTAAGCAGCCCCGTAAGAAGCGGCATCCACCAATAGCGGGTAAAACCACCTTTGAATTCAAGATTAGTTGTCATAATCGATCGTTTTATAAATTAAAGCAACTCATTCATTTATGCAGAACTAAAAATCGGCAGAGCCGACAAGTGGCGAAAACCCCTCTCCCGCCGTCGGATCTCCGCATAATCGAAAAGGTGCCGCAAATTTCCATCGTCGGGAAAGCATATTCCCAATCAACGATGTCTCCACCTAAAAGAGGCCCGATTTCGATTGTATTATTATATGCAAAGACATTGCCTTTTTGAACGGCTCCCGATACGATTTCGAATTCAGCCCCTTTTTCTTCGCGAAACGGCACAAAAAAAGAGGTTGCATAAATGCAACCTCCGAACTTACAGAGCTGTTGACGAGGCTTGAACTCGTGACCTCTTCCTTACCAAGGAAGTGCTCTACCACTGAGCTACAACAGCATCATCCTTAAAAGGCAGTGCAAAAGTATAAAACAAAATCGAATCGTCCAAAAAATTTCGCCTGTTTTTGCGATTGCCGACGTAAAAAATATCGTGTGCCGATCTCGGAAACACGCTTCCCGACGGACATGCGGTTAAGGTGCCGTTTCTGTTACAATCGATTAAAACGACAGATCCGACTCCGTAACCTCGCCTCGGGCCAGCGACGCCGCCACGTCGATTATACGCTGGTTGCGGCTGCCGCGAAACAGCAGCGAGGTATCGCGCTCCGACAGCACGAACCGTCCGTCGACCAAAACATCCACCGCGCGCAACAACTCCTCGCAGGCTCCGCCGCGCTCCATGATCTGTTCGAACGTAAATCCCGTATAACACCATATCGTCTTATCGGTGCTCGCGCGCACGGCTCGTGCCAGCGCCGCGAACTCCGCGGCCTGAAACATCGGGTCGCCGCCCGAAAAGGTAACGTCGAGGTCGGCCGCGATTATCCGCTCCAGCACCGAAGCCACGCTCATCGGCTCGCCGCCCGCGGGATCCCACGACTGCGGATTGTGGCACCCCTCGCAACGGTTGGCGCAGCCCGCCCCGTAGATCGAAGTCCGCAACCCTACCCCGTCGACCGACGTACCCTCGACTATGCGCAGCACTCTCAGCATGGCATCCTACTTATGAACCACGCGGTCGCGCAGCTCGGCGAGCTTGGCTTTGTTCCAGCGATCGGTCGTACCGACCAGATAGCCCGTAATGCGCTGCAATTTGTCGATATTATCGCCGCCGCACTTGGGACACACGGTCAGGTTCTCGTCGGCATCCTCGTATCCGCAGTCCATGCAGCGGTTACGGTTGTGGTTGACCGAGCTGTAACCTATGTCGTACTTGTCCATCAGGTCGACTATATCCATTATCGCCTGCGGATTGTGCGTGGCGTCGCCGTCGATCTCCACATAGAATATGTGTCCGCCGCCCGTAAGCGCATGGTACGGCGCCTCCACCTCGGCCTTGTGCTTGGGCGAGCAGTGATAATAGACGGGCACATGGTTCGAATTGGTGTAATACGCCTTGTCGGTAATGCCCTTCAGCTCGCCGAAATCCTTGCGGTCGCGACTCGTGAACTTGCCCGACAAGCCCTCGGCAGGAGTGGCCAGCACACTGAAATTATGTCCGAAACGCTCCGAAAATCCGTTCACGCGCTCGCGCATGCGGCCGATGATCTTCAAACCCAGCTCCTGTGCTTCGGCGCTCTCTCCGTGGTGCTTGCCCACGAGTGCTATAAGGCACTCGGCCAGACCGATGAAACCTATGCCCAGAGTACCCTGATTTATGACGCTCTCGATGGTGTCGTTAGGACCGAGCTTCTCGCTTCCCGCCCACAACGACGACATCAACAGCGGGAACTGTTTGGCAAGCGCCGTCTTCTGAAAATCGTAACGGTCGCACAACTGACACGCCGTGGTCTCCAGAACATCGTCCAGCTTCTCGAAGAATTTTCCGATGCGCTCCCCCTCGTCCGCTATATCCATGCACTCGATAGCCAGCCGCACGATGTTGATCGTCGTGAACGACAAGTTGCCTCGGCCTACCGAAGTCTTCTCGCCGAAACGGTTTTCGAACACGCGCGTACGGCATCCCATGGTCGCCACCTCGTAGAGATAACGTTGGGGATCGTCGGCGCGCCACTTCTCGTGATGGTTGAACGGAGCGTCGAGATTCACGAAATTGGGGAAGAACCGCCGCGCCGTAACCTTGCAGGCCAGCTTGTAGAGATCGTAGTTGGGATCCTCGGGCAGATAGCTCACGCCGCGCTTCTTTTTCCATATCTGTATTGGGAATATCGCCGTCGAGCCGTTGCCCACGCCCTCGTAGGTCGAGACCAACAGCTCGCGGATAATGCAGCGCCCTTCGGCAGAGGTGTCGGTACCGTAATTGATCGACGAGAACACGACCTGATTGCCGCCGCGCGAATGGATGGTGTTCATGTTGTGGATGAACGCCTCCATCGACTGGTGTACGCGTCCGACGGTGCGGTTGATGGCATGCTGCAACACGCGCTCATCGCCTTTCAGACCATCCAAATCACGCTCGACGTAATCTGGGAACTGCGCGTCGTAGAGGTGCGAATAGTCCTCGCCGCTGAAACGCTCCAGAGTCTTCACCTCCTCGACGAACGACCGTCGCACGTAGGGTGCCAGATAGAAATCGAACGCGGGAATGGCCTGCCCGCCGTGCATCTCGTTCTGTACCGTCTCCATCGATATACAACCCATGATGCTGGCCGTCTCGATGCGCTTGGTGGGACGCGACTCGCCGTGCCCGGCCTGAAAACCGTGCTCCAGAATCTTGTCCAGCGGATGCTGTATGCAGGTGAGCGACTTGGTGGGATAGTAATCCTTGTCGTGAATGTGTATGTAGTTATTGCGCAATGCGGTACGTGTCCGCTCCGAGAGCAGGTAATCGTCGACGAAAGGTTTGGTGGTCTCGCTGGCGAACTTCATCATCATGCCCGCGGGAGTATCGGCGTTCATGTTGGCGTTCTCGCGGGTGATGTCGTTGCTCTTGGCCTCGATTATCTCCAGAAATATGTCGCGAGTCTTGGCCTTGCGGGCGATGCTGCGCTTGTCGCGGTAAGCTATATAGCGCTTCGCAACCTCCTTGCGCGGCGAGTTCATCAACTCCATCTCCACCATGTCCTGAATCTGCTCCACCGAAATCTTCTCCGATCCGCGGCACTCTATGCGGTCGGTTATCTTGTACACCAACGCCTCGTCCTCGCCCCGCTCGGTGGTGAGCATGGCCTTGCGGATTGCGGCTGCGATCTTTTCGCGGTTGAATCCCACCACGCGGCCGTCTCGTTTAACTACTGTCTGTATCATCTTACTTGGTCTTTAATATTCGCTTTCGTTGCCGACGAAACGCCGATACGCGCTCCGCATGCAAAAACCGTCAGTGATTAAAATTTCGGTCAGCCGCATGTTCTTCACCCGAAAACATTACGACTCGCATATCCGACAGGCAGGTCTTCTGACTCACTCGGGCCGCACGGTCTTCCCGCCCGAAGGCAGTGACCATAAGATTGTGCGACATTTTCGAGAGCTTACAGCTACGGGGATAGTCCCTGAATCGCACAGGTGTTCCCTTTTAATCTCCGACGCGGCGCGACCGCCGCAAAGGAGAACCCATCGCGAGAACAAAATTAAGGATAAGCCGCAACAGCGCAATCCGCCCGCGGGAAAAGTTATCAACAATTATTACACATTAGCGTTATAACCTGCAAATCAATACTTTATGTATTATATTAATTTACAGCAACAAACAGAACGGCAAATATAACAAATCCCCCTCCCGCAACGATTTCGCGCGGGAGGGAGCATGTTTTATGAATTTTTACATCCGACATTTCGACATCGCCGTGCGATGTCGGCAGTTCGCCGCCGCCCCATGCGGCGGACTGCTGCTCTCCCGAAAGGTTCGCGCATTCCGACCGCCGTCAGCGAACAGCTGCGGCGCATAAACACGTGCTTATATCCCTAAGCACATCCCCTACCTTATCCGCCTGTAACCGTAAACGGCCAGATCGCCCAGCTCCTCCTCGATACGCAGCAGCTGGTTGTATTTGGCCATGCGGTCCGAACGGCTCAGCGAACCCGTCTTTATCTGACCGCTGTTCACCGCCACGGCTATGTCGGCTATGGTGGCATCCTCGGTCTCGCCCGAGCGGTGCGACGTCACGGTGGTATAACCGTGACGATGGGCCATCTCAATGGCATCGAGTGTCTCGCTCAGCGAACCTATCTGGTTTACCTTTATAAGTATGGAGTTTCCGCACTTCTCGGCAATGCCTTTCGACAGGAACTCCACGTTGGTCACGAACAGATCGTCGCCCACGAGCTGGCAGCGGTCGCCTATACGCTCGGTCAGCTTGCGCCAACCCTCCCAATCGTTCTCGCTCATGCCGTCCTCGATGGAGTCGATCGGATACTTCGACACGAGCTGCTCCAGATAGGCTATCTGCTCGTCGGCCGTGCGTCGGGCACCCGTCGCGCCCTCGAACAACGTATAGTCGTACACGCCGTCGCGATAGAACTCCGACGAGGCGCAGTCCATTCCGATCGTGACATCCTCCGCGGGTCGGTATCCTGCCGATTCTATGGCCGCAAGAATCGACTCCAAGGCATCTTCGGTGCCGTTCAACGCGGGAGCGAAACCGCCTTCGTCGCCCACGGCCGTACTCAGCCCGCGGTCGTGCAGCACCCTTTTCAAGGCATGGAACACCTCCGCGCCCATACGCAAACCCTCGCGGAACGACGTCGCACCCACGGGGCGTATCATGAACTCCTGAAACGCTATCGGCGCATCGCTGTGCGAACCGCCGTTGATGATGTTCATCATCGGCACGGGCATCACATGAGCGTTGGTGCCGCCTATGTAGCGGTAAAGAGGTACGCCCAGATAGTTCGCCGCCGCCTTCGCCACGGCCAGCGACACGCCGAGGATGGCGTTCGCACCCAGCTTCGATTTGGTCGGCGTGCCGTCCAGTTCCAGCATCTTGCGGTCGATGCGACGCTGCTCCAGCACCGACATGCCCCACAGTTCGGGGGCGATCACCTCGTTGACGTTGGCCACGGCCTTCAGCGTTCCCTTGCCGCCGTAACGCAGCGCGTCGTTGTCGCGCAGTTCCAGTGCCTCGTGCTCGCCCGTCGAGGCTCCCGACGGCACCGAGGCGCGGCCCATTACGCCCGACTCCAGAATGACATCCGTTTCCACCGTGGGATTGCCGCGAGAGTCCAGAATCTCGCGCGCGACGATCTTTTCAATTCTCATAATATTCCGCATTTTGCGCGGCGCGCCGCACGCGGACGCCGCAGGGTTTGTAAATCTCGTTACCGACTGCAAATATCGTTCTTTCGCAATCGGATTATTTATTAATTTTGCAGTGCAAAACATTTTATGTTTATCCGCAAAAGATCGCGGGAACTCGGTAGATATGTTTCGACCTCGCAAGCGAGGTCGGCAGTTCGCTGCCGCCGTCGGCGAACAGCAACCGACTATTGACGAAAACACGGATAACATGTATCGATATCATTAAACATTTACCGCTATGCGAAAGATCGAAGTCTGCTGCTCGTCGCTCGCCGAAGCCCGCGAGGCCGAGGCGGGAGGAGCCGTAAGGATAGAATTGTGCGCCGCCATCGCCTGCGGAGGCGTCACACCGAGCCATGCGCTCACAAAGTCGGTGGCGAAAGCCGATCTCGCCCTCGACGTCAACGTCATAATCCGTCCGCGCGAAGGCAACTTCCTCTATACGGAGGAAGAGGTCGAGACCATGTGCCGCGACATAGAGTTCTGCCGCGAGGCGAGCGTGCACGGAGTGGTCATAGGCGCGCTTACGGCCGACGGCGATATCGACCTCAAAGCCTGCCGCCGCATGAAAAAGGCCGCGGGAGATATGTCGGTGACGTTCCACAGGGCATTCGATGTATGCCGCGCACCGCAACGCGCACTGGAGCAGATCATAGAACTCGGCTGCGACCGCCTGCTGACCTCGGGTCTGAAGCCCACGGCCGAAGCGGGCGCGGAGCTTATCGCCGAACTCGTCCGACAGGCCGACGGACGTATTATAGTAATGCCCGGGGCGGGCATACGCCCCTCGAACATAGCCGCCATCGAACGCATCACCCGCGCCGAGGAGTTCCACTCCACTGCTCGGAGCAGTGCGCCCGACGGCATGTCGTACCGAAACCCCGACGTGAGTTTTGCGGTCGAGACAGACGAAACCGTCGTCCGCCGCACCGACCGCCGCGTGGTGTCACAGCTTGTGAATGACGCCGTTTAACTGTTCGCCGAGCGAGGTGTTGTAACCCTGAGAGAAGTAGACTATGCGGCCGAAGCTGTCGCACACGGCCACTACGGGCAGCGTCCGTTGCTGCGAATTGCAACCCTCGCAGATCATCTCGCGCACCTTGCCGTCGACATCGACACCGTAATTGGCGGCCACGTCACCCAGCATCTTGCGATCGAACTTGGCGGCATCCTCGACCGAAGGGCTCAGCACCACCACGGGACGCCCCCACTCTTTCAACGTGCCCGCCATCGAAGCCAAGTCGCGCAACGCGTGGTTGGTCGGCTCGTCGCCGGAACCCATCACCGCCACGAGGAAATAGCCGCGGCCCGTGGTCGACAGCAGCGACACCTCCTCGGCGCCTCCGTCGGGCATATATCGTTTTTCGGCATCCATAAATCCCAGCACACTCACATCGTCGTCGGCACGACGCATGACGAGCTCCACATCGGTGGTCTCGCCCTCCGCGATGCGGAACGTCACGGCACGCGCCAGCACCTTGCCGCTGGCCATGCGGCGGCCCGAGGTGAGCATGTAATCGCCCTCGTCCAGCGTGAACGCTCGGCTGAAACGCCCCGCCGAAGCGTCGGCCCCGAGTTCGGTGGCATCGCCGCCGTCGAATCCCTGAAGGACGCAACGACCGTCCTCGATCTTGGACAAAGTGAAATGGCGGTAATAGTCGGGATCGGGCAGCGACGGATCGGCCGTATTGTCGTACGTCATGCGCATGTAACCCACCTTGCGCTCGCGCTCGGCCACGGGACCGTCCAGCAGCACGTCGATCCACTCGCCGTTTGCGAGATACTGCACCTTGCCCGTCATGCCGTCCACCCGCGCGGGCAGACCGAACGCGCGGCACGCCGCCACGAAGAATATGCCGCGCGACACGCCGTCGGCCTGACGGCAGCGCAGCACGCCCGCAGGGGTGCCCTGCAAGCGACGGGGATTGTACTCGTCGGCCACGCGGATATTGTCGCGCGTCCACTTTATAATATCCGCAGCGGTCGGCGCGTCGCCCACCTCGGGCGTCAGGGCCTCGCGGATCTCATTGCGGTAAGGACGCAAAAATTCGCTCGCTATGCGGGGACACATCACATAATTCACATATTCGGGAGTGAGTTCGCCCGCGGGCACCGAACGGAACGCATCGTCGAGCACATCGAGCGGAGTATCGCGCAAATCCTTGCGCGACAGCGACCGCAGCATAGCCACGGCACGGGCGCGGTCGGCCTCGGGCACGCCATAGATGAACGCCTTTACGTCGGCATGGTTGCCCTTGGCGGCTACGAGCAGACGCCGCACCTCGGGTTCGTACACCGAATCAGTCGGATCATCGGTCATGAAGGTAGCCGTATAGGCCATTCGTATCGAATCCTCGCGCGCGAGACGTATCTTGTTGAGCGCGGCGGCCTCCTCGCTCACATGGGCGGGGATCTCGCCCTCGGCGGGCGGGGTTATATCCTCGACGATCTCCAGCGCGTCGCCCGCCTTATGGTCGAGCTTCACCGTGAGGCTCTCCGAATCGAGCTTCGCCACGCCGAAACGGCCCTCGTGCGACGCCCACACCATCATGTCGCCCAAGCCCGTGTGCAGCACGGCTTCGCCCCGCTCGTCGCTCGTCATGGTGACCACGGTGCAGAACTCGCCGTAGTTGTAGATCTTGAACTCCACCGTCGCGCCCTGCACGGCCTTGCCGTCGGCATCGGTCACGCGCACCGTAGCGCGGCGAACGGGAGCGTAGTTGCCCACCACGTTTATCTCGGTGAAACACTTCGTGCGCCGTATCACGTCCTCGGGTCCTCTGTAATCGCCGAACACGCAGGTGTGCATCAGCATGGCGCGCGCGGCGGGCTGGTTGAACCATGCCACGTTGAGTTCGGGCTCGGGTTCGCAGGCGCCGAGGAACGACCACTTGCCGTCGACCCACACCTCGACCCAAGCATGGTTGTCGTCGGTGTGCGCCCAGCGCGGCGTATATACCTGACGCGCGGGGATGCCCACGGCGCGCATGGCGGCCACGGTGAAGGTCGACTCCTCGCCGCAACGCCCCTCGGCGGTGCGTATCACCGCGAGCGGCGACGAAGTGCGGCTATCGGAGGGGGTATAGGTGGCCTTCTCGTGGCACCAGTGGTTCACCTCCAGAGCCGCGTCGTGCAGCGACATGCCCGCCACACGACTGCGCAGGGTGTCGTAATATATGGTACGGAACTCGTCCAGACGTTCGTTGTTGACACGCACGGGCAGCACGAAATGACGGAACAGCTCCTCGGGAACGTAGCGTCCCCACGGCATTTCGCGGCGGGCACGAAGCGACATGCGCACGTTATCGAGGAAAAATTCGCCGTCGTAGTCGCCTATGTCGGTCGTACTCATGGCGCCGTAGAGGAACTCCATCGCCTCGCGCTCTTCGGCCGACATGTCGCCCTCGAAGACCGAAAACAGAGCGTCGTCGGAGAACATGGCCCGACGAGCTTCGAATCCGTCGTGAATGTCGCGGCGCAGGTCGCCGTCCGAAATGAAATGACGCGAGCAGCCGACAAAGAGCACGGCCGCAGCGATGAATAATGCGTGAAATAATCTTTTGACGAACATTTCAAATGATGTTTTGCCGTAAAATTACAAATAAAAAACTAATTTTACACCGAAAAACATAATTAATGAACCGTTCCCAAGGAAACATCGCGGCGCTGCTGCCGCTCGCCGTATTTCTCGGCATCTACCTCGCGGGATCGCTGCTCGCGAACGATTTCTACAAGATACCCATAGTCACTGCGGCCATGATCGCTTCGGTATGCGCCGTGGGCATGACGCGGCACATGCCTCTGCACGAGAGCATAGGCCACTATTCGCGCGGCGCGACGGACATGAACATCATGCTGATGATATGGATCTTCGTGCTGGCGGGGGCCTTCGCCGCATCCACCAAGCAGATGGGTGCCGTAGACGCCACGGTGGCCCTTACCATGCGCATCGTCCCCGAACGGTTCCTGCCCGCGGGGATATTCATTGCGGCGTGCTTCACCTCGATATCGATAGGCACGTCGGTGGGCACCATCGTGGCGCTCACCCCCATAGCCTCGGCCATAGCCGACCAAACGGGATGCAGCGCGCCGTGGATCACGGCCATAGTGGTCGGAGGAGCATTCTTCGGCGACAATCTGTCGTTCATCTCCGACACCACCATAGCCGCCACGCGCACGCAGGGATGCAGCATGCGCGACAAGTTCCGCACCAACCTGTTGATAGTGGCGCCCGCCGCGGTCATAACGCTGCTCATCTATACGTTCTCGCAGAATCACGCCCTCACGTACGACCACACCGCAGCCGACATACATTGGGCGACCGTGCTGCCCTACCTGCTCGTCCTCGGAGGCGCCGTGGCAGGCGTAAACGTGCTGATAGTGCTGGTGTCGGGAATAGTGTCGGCGGGAGTGATCGGAATCGCGTGCGGAAAGATGACCCCGCTCGACTGGATGTCGACCATGGGCGAGGGAATCGGCTCGATGGGCGAACTGATAATCATAACCATGATGGCGGGCGGAATGCTCGAAATGATACGCCTCAACGGAGGCATCGACTACATCATATCACATCTGACGGCACACATACGCAGCCGCCGCGGAGCCGAGGCGGCCATAGCCTCGATAGTGATGTTCGCCGACGTGTGCACCGCCAACAACACGGTGGCCATACTATCCTCGGGATCGATCGCGCGCAACATAGCCGAGCGGTTCGGAATCCCGCCGCGCCGCACGGCCAGCCTGCTCGACACGTTCTCGTGCTTCATGCAGGGCATACTGCCCTACGGCGCGCAGCTGCTCATGGCCGCGGGACTGGCGGCCGTATCGCCCGTGGAGATAATATCGTATCTCTACTACCCCATGATAACGGGGCTTTGCGCCGTGGCGGCCATCGT
>CAYMIH010000002.1:0-111972 GCA_964390585.1 uncultured Alistipes sp.
CAGTCCGCCGCAGTGGGGCGGCGGCGAACTGCACGACTCTGCGAGTCGTAATATTTCTCTTAATGATTTTTTATTACGTTACCTTTTGTGCGGACAAAAGGTAACACCAACCGACGCCAAGCCGAGAGCAATCATGCTCGCATGAATTGCCGAGGCGCGAAGGAGGAAAACAAGCGTAGCGCAGTTAAAAACCGCCGCGGTAAAACGATTTCGGGGTCGGACACAGCGACTTCGCTGAATCGGATGCCTGCGGCACTTTTGAAGCAATCAAAAGATTTCCGATTCTTAACGCTCCGTCGCCGCGGCCGCCCTTTTCCCGAAATCGCTTCTGCCGCGGGATGGGCTGACGCATGTGTATTTTGCGGTTCTTCAGAACCGCGCAGTTCGCCGCCGCCCCCTCGCGGTGGACTGCTGTCGCACTCCGACCGCCGTCGGCGAACAGCACGCCAAAAACCAAAAAGTGCAACCAGCAGGACTACGCGGGCCGCAACCTCGCCCCAAAAAACATATGCGTCATTCCACATATTTTCGTTTTTCAAACGAAAATATGATTGGAATCTCTACCGAAAACACACCGTTAGCAATGCCAATCATCGAAAAATGCGACTCTTTAGAGTCGTGCGGGCCGCAGCCTCCCGACAGCGGAGGCCCGCTATTCGCATTCGCTCATTCACGCGGTCTCCGCAGGCTGCCGCCCGAAAACACTGTAATATCTGAGACTCGTAAAAGCCGTACAGTTCGCCGATAAAATTTATCTTCGGCGGCTGCGGGGGTCGCACCAAAGGTGCGAGCCGCCGAAGATAGTAATGTCCCTCGGGACATTACAATATCATGGGATCTTATTTTTTATTTCGGAAAAATACGATACCTTTACGCAACATCATAATACAAACACGACATATGATAATGCGCAGAACTATTGGGGTGTATATACCCGCGAATAGTACTTTACAATAAACTTAGAAATAAGTGATGTGCATTGTTCGCAGCTGCGCATATTTTATTGGGTATTATTTCACTTTCTGCTTGTAATCGCATGGGTATAGCCTGCGACTCGCAGAGTCGTGCGGGCCGCAGCCTCCCGCCGCGGAGGCCCGCTATTCGCATCCGCTCATCCACGCGGTCTCCGCAGGCTGCGACCCGAACGCAAAACGCATTGCAACTGAACGGAATTTTTTATTTCATGAAAATGTCATATCTTTGTTCTTGCGAACAACATTATAATTATTACTACCATTTTTCATAAATAGGTTGTAAAGTATACATGCTTAAAAAGTATGCGCAGAATCGTTGGGGTTTAGCGACCCGCGAACGGTACACTTTATAACCTGAAATATGGGATAATGTTGTTCGCAGCTGCGCATATTTTTTTGGGTATTATTTCACTTTCTGCTTGTAATCGCATGGGTATAACCTGCGACTCGCAGAGTCGTGCGGGCCGCAGCCTCCCCCCGCGGAGGCCCGCTATTCGCTCATCGCTCATTCACGCAGTCTCCGCAGGCTGCGACCCGAACGCAAAACGCATTGCGACTGAACGGAATTTTTTTATTTCGGGAAAATATCATACCTTTGATGCTGCAAACAATACATATATAAAACTCTTTTACTGTGGTAGCCGGCAAAGCGACCATACTAAAAGTATGCGCAGAGCCGTTGGGGTTTAGCGACCCGCGAACGGCACTTTGCTGAGCTTGTAAAAGAGGGATGTATTGTTTGCAGCTGCGCATATTTATTTTTATGCAAACAATACATCTCGTCCGCGTTACGACGCAGACAAGCCGAAAGGCCGAAATCAGCAGGCGGTTCCCGCCGAGCAACAATCCGATTTGTTTCCATTCGCACCCGCCCGATTAGCAAACGACTGTTAATCAAAACATTCATTCTCTTTGTCATGCCCCGCGCGCGACAAGGACAGCCACTCTATTGTCAAATCCGAAACAAAAAACAAATTATGGAAACGAATCAAAATACAGTGCAGCAGGAAATCGAACGGTCATCTGAAACCCTCTACGACCCCGCGAAAGCCGAGCGAATAACGGCAATCCTGCGCGAACTGCTCCACCCCGCATATATCCTGCTGTTCGGCAAAATGGCGGGCAAAACGCCCCACAGCGATACGCTCGCATACGACATATTAGTCATAACCGAACGAACGCCGACATACGACTGGTACGACGCCAAACGATACCTGAAGATGAAAATGCCATCCATCGGTCACGGAGCACCGTACATGAACATATACGTCCACTCGCGTCACGACGTGGAGGCAAATTGGGTCCCGTTCTTCTTTCTCGCCCGACGCGAGGGAATAGTGCTGTACAGTTCCCGACGCCGAAAATTCACACGGCCGCGCGACAGATTCGATTTCGGGCGCGCCGCCGACACCGCCGACAGCTACGCACGCACGTTCATGCCGTCGGCCGATAGGTTGATCCGATGCGCCGAGCGGTGCCTCGACAGCGGGTATCTGCGCGAATCAGCCTTCGCGACGGCACAGGCCGCGATATACTATTATCGCACTCTGTTCTATGTCTACCACGGGTTCGAGGCCGAGACTTGCGACGTGAGGATATTGCATCACCGCATGCGCACGTTGTCGGGCGAACTGCCTCTGCTTTTCGAGTCGGACGAGTACCGACATGCAAAAACCCTACGACGCCTGCACGATTTTTCCTCCAAAGCACAATACGATCCCGAATTTCGCATCGCGCCCGACGAACTTGCGGACCACATCGGCCGCACGAAACAGCTCTGCAAGATCGTGAGCGGGCTTTGCCGAAAACGTATCGGACTGTTCGAGGCGTTGGCCGAATAACAGCAAAACGCTTCGGGCCTTGTCGGTCCGAAGCGTTTGTTTTACGATTCCGCCGCGATCAAACCAGTCGCAGCAGATAGATCGACGCCACGTAGGTCACAATGAAACAGACGATGAATATGCCCACGCCCTTGCCGTTCTTCAGATTGGTCGATTCGGCGAAAGCCTTGTAACTCCACAAGATATACCAGATGAAAAACAGCATCGACACCAGCCCTATCGCCGCGATCGTCATCGGATAGCGAAGTGCTGTATTCAGGCTTCCGTCGGCCAGCAGCCCCATTACGCTGCGGACCTTGGGAAACAGAAACATGACCATCGACAGATCGAAAGGTATGCGCGCGAAGAGATTGAACGCCGCGACATCCCAAAAACGGATCTTCGACGACGAAGCCGCCACACCCGCCAGATAGAGCACCACAGTGAACACGGCCCACGCAACCAGCTGACGTGCAGTGGCATACAGCAGATGGTCGCCCGCGAAATTCATCTGCGTAAGCGACGTGAGGCGCAATCCCGCCTGCCAGAAGAGCACCGAAGTGAGGATCAACGCCGCTATGCCCCAGCACAATGCCTTGCGCAGCGGCAGAAAACGGAACGGATTGAGAATCTTGTTCATATCTTTAATGTTTATCGGGTTGCAAACGAATAACGCGCCGTCAGACATCCGCACGGTCCAATTCGGCTATAACTTCATCCAGACGGTTGCGGACCGTCGGATAGCTCAGCCCCATACGCGCGGCCATCTCTTTGAGCGATCCTCGGCACATCACGAAATCGTGCACGAACTGCAAATCCTCCTCCGACAAACGCATCAATGCGGGCAGACGGTAGTCTCCCCCGATGCTCGTATCGCATGCCGCGCAGTGCATGGTATGCACCCGCAGCACTCCGCCGCACGACGGGCAAATCTTAGGCAGTCTCTTTTCCATTTTATTTTGTTTTATTGTTTTGATACAAAGTTAATGCAATATTCAATAAAATGCAAATCGACTTTAATTTTATTTATATCATGTTTAATAAAATTAAAGCCAGCGTTTCGCAGTCAGGTGGCATGACGCACTTTTACTGCGTTACTTTTTGTGCGGACAAAAGGTAACCCAAAAACCGCCGCGGTGAATATTGCAGTCCTGCGGACTGCGCGGGCCGCAGCCTCGCCCCGCGGAGGCCCGCTATTCGCATCCGCTCATTCACGCGGTCCCCGCAGGCTGCCGCCGAAAGCGCTGTAATATCTGCGGTTCGAAGAACCGCGCAGTTCGCCGCCGCCCCTCGCGGCGGACTGCTGTCGCATTCCGACCGCCGTCGGCGAACAGCGTCAAACATCGCAGTAATACGACTCTCTGGAGCCGTTCGGGCTGCGGCCCGCGCGACGCAGAAGCGTCGCATTTAACCGCCCGCCCTACTCTGCCCCATGCAAACACGGAACAAGCCTCGACGACGCAGGATCATACAAAAGAAGTTGCCCGACAATGTGTCGGGCAACTTCTTTACCAATCTTGTAACCGGCCTACTGACCCTTGGCATTCATCTCCTCGAACGCCTTGTTGTACTTCTCGTACTTGGCCTGCATGCCATCCTCGTCGCGCAGACGGAACGTAAGAGCCTTCAACGACTCTACGGTACGACGGTCGTTGGGATTCAGCTCGTATGCCTTCTCCAGATAGGGAACGCCCTCCTTGTATGCCTCGGTCACCTTCTGCTGATCCTCTTTCCAAGCGGCATTGCTCTTATAGTCGCGCTTGTTCATCTCCTCGTTCATGCCGTCGGCACGTGCGATGTAGAAATAACCGATGTAGAACATGGCCTGAGCATCTTTGGGATCGATCTCGACAACCTTCTTGAACGATGCGATACTCTCTTCGTAGTTCTTGAGGCTGAAGAAGATACGGCCGCGGCCGAACCACAGGTCCTTGCTCTTGGGATCGCGCTGCAAAGCGCCGTCGACCATCTCGATCAACTCCGAGGGGTCGCCCACCGAACTCTCGGCAGTATAGACGTTGATAAGACCCTCGATGATGCGGTCGTTCTTCGGGAACTTGGCCAATCCCTCCATCAACATGTTCTTGGCACGCTGCATGTTGGCCGCGCGGACAGGCGAATCGGTCTGACCGAAATAAGCATGGTAGATGTAGTAGTAGATGTTACCCTCGGCATCGGTGTAACCGGCCTCCAGAGCCTTGTTCAAGGCGTCGGCACCCTTGGCGAACGACTCCTTGTGCTCGGAACCGTCCACTACATAGAGGTAGCCCGCATAGTAGAGATACGAGGGGTTCTTCTCGCCCGTGAACGCGGGGCTCTCCTGCACGGCATAAGCCGATGCAAAGTCGTATGCAGCCTCGCCGTAGCGGCCTGCATTCATATTTACGTTACCGCTCTGCGAGTAATAGTTCTCGATCTGCTTCAGACCCTCCATCACCTTGTCGCGGCTCTTGTTATCCAATTCGTAAGCCTTGTTGTACGAAGCCAAGGCCACGGCGGCCAGATCCTCGTCCTTCACCTGCTGCGTAGGGATCCATGTGGCGATCTTGCCGTCGGCCACGTAGAGTTTGAACCACGGATATACCATTTCGGTGTAAGGGCTGCCGTTGACTACCACGCCCTCGTTGGTGGCTTCGGGCTTGCCAAGGTTCACCGAGGCCATGGTGAAATCCATGTCCTGAAAGATATCTTTCGTGGGTGCGGCCGCAGCCTCGTAGTAGGCCTTGCCGCGATTGATCCACGTGGCGGCTTTCGCCCCCTTCTTCGCATCGGCCACATCGGCATCGCATTTCGCCAGTTTCGACAAAATGGCGTCCTTGTTGACCTTCTGCGCATTTGCCATTGGTGCCGCCATAAACGTTACGGCCATCACCGCGAAAATCAATTTTTTCATAACTAAACTTTTGATGAAAAACGTGTTCTTTAATATGTTTATTGTTATTGCTCTTTGTTCTCCGTCTCCACGGACTCGGCCGCCTGACCGTTACCTGCAACAGCCATGCCCTCTTCGTCGGCAGCCTCTTCCTCTTCGCTCGCGGGAACCGCCATCACCGAAGCTATGGCATCCCCCTCGCGCAGGTTGATTATGCGCACGCCCTGCGTGGCGCGGCCCGCCAGACGTATCTGCGACACCTCGGTGCGGATCGTCACGCCCGAACGATTGATAATCATCAAGTCGTTGTCGTCCGTCACCGCCTGAATCGAGATCAACTCGCCCGTCTTCTCGGTGATGTTGATCGTCTTCACGCCCTTGCCGCCGCGGTTGGTGATGCGGTACTCGTCCAGATCGGTACGCTTGCCGTAGCCGTTCTCCGACAGCACCAGCACATCTTTCTTGGCATCGGGCTCGATGCAGATCATGCCTACCACCTCGTCGCCCTCGTCGAGCGCTATGCCGCGCACACCCGCGCCGACACGGCCGATGGGACGCACCGTATTCTCGTTGAAACGGATGGCCTTGCCGCCGCGCGCCGCGATCATGATCTCGGCGCTGCCGCTGGTGATCTTGGCCTCGATGAGGCGGTCGCCCTCGCGGATGACGATGGCGTTCACGCCGTTCAGGCGCGGACGCGAATAGGCTTCGAGCTTGGTCTTCTTGATGACGCCATCGCGGGTACACATGACGATATAGTTGTTGTCGATGTACTCGGCGTCATTCAAGTTTTTGGTGTTGATGTATGCGCGCACCTTGTCGTCGGGCTCGATCTGGATGATATTCTGTATGGCGCGGCCCTTCGAAGCGCGCGTGCCCTCGGGGATCTGGTAGACCTTTAGCCAATAGCAGCGCCCCTTTTCGGTGAAGAACATCATGGTGTTGTGCATCGAGGCAACGTAGATGTGCTCGATGAAATCCTCGTCGCGCGTCGCGCTGCCCTTCACGCCCACGCCGCCGCGGTTCTGCGTGCGGTACTCGGCCAGCGGGGTGCGCTTGATATATCCCAGATGCGATATGGTGATCACCATGTCGTCGTCGGCATAGAAATCCTCGGGATTGAACTCCTCCGAAGAGTAGATTATCTCGGTGCGGCGCTCGTCGCCGTATGTCTGCTTCATCTCGATGAGCTCGTCCTTCACGATCTGCATCTGCATCTCCACGCTGCCCAGCACGTCGTTGAAGTAGGCGATCTGACGCTCCAGCTCGTTGCGCTCGGCCTCCAGCTTATCGTGCTCCAATCCCGTCAGAGCACGCAGACGCATGTCGACGATGGCCGCGGCCTGAATGTCGCTCAGTCCGAAGCGCTCCATAAGGGTCGACTTGGCTTCGTCGATATTCTTCGACGAGCGGATTATGTGCACCACCTCGTCGATGTTGTCCTGCGCGATGAGCAGACCCAGCACGATGTGCATGCGGTCCTGCGCCTTCTTCAGATCGAAGCGCGTGCGGCGCACTATCACGTCGTGGCGATGCTCGACGAAGTGCTTTATAAGGTCCTTGAGGTTGAGCAGCATCGGGCGGCCGTTCACCAACGCGATGTTATTCACGGCGAACGAGGTCTGCAACTGGGTGTTCTTGAACAGCGTGTTGAGCACCACGTTGGCCGAAGCGTCGTGCTTCAGGAATATGGTGATGCGCATACCGTTGCGGTCGCTCTCGTCGTTGATGTACGAGATGCCCTCGATCTTCTTCTCGTTGACCAGCTCGCCGATCTTCTTGATCATCTCGGCCTTGTTGACCATGTAGGGTATCTCGCTCACGATGATGCACTCGCGGCCGCTCGCCGTGGTCTCGATCTCGGTGCGGGCACGCATCAACACGCGGCCGCGGCCCGTGAGCAGAGCCTCTTTCACGCCCTCGTAGCCGTAGATCAACGCTCCCGTCGGGAAGTCGGGACCCTTGACGTATTTCAACAGATCCTCGCACTCGCAATCGGGGTTGTCGATATAGGCACAACATGCGTCGACCACCTCGCCCAGATTGTGCGGGGCCATGTTGGTGGCCATACCCACGGCGATACCGCTCGCGCCGTTCACCAGCAGCAACGGGATCTTGGTGGGCAGTACGGTGGGTTCCTTTATGGTGTCGTCGAAATTGGTGGTCCAGTCGATGGTCTCCTTGTCGATGTCGGCCATCACCTCGTCGGTGATCTTCTGCATGCGCGCCTCGGTGTAACGCATGGCGGCGGCAGAGTCGCCGTCCATAGAACCGAAGTTACCCTGACCCTCCACCAGCGGATAACGCATGGCCCAATCCTGCGCCATACGCACCATGGCCTCGTAAACCGAGCTGTCGCCGTGCGGGTGGAACTTACCGAGCACGTCGCCGACGATACGGGCCGACTTACGGGTGGGTTTATCGGAGTAGAGATTGAGCTCGGCGCTCATATCGTAAAGTATTCGTCGGTGCACGGGCTTCAGACCGTCGCGCACATCGGGTAACGCACGAGACACGATAACCGACATCGAATAGTCGATATAAGCCGACTTCATCTGCTCCTCTATATTGATGGGAATTATCTTTCCCTCCAATCCGGCATTCTTTTCCTCTTCAGTCAACATGTTTAATTCATTTACCGTTTAATGCGCATAAACGCATTTTTAAGTAAACAAAAGTAATATTTATTTTGCAAATAACCAATTTTGCCCCCGATTTTCGTGCCGATTCGAAACATTCGTCACCGTAACGTCCTTTTTACGGCCGTTTTCGGACGATTTGAGCGCACGAAAAAAATTCCCCGACAGTATGTCGGGTAAAACGGGTGTTTTCAGTGCGGGCGGCGGGCGGGTTGCGAATGAATCGGGTAAGTTTTCGGGCCGCGGCCTGCGGGCTGCATTTCTTTGTCTCTCGTCGCAGGGATCGGCTGCCGTTCGCCGACGGCGGCGTGTTCGTTAAAATTTATCTTCGGCGGCTGCGGGGGCTTTAGGCGCGAGCCGCCGAAGATAACGCCGCGATGCGGCGCAGTTCTCGGACTGCAAAATACTGCGTCATGCCACCGAACGTAAGTGAGGATTGGCATCGCAAACGATGTGGAATGACATGTCGGGGTTCGGGTCGCAGCCTGCGGGGACCGCGGCGTGAGCATTCGCGAACAACAGCGGGCCTCCGCTGTCGGGAGGCTGCGGCCCGCACGACTCTGACGAGTCGTATTTAATACACATGCGTCGGCCTTACCCGCGGCCGAAGCGATTTCGGACAAAGGGCGGTCGGATGCAGTCCTCCGCAAGAGGCGGCGGCGAACCGCCTGTCGCACTTATCGGAAATCGATCATCTCGTAGTCGCGGTATGCCGAGCGGTCGAAGCGCTTCACCCTCTCCGAGGAGCCGAAGATATCGGTAATGCGCACTGTCACGCTGTCGTCGTAGAGCGTATAGGTTATCGACGACGGGCGCCCCGTCGATTCGGAGACGGTAAGACGGATATCGCCCTCGACCTCGGGATCGACGGCACGCAGGTGCAGAGTCACGGCATCGCCGTCGCGCGACTCCACCTCCGACCGATAGTCGGTACCGACGAAATCGAAGCAGCGCGTGGGGTTGTCGAGGATGTTGCGGCTCGACGTATCCATATCGTCCACGCTCACCTCCTTGCGCGAATGGTTCACTTCGTAGCGAGCCTTGCCGTCGGAGTAGACCTCGGCACCGTCGACCTCTATATAATATGTGTCGCCCTCCACGGCATAGCGGCCCGACGAAGAGTAGTCGCCCGACGTGAGCACGAACGACACGCCGTAGCGTCCCAGCTTCTTCACATAGTCGGCCGTGCGGCGCAGAACGGCCTGCGCGGCATCGTCGGCGCGGCAGCTGCCCGCGGCAGCCAGCAGGGCGAACAGAACAAGAATCGATCGTTTCATGGCATAACAAATTCAAACGGGGTGTCAGAACACTCCCAGATCCTGCAACTTGGCCTCCAAAGAGGGCAGATCGTAAAACTTTATTTCGCGGGGCTTGGCTCCGATCTGCGGGCCCACGATGCCCGCGCGCTCCAGCTGCAACATAATGCGTCCCGCGCGGTTGAATCCCACTTCGTAGTTGCGCTGTATGGACGACGTGGAGATCATGCCGTTGGTGACTGCCGCGCGGGCTATCTCGCCGAACAGCACGTCGTACTTGACGGGGGCACCGCTCTCGCCGTCCGATGCGCCCGACGAACCGCCGCCCTCACCCGCGTCGGGCACGTAATCGGGCAGAGCGTAGGCTTCGGTATAGCCCTGCTGCTTGGCGATGAAGTCCACCAGACGCTCCACCTCGCGGGTCTCGACCAGACCGCACTGTATGCGGGTCAGTTCGCCGTCCTTCGAGAAGAGCATGTCGCCGCGGCCGATGAGCTGGTTGGCACCCGGCTGGTCGATGATGGTACGCGAGTCGATCATCTGCATCACGCGGAAAGCGATTCGCGCGGGGAAGTTGGCCTTGATACCTCCCGTTATGATCTTCACGTCGGGACGCTGCGTGGCTATGATGAGGTGGATGCCCACGGCGCGGGCCTTCTGCGCCAGACGCATGACAGGCACCTCGACCTCCTTGGCGGTCATGATAAGGTCGGCGAACTCGTCGACGATGACCACTATGTAGGGCAGGTAGCGATGTCCTTTCTGCGGATTGAGCCGACGCGCCACGAACTTTTCGTTGTACTCGACGATGTTGCGCGCCGTGGCCATCTTGCACAGCTCCAGACGGCGCCCCATCTCCTCGACGAGCGAGTTGAGTACGTAAACGGCCTTCTTGGGATCGGTCACGATGGCCTCGTCCTCCGACTCCATCTTGGCCAGAAAGTGGCGTTCGAGCTTGTTGTATACCGAGAACTCCACCATCTTGGGGTCGATCATCACGAATTTCAGCTGCGCGGGATGCTTGCGGTAGAGCAGCGAGGTGATGATGGCGTTAAGGCCCACCGACTTGCCCTGTCCCGTGGCGCCCGCGACCAGAAGGTGGGGCATCTTCGCAAGATCGAAGGTGAAATTCTCGTTCTGGATCGTGCGGCCGATCACCACGGGCAGCTCGGCTTTCGAGTTCTGGAACTCCTCCGAGCAGATGGCCGAGTACATCGACACTATCTGCTTGTCGCGGTTGGGCACCTCGATACCGATGGTTCCGCGGCCCGAGATGGGGGCTATGATTCGTATTCCCAATGCCTTGAGGCTCTGGGCGATGTCCTTTTCGAGACCCTGTATCTTGGCGATCTTGACGCCCTGCGCCTGCACGATCTCGTACAGCGTGACCGTGGGGCCCACCGTGGCGTGGATATCAACGATGGGGATGCCGAAATACTTCAGCGTCTCCTCTATGCGGCACTTGTTGTCGTAGATCTCGGCATCGCTCACCTTGTGCGGCGACTTGTAGTCCTCCAGCAGCGAGACATAGGGCTTGCGGTAGTTCTCCAGATCGCGCAGAGGATCGTAAAGGTCGTCGACGGCGATATCGCTCTCGTCCACCCTGCTCGCCTCGCGCTCGTGGACCGTGACCACGAGTCCGCCCGCACTCTCCGTCGAGGTCTTCGCCTCCCCGTCGGGATCGAACGGCACGACCGTCGGTTCGTCGCGGCGCTCGGACGGCTGCTCGGCGGGCTTGACGTGTTCGGTCGGCGCACCCTGCCCGTCGCCGACAGCAGCGCCGCTGCGGGGAATCACGGCGAAGCCCTCCTCGTCGAACTCCGTCCCGTCGGCTTGCGGATCATGCCGCTCGTCGTCGGACAGCAAGGCGTTCACGTCTATCTCGTTGGGCACCGCACCGCCGTGAGGTATCACTATGAATCCGTCGTCGTCGGGTTCGGGCAACCCGGCCTCCGCTTCGGAATCGGCAGTCTCCGCACGCGGCGTGACGATAATGTCCTCGTCGTCCTCCGAGTCGGCATGCGCCTCCGACGCACCCGCATTCGCGGCATTCATCATCATGGCGGCGCGCTCGTTGATGGTCATGACGCGTTCGCCCGACTCCGCCGACATGGTGCGCGGCTGCACAGAGGGGGCAACCGACGCCGACGGACGTTCCGCCGCCGACTCGCGACGCACCTCCGCAGGACGCTCCACGCGCTCCACGTCTTCGGGATCGTCCTCTTCGTCCCCTTCAGCATCGTCGTCGCGGCGGCTCTTTATCACGCGGTCGCGCACCGCCGACACCAACTGTTCGCTGCGGCTCACCATCTCGTCGCTCGCACGGTTCACGGTGCGGATGAAGTTGCGGTTAATGAACACGCCCGTAAGTATCCACCCCGCGAGCAGGACCAGCACCGTGCCGAACACGCCAATGAAGAGGACCAGATCGGTCGCGCACGCATGGCCGAAGAGTCCGCCGATGTCGTGGGCCACCGAGAGCTGCGAGCCGATGAATCCCGTCGTAAGCGAGCCCATCACTAACAGCAGGGCCGCGCTCAGGGCGAAGTGGTTGAGATGCAGGCGTTTCTTGCGGAATATACGCCACCCCACGACCGTTATGACTATGGGCAGTATGATGCCGAACACGCCGAACGAACGGTCGACGACCAGATAGGCCACCGAAGCGCCCGAACGGCTGCACAGATTCTCGAAAGGTATATCCACGCCCGACAGCTCGGCGTCGTTGCGCAGGGCCGACAGGTCGGACGACCAATGGAAGAAATGGGAAACCACCGAACAGACGGCGAACACACCGAACACCAACAACACGAATCCCAGTATCCACAACATGTTGTCGTTAGATGCCGCAGGCGCCGCCGCCTCGGGACGGTTCTTGACGGATGTTTTTTTAACTCGTTGTGCCATAAAAAACCTAAAGAGGGCATGCGCCCCGTTAACCATAAATTATAACTCGCCGCGCATCAGATGCCGAAAGCCTTGCGGCGCAAACGCTCGCGGTAGGCCTCGTCGGCGAAAGTGAGGAACTCGAACACGGGTGCCGCCGTACCCGAGGCACGCATGCCGTATTGGTCGAGCAGGCTCTCCACCCGCTTCTCCACCGCCTCGCCCGAGTCGATGATCTCCACGGGACGGTCGCCTACGACCCTGCGTATCGCGTCGCGCAGGAACGGATAGTGCGTGCACCCCAGCACCACGATGTCGGCCCCCTCGGCCATGACGGGATCGAGCACGGCGCGCACAAGTGCCTCGGTCTCGGGCGTATCCTCGGCGTCGGACTCCACGGCCTCGACGAATCCGCGTCCCACGGCCTTCACCACCCGCACGCCGCCGCCGTAACGCGCCAGCGTGGAGAGGAATTTCGCCCCCGTGAGGCTGCGCTCGGTGGCTATTACTCCCACCACTCCCGTCCGCGTGCGCTCGCAGGCGGGTTTCACGGCGGGTTCGAGCCCCACGAAAGGCACGTCGGGAAACGTCGCACGCAGATGGCCTATCGCCGCCGACGTGGCCGTATTGCACGCCACCACGATCATCTTGCACCCTCGGCCGATCAATTCGCGCACGGCGCGTTCTGCCAGGCAGCGGATGCGTTCCTCCGAAAGCGAGCCGTAAGGGCAGTTCAGGCCGTCGCCGAGGTAGATCAACGACTCCTCGGGCAGGGCGCGATGTATCTCGCGCCACACCGACAATCCGCCGAATCCCGAATCGTAAACGCCTATGGGTGCATCACTCATCGCCGATCATAGTTAGTATCGACTCTATCAACTCGGCGTCGCTGCGCTCGGCGCAATCGATGCAGCGGCGCGCACGCGAGTAGAACGGTTCGCGCTCGGCCATGTTGGCCGTCATGAAAGCTACCAGCTCCTCGTCGTCGAGATCGCGCAGCTTGGGACGCTTGCGCCGTCCGTGGGGACTCAGGCGCGAAGCTATCTGCTCGGGCGTGCGACGCAGATAGACCGTCTCGCCCGCACCGTTCATACGCTCCATGTTGTCGCGCCACACGGGGGCGCCGCCGCCCGTGGAGACGATCATATCATCCTCCGACTCGACCAGTTCGTCGATGAGCCGCCGCTCCAGCATGCGGAAATACTCCTCGCCCTCGTAGCGGAAAATATCGGCTACGGATGCCCCCTCGCGCTCCTCGATGGCCGAATCCATGTCGACGAAGCGCATGCCCGTAGCGTGGGACAGCTTGCGTCCCAGCGAGGTCTTGCCGCACCCCATATATCCGATCAGAAATATCTTCATCGCCTTATCGCTTTTCCGTTAAAACAGATTGAGCTGTTCGGTCTCCGCCGTATCGTCGGCATCGAAATCGTCGCCCGACGCACCCACGGCGGCATCGCCGATCTCCCCGGCCGTATCGGGCGCCTCCACCTCCTCGGCCTCGGGCGCAGGCTCGGGCTCGACGAAAGTGAGCGACGCCACGTCGTAGGTGGTTATACGCTTGCCCTTGGCACGGTGGCTCTTGATTCCGACGAAGGTGTCGACATCCACCTCGTCGTCGGGACGCGAGGCGTGCGCACCCTTGTACGACACCACCAACTTGGCGCCGCTGCAATCGGTGACGGCCACCAGCTCCATCGTCGAGTCGTCGTCGAGGAACGGCTGCATGCGCTCGCTCGCTTCGAGCTGGAAACGCTTCATATAGTAGTATCCCTGCTCGCGGTCGAAATAGCAGAGGCTGTACACGCGGCCCGCCACGTATTTCTCCACGCGCACCGTATCGTCGGGGAAGTGCTGGCCGACGTTGAAACCCGTAATATAATATTGGTACTTCGAAGTCCACACCACGATCTTGTCGTCGCCCTTGAACTCGCCCAGCAGCACGCCGCGGGCGTCGGTGTTCAGGCGGCGCACATCCTCGTCGTACCAGATGTTCTGCCCCCCGAGCGTCGAGGCGCCGCGCTCCTTGAGCACGATCTTGTGGATGCCGTAGCGCGAGAACAGGTTGCCCTGACTCTGGCGGCCCTTGATGCCGACGGTCGAGAAGTCGAGGTCGACGATCACCTTCTTCAGGCGCGGACGCGGGCGGAAATATATCTTCAGCACCTCGGCCTCGCCGTTGGGGTTGACCGACATGTAGAGGATCTCGCTCTTGGGGGTACCCTTAGTGAGGTCGTACTCCTTGTCGCGCGTGATGCTCTTTATGGCGCAGCGCTTCATCATGATCGCCCCGCCGCGGCCGTCGCGGTAGAGGATGTTGTAGATGGTGCGCTCGTCGTTGCGCTTGAACACTCCTATATAATATATGTTCTTGTCGAAGAAAGCCTTGTCGCTCACCTTGGTGATGATGTAGCGGCCGTTCTTCAGGATGACTATCACGTCGTCGATGTCGCTGCAATCGCACACGAACTCGGCGTCCTTCATCCCCTTGCCTATGCCGAAGAAGCCCTCGGCGCGGTCGACATAGAGTTTGGCGTTGGTGACGGCCACCTTCGTGGCCTCGATGACGTCGAACTCGCGTATCTCGGTGCGGCGCTCGCGGCCTTTGCCGTACTTGTCGCGTATGCGTTCGTAGTAGGCCACGGTGTAGTCGGTCAGGTGGTCCAGATCGTGTCGCGTAGCCTTTATGTCCTCCTCGATCTTTCGTATCTCGTTATCGGCCTTGTCGGAGTCGTAGCGCGATATGCGTATGAATTTCAATTCGGTAAGGCGCTGCACGTCCTCCTGCGTCACCTCGCGGCGAAGCTGCTTCTTGAACGGCTCCAGACCCTTGTCGACGGCGGCATACGCCTCCTCGTGCGAGCGGCAACCCTCGATGAGCTGGTAGAGTTTGTTCTCGATGAAAATACGCTCCAGCGACGCCGCATGCCATGCCTCGTTGAGCTCGTGCAAGCGTATCTCCAGCTCGCGGCCCAGCAGGCCGCGGGTATGGTCGGCCGAATGGCGGAGGATCTCCTTCACCCCCATGAAATGGGGCTTCTCGTCGCTGATGACGCACGAGTTGGGCGAGATCGACACCTCGCAGTTGGTGAATGCGTACAGAGCGTCGATGGTCTTGTCGCTCGACTCGTCGTTGGCCACGTGGATCACGATCTCCACCTTGTCGGCCGTGAGGTCGTCCACGCGCTTGATCTTGATCTTGCCCTTCTCGTTGGCCTTTATGATCGACTCCTTGACCGACTCCGAGGTGGTCGAGTAGGGAATCTCCGTGATCGCAAGGGTGCGTTTGTCGATCTTCGAGATGCGCGCGCGCACCTTCACCACGCCGCCGCGCAAGCCGTCGTTGTAACGGCTCGCGTCCATGAGGCCCCCCGTCGGAAAATCGGGCAGCAGCATGAAATCCTCGCCGCGCAGATGCGCTATGCAGGCGTTTATCAACTCGTTGAAGTTGTGGGGCAGGATCTTCGACGCCAGACCCACCGCTATGCCGTCGGTTCCCTGCGCCAGCAGCAGCGGGAATTTTATGGGCAGCGTCACGGGCTCCTCGTTGCGGCCGTCGTAGGAGCGCATCCACTCGGTGGTCTTCTTGTTGAAAACCACGTCGAGAGCGAATTTCGACAGACGCGCCTCGATGTAACGGCCCGCGGCGGCATCGTCGCCCGTGAGGATGTTGCCCCAATTGCCCTGACAGTCGATCAACAGATCCTTCTGACCCAGCTGCACCAGCGCGTCCTTTATGGAGGCGTCGCCGTGGGGGTGGTACTGCATGGCCTGCCCCACGATGTTGGCCACCTTGTTGTAACGGCCGTCGTCGCAGCACTTCATGGCGTGGAGAATACGGCGCTGCACGGGCTTCAAACCGTCCTCGACATGGGGCACGGCACGCTCCAGAATCACATAAGAGGCGTAGTCCAAGAACCAGTTCTTGTACATGCCCGTAAGTTTGCGCAAACTGCCCTCCTCGCCGTAGACGCGTTCGAACTTGCCGCGTCCGCCCGCCGCCTGCTCGTCGGTCGGCAGCTCGTCGGCGCCGATATCTTCCTTCATATCCTTATCCTCTGACATTGGGAGTAATTTTTTCGTTTTACGTTATGCGATATCCTCCTCGACCAAATCCTCCTCGATGCGCAGGTTGTCGATGATGAAACCCTGACGCTCGAAGGTGTTCTTGCCCATGTAGAACTCCAGCAGGTCGGAGATGGGGTCGTCCTTGGTGAGGCGCACCCGATCGAGACGCATGTTCTCGCCGATGAGATCCTTGAACTCGTCGGGCGAGATCTCGCCCAGACCCTTGAATCGGGTGATCTCGGCCGAGGCGCCGCAACGCTTCACGGCGTGCCGCCGCTCCTCCTCGGAGTAGCAGTAGAAGTTCTCTTTCTTGTTGCGCACGCGGAACAGCGGAGTCTGCAAGATGTAGAGATGGCCGCTGCGGATCAACTCGGGGAAGAACTGCACGAAGAACGAGGTCATGAGCAGACGGATGTGCATGCCGTCCACATCGGCATCGGTGGCGATGATGACCTTGTTGTAGCGCAGGTTGTCCATGCTTTCCTCGATATTGAGAGCCGATTGCAGCAGGTTGAACTCCTCGTTCTCGTAGACCACTTTCTTCGTCAGGCCATAGGAGTTGAGCGGCTTTCCGCGCAGGCAGAACACCGCCTGCGTCATGGCGTTGCGGCTCATGGTGATGGGTCCCATGGCCGAGAGTCCCTCGGTGATGAATATCATCGTCTGCTCGGCCTGCTCGTTCTTGTCGGTGAAGTGTATCTTGCAGTCGCGCAGCTTGCGGTTGTTGATGGCCACCTTCTTGGCCGTCTCGCGCGCTTTCTTCTGGATGCCCGATATGGCCTTGCGCTCCTTCTCGTTCTCCACGATCTTCTTCTGCAACACCTGAGCAGTCTCGGGATGCTTATGCAGATAGTTGTCGAGGTTCACCGAGAGGAAATCGCCCACGAACTGCTGCATCGAGACGCCCGGGGACACCTCTTTCGATCCTAAACGGATCTTGGTCTGCGACTCGAACACGGGGTCGTTCATTCGCACCGACACGGCCGCGATGATCGAGGTGCGCACGTCCGAGGGATCGTAGTCCTTCTTGTAGAACTCCTTCACCACTTTGGCCACCGAAGCGCGGAACGCCGCCTGATGGGTGCCGCCCTGAGGCGTGTACTGGCCGTTGACGAACGAATAGTAGCTCTCACCGTAGCCCGTGCCGTGGGTGATCACCACGTCGATGTCGTCGCCCGAGATGTAGATCGGGGGATAGAGCGGCACCTCCGACAGATTGTCGTTCACCAGATCGAGCAGTCCGTTTTTCGAGACGAACTCGCGGCCGTTGAGTATTATCTTCAGGCCGAGATTGAGATAGGTGTAGTTGCGCACCAGCTGCTCGACGTAATCCATGTTGTACTCGTAGCGGCCGAAGATCTCCTCGTCGACGCGGAAACGGATCATCGTACCGTTGCGTTCGTCCACGCCGCTCTCCCACCGATCGGAAAGCTCCAGTCCCTTGGAGAAAGAGACCGTATGCGCCTCGCCCTCGCGCACCGAACGCGCCGTGAACTCGCTCGAAAGCATGTTCACCGCCTTGACGCCCACGCCGTTCAGACCCACCGTCTTCTTGAACGCCTCGCCCGAGTACTTGCCGCCCGTGTTCATTTGGCTCACCGCCGCCGAAAGCGACTTGAGCGGAATGCCGCGGCCGTAGTCGCGCACCGTCACCACGTTGTCCTCGATGGTGATCTCGATGCGGTCGCCCGCACCCATGATGAACTCGTCGATGGAGTTGTCGACCGTCTCCTTGATAAGCACGTAGATACCGTCGTCGGGCTGTGAACCGTCGCCTAACTTGCCGATATACATGCCCGGGCGCAGGCGCAGATGCTCGCGCGGCGAGAGGGTCTTGATGGCATCGTCGTCGTATGCCGCCTGATTGCTCTTATTTTTTATGTCACTCATATTCCTGACTTCTATGCGTTACGCCGCACGCGCGACTTCTCCTCCTCGGCCACCTCGGCACGCAGCGCGGCCAGCGCTTCGACCATATCCGTGCGGACCTCATCGGCCAGAGTCTTGACCTCCGAGGCCACAACGCGCTCCGCCGGCACGGGCGGCAGCACGCGGATGGCGATACGGTTGCTCCAGTTCATGCGCCAGCCCTTCAGCGTGGCGCCCGTTCCCGTCATCACGATGGGCAGGATATCGGCACCTGCCTCCTTGGCGAGGTTGAAAGCACCCATCTTAAAACGGTGTATCTCGCCGTCTTTCGAACGCGTTCCTTCGGGGAAGATCGCCACGCTCGCGCCGCGCGAAAGCCACAGCTTGCCGTCGCGGATGACCTTGGCCATGGCGGCCGCGGCGTTGCCGCGCTCGATGGGAATGTCGCCGTGCACCAGCAGCATGGGACCGAAAAACGGCAGGCGGAACACCTCGCGTTTCGACACCCAGCGGAAATTGAGCGGCACCTTGTAGGCCGCGATTATATCCACGCCCGAGGTGTGATTCAACACCATCACGTAGGGCTTGCGGCGGTCGATGTTCTCCAGACCGTCGATGGTGCGTTTCATGCACGGAGGCATGCCGAAGAATACCCACGTCATGTAGCGCGAGATCTCGTGGACCCAACGGCGGCTCTTGTCGAAAGGATAGGTCACGGCAAGCACCAGCACCGATACGATGCACCACACCGTGGTGTGTATTATCGTGAAAATATAGTAAAGAATCGATAGCATAATACGAATTTTCGGTTAAGGCGAATCATCTTGCAAATTTACTCTTTTTTGCGTCGACCGCCAAAAATAGAGGAAATATTTTCGGAAAATTCGGGCGCCGAGGCGACAGATGCCGAAGAGGAGGGAGGCGATGCAATTATCGGCTTCGGGGCGGTCGGAAAGCGAGTCGCAGCCTGCGGGGCAAGCGACAGCGAGCCTCCGCGGGGCGAGGCTGCGGCTCGCGCGGCTCCAAGGAGCCGCAAAACATTATCCCGATGCCTCAACCCCGAAATTTTTCTTTGTCGATTATATTCCGTATATTTGCGATATGCAGCCGCACGCACGCCGATCGCGGCAAATATTTTGAACCGAAACAAAAAATTTTCGACCATGTCGCTACTCTCCATTTTCGGAGGCGGAAAAGCTCCCGCCTACCCCACCGACACGCTCGTCGCACCCGACGGCAGCGAGGTGACTTTCACTTTTTTCAAACACGCCGCCCTGAGCATCCGCATCGGCGAACGGTATATCTACACCGATCCCGTGCACCAATACGCCGAATACGCGCGTCTGCCCAAGGCCGATCTGGTGCTGATAACCCATTCGCACTACGACCATCTGGACCGCGCCGCCGTAGACGACATAACCACCCGCAGCAGCCTGATAATATGCGACAAGACCTCGGCCGAGGTGTTCGAGGGCGAATGCGCGACAATGACACCCGGCATGGCGGCCGAGCCGTTCGCCGGTGTGAGAGTCGAGGCGGTGGCGGCATACAACACCACCGAGGGACATACCGATTTCCACCCCAAGGAGCGCGAGGATTGCGGATATGTGGTAACCCTCGGAGGAGGCATGCGGATATACATCGCGGGCGACACCGAGCCGACGCCCGAGATGGCGGCGCTGCGCGATATCGATGTCGCATTCCTGCCCGTGAACCAACCCTACACCATGACGGTCGATCAGGCCGTGGAGGCCGTAAAGGCTTTGTGTCCCCGCATATTCTATCCCTACCACTACGGCGAGGTGGAGGAGAAGACCGATATCGAGCGCCTGAAACGCGAGTTGCAAGGCGTGACCGACGTGAGGGTGTTTCCGATGGAGTAATGCGCAGTTCGCCGTCGGCGGCAGGAATGTGCGAGCCTCGGGCGAGCAGCAGTCCGCCGCGTGGGGCGGCGGCGAACAGCATACATCACGAAACGACGCCTGCCGCCCGATCGTTTTCGGGGCGGCAGGCGTCAACTTTTCGGCAACGGACTATCTGCCCTCCTTGCACGCTTTTCGGTACAGCTTATACTCCACGATGAACGCCACGAGCAGACCCAAGCCGCCGAGGCACAGCACACAGCCGCCCGAAAGCATCGCGCTCGTATTCCAATTCTGTCCTTTAAAATAAAGCAGACGATCCAAAACACGTCCCAGAATAAGCCCCGCGCCCATGCCGAATATAAGACAGCCTATGCGCAGCGACCACGAAGCGGGATAGTTGAGGCGCGACGAGCCCGATGCAGTCAAACCGCTGAAATTGAAGCCCAAATGAACCTGTTTCAGATATTCGATCATCGAATTGCCGTCGATCTTGTCGACGATCGTCAAACGTTCCTTGCGGCAGATAAGGAGTTCGAAAAATTTGTACAGAAAGAATGCGACGATCAAGAATGTAACGGGAATGGTGATAAAGTCCATAATACGTAATTTTTTTGTTTTATTAATAATTAGTTTGCTATCTTCGCGAAGCGTCCGAGTCCGCTCGGCGGCGCTCTCGATATGTTAGACGCCAAGACCGAAAAAAGGTTACAAGGAAAAATACCTGCACGCCCCGCTGTAACCTTTCGGCGCATGCGGCGTCTAAAATTACGACCATGCAAACGAAAGAGACCGAACTGATAAAGCGAACCGTCGCAGGCGACACGGAGGCGTTCGCGCTTCTGGCCGACCGCTATTCACGTTCGGTGTACTCGCTGGTGGCGCGCATAGCGGGTTCGGCCGAGGATGCCGAGGAGCTGACGCAGGACGTGTTTCTGAAGGTGTTCGACTCTCTCGGCCGATTCGACGGACGCAGCGCGTTCGCCACATGGCTCTACCGCATAGCCTGCAACACCGCGCTGTCGCACGTAAGGCGCAAGCGGATGCCCTCGTGCCCCGTCGACGAACGGCGCTTGGCCGCCCTGCCCGACGACGAGGCCGAGAGGTTGGAGGAGATCGTGGTGCGCGAACGCAGGTTGGAGGCGCTGGGACGCGCGGTCGAAATGTTGGAGGCCGAGGAGCGTGCTTTGGTGACGCTGTTCTACCACGACGAACGGTCGATAAGCGAATGCGCCGCCGTGCTGGACCTCACGGAGAGCAACGTGAAGGTGCGCCTGCACAGGATAAGAAAGAAGTTGTATTTGCTCGTAACGGAGATGATCGATGGAAAGGAGTGACACCATACGCCGCGCGATGCGGCTGACCACGCAATACGAACTGCCCGAGGGATTCACCCCGAGGCTCATGAAACGCATCGGCGAACGCAAGCGCCGACGCGAAGCATTGCTCTATTCGGTATATCTGCTCGGCGGCGCGGCGTGTTTCGCGGCGCTCGCGGCAGGCATAGCAGCGGTATGGAAGATATACGGCATATCGCTACCGCAGATATCCGTCGAAATGCCTCAACTGCCCGAACTGAAGCTGCCCGAAATCGGCGTGGCCGAACGAATGCAATACGGCATATGGCTGTTCATGGCTGCGGGATTCGTCCTGTTGTCGCTTTGCGACATACTGCTGCGCCGCAGACTGAGGCGCCCGAATACGGGGAAATAACCTCCCTCTACTCTGCCATGAAATCGGCCGACAGCGACACGGCACGACGGAAAGCGTGCTCCTGCCCCTCCTTTGTAATGAACAGATGAACGCTCCCGCGCAAAACCTCGCGACGGGCATCCGCGCCGAGCGCCACCAGCCGTTCGGCGAACTTCTCACCCTGACTGCACAATATATCCCGCTCGGCGGCCACGAGCAGCGTGCGCGGCAACACGGCCAGAGCCTCGTCGCGGGCGAGCGACACCGACACCAACGGATCGTCCTCGCACCCCGAGGCGTACGCTCGGTTGAAAGCCTCCATCAAGCGTCCGTCCAGCGCGAATCCCGAACCATAGGCCCGCCACGACGGCGAACCGTCGGCACGCGCCGTCACCACGGGATAGAAGAGCAAAAGCGACTTCAAAGGCATGCCGCCCTCGGCCGCGTTGCGCAGTGCCGCGGCTATGGCGAGATTGCCGCCCGAGCTGTCGCCGCCCACCGACACGAGTGCGGGATCGCCGCCGCGTTCGCCCGCTATGCGTCGCGCCGCAGCCAAAGCCTCCATACAGTCGTCCAACCCTTGAGGGAAAGGGTGTTCGGGCGCCAGACGATAATCCACGGCGAGCACCATCGCCGCACCTGTCGCGGCCAGCTCCCCGCAGAAGCGGGCGCAGCTGTTTATGCTGCCGAAGGTCCACCCTCCGCCATGCAGATAGACGAGCAAAGGCAGCGGCCGCCGCGCGGCAGCGGTCGGGAGGTAGAGCCTCAACGTCGGCGTTATGTATTCGGCCTCGACGCCCTGCGGCAGGGCGGGTTCCGCATTGCGCGAAGCCCTCACCGCCCGCAGCGGCTCCGCGTCGCCGTCGCACGCCCTCAGTACGGCATCGGCCTGCGCATCCTGCAAGCCTGCGGGCATGGCGGCCAGAAACCCATCGGCCTCGCGGCGGAATACGGCGGCATCGCGGTAGGCCGACGAACAAGCCGCCGACAAGGCCGAGAAGAGGATCAAAAAATTACGGATCATAAGAACGATAAACGAATTAGCTGTTCGCCGACAGCGGAGGGCGGCACGAGCGAGAAGCGAGTTGCAGTCCGCCGCATGGGGTGGCGGCGAACTGCCGACATCGTTCCACGATGTCGCGATTCACTTACTCCACATACAGCACCAGCCCCTTGAGGTACTCGCCCTCGGGGTGGTAGATATTGATCGGATGGTCGGCGGGCTGGGTAAGCTGGTGCAGAATGCGCACCTTGCGCCCCGCGATGGCAGCCGCCGAGAACACCGTGGTGCGGAACAGCTCTTTGGTCACGGCCTGCGAGCACGAGAAGGTGAAGAGTATTCCGCCGCTCTTGATCTGCGACAGCGCGCGGGCGTTTATGCGTTTGTAGCCCTGCATGGCGTTCCCCAGCACCTTGTGATGCTTGGCGAAGGCGGGAGGATCGAGGATTATCAAATCGTATTTGTCGCCTATGTGTTTCAGATACTCCACGGCATCGGCCGCTACGGCCTCATGGCGCACGCCGTCGCCGAAGTTAAGACGCATGTTCTCGTCGGCGAGCTGCACGGCGCGCTCCGAAGAGTCCACCGAACACACCTCGACGGCCCCACCCGCCATGGCATAGACCGAAAACCCGCCCGTGTAGCAGAACGTGTTGAGCACGGTGCGCCCCGCCGAGTAGCGCTTCACCAGTTCGCGGTTCTCGCGCTGGTCGAGGAAAAAGCCCGTTTTCTGCCCCTCCTCCCAGTTGACGGCGAACTTGTGTCCGTTCTCTGCCACCACGTGCGACTTGCGATCGGAATGTCCCCGCAGATAACCGTCCACGGCGTTCAACCCCGCCTTGTAGGGCACCGTCTGCGAACTCTTGTCGTACACGGCCGTCAGACGCTCGCCGCAGATGTCGAGCAGCGCATCGGCGATATCCATGCGCGAACGGTACATGCCCACCGAATGGCACTGCACCACGGCCGTGGAACCGTAGATGTCGATCACCAGCCCGGGCAGCGAGTCGCCCTCGCCGTGCACCAGACGGTAGCAGTCGGTCGACGGATCGTCGATAAGCGACAGCGTGCGGCGCACGTCGCGAGCCACGGCCAGACGCTCACGCCACCATGCGCCGTCGATCTCCTCGCGCTCGAACGACAGCACGCGCACCGCGATAGAACCTATCTGGTAGTGCCCGCGGGCCATGAAATCGCCCGACTTGGCATACACGTCGACCACATCGCCCTCGGCTATGCCCTCGTCGCCGCACTCCACGCGCTCGATGGCACCCGAGAAGATCCACGGATGGCGGCGCAGGAGCGACTCCTCCTTTCCCCGCCGAAGATATATTCGCGCCTTTTCAGTCTCCATTATTCTCGATCTTTGGCTCCCGCGCCGCCTGAGGCGTGGAGAGAAGTTTTTCGTAAATGCCTATGCACACCCACGCGTCCGTGGCGGCATACATCTGCTGCTGGGGCGTGAGCACGTTGGCCTCCCAGTTGCTCAGCCGCTGCGCCTTCGACACCCGCTGTCCGAGCACTATGGCCGACATCTTGCGCAGGCTCTTCTCCTCGATACCCCAGTCGCCCGCCATCTGCTGCAAATCGGCGAAGCCGCGCTCCTTGAAGTTGCGCAAGGCGTGCAGCGCCCGCAGGTCGCCCGCCACGTCGGCGCCGATCTTCACTATGCGGGGATTGCTCAGTATCTTGAGTATCGAGTTGTGCAGCCGCATGCGGCACAGGCGTATCAGGTAACAACGCTCGTGCGTCGAGAGCTGCAACAAGGCCACCTTGTTCGTCACGCCCGCCTTGAACGACGGGCGCGTCTCGGTATCGAAGCCTATGACGCTCTGCGCGGCCAGATCGCGGCAGACGTCGGTTATCCGACGCTCGTCGTCCACCACCACTATCTGCCCGTCGAAACGGGCCGAGGGCAGAGCCGCGGTATCTTCGTTGGATATGGTGTGTTCGAAAGCCATGCTGAATTTTCGGAAATGCAAAGTTAACCAATAAATACGAGTTTACCGCTCGGCTCGACGGAAATTTTACCTTCGGCCGCCATTCTGTCTATCGTTGCGGCCACAGCGTCGGGTTCGGCCTTCATGCGGCGGCACAGCTCGCGCACCGTGACCGACTCGGCCCGTATGATCCCGACCGCCCGAGCGGCAAGATCGCGCGCATCGCTCCTCGCACGCCGACGCGCGGCCAGACAGATGTCGCACACGCCGCAATCCTCGGCCCCCTCGTCGCCGAAATAGCGCTGCATGGTCACGCTGCGGCACTCGGTCTCGTTGGCAACGTAACCGAGCATGTTTTCGAACCGCTCTCGCACCAGACGCTTGCGGTGCAGATAGGTGTCGGGCGAGATGTAGAGATCCTTGGTCGGCAGACGCTCCTCGTCGAAGAAGAGCATGGGCGAGGTGTTCGACGGTATGTAGCGTATGATGCGCATCTGCCACATGCGCTTGAGCAGTTCTTTCACCCGCTCGACCGTATACCCGCTCACGGCGGCTATCTGACGCTCGTCGATGGCGCGGAACTCGGTGAACACGCCGTTGTAGAGGCGCATCACGGTGCGTATCACGTGGTCGAGGTCGTTGCGGTCGACGCGTATCTTGTATAGGTCGTCGCGACTGACGCAGAAGATTATCTTGGCGGGGTTCTCCGTCTCCTCAGTAAGGGTCATGTAGCCGTTTCGGGAGAGCAGCTCCATGGCCGCCTTCACCTTGCCGATGTAGAGATGCTCGCGCGCGCAGAAGTCGTGGATGTTGAACACGAACGACGCGTAGAGGCCGTCGCCGACGGCGATGCCCACGTAATCGCACGCCTTTTCGTATATCGACTTTATCTCCTCCAGCGGCGGGAACTCGGCATCGAACCGTTTCACGATCTTCGACTCGTCGTCCGAGGCGACCAGCAGCACGGCGTAGCTGCGGCGTCCGTCGCGCCCCGCACGGCCCGCCTCCTGATAGTAGCTCTCCAGCGAATCGCACATCGAATAGTGAACCACGAAACGCACGTCGGCCTTGTCGATGCCCATGCCGAAAGCGTTGGTGGCTACCATGATGCGCACCTTGCCCGACTGCCACTCCTCCTGACGCGTCGAGCGCTCGGCATGCGGCAGCCCCGCATGGTAGTACGATACCGAAAAGCCCAGTTCGCGCAGCGACGCGGCCATCTGCTCGCACCCCTCTCGGGTGCGCATGTAGACTATGCCCGACCCCTCTACGCCCTCTATCACGCGTATCAACTGCTCCTGTTTGTCGTCGGTATGCCGCACGGCATACGACAGATTGGGCCGTGCGAAGCTGCTGCGCACGATGTTCGGTTCGGCGAATCTCAATTGCCGCATGATATCCTCCGCCACCATCTTCGTGGCCGAGGCCGTCAGAGCCAGCACGGGAGTGTCGGGGATGAGTCGGCGTATCTCGGCGATGCGCAGATACGAGGGGCGGAAATCGTATCCCCACTGCGATATGCAGTGCGCCTCATCCACCGCCAGCAGCGATACGTTCATGCGCTGCACGCGCAGGCGGAACGCCTCGGTGGCCAGACGCTCGGGCGCGACGTAGAGGAATTTCACGTCGCCGAAAACGCAGTTGTCCAGCGCTATGTCGATCTGCCGAGAGGAGATTCCCGAGTGTACCGCCACGGCCGAAACGCCCATCCGCCGCAAGCGGTCGACTTGATCCTTCATGAGGGCTATGAGCGGCGTGACCACGATGCAGAGTCCGTCGCGCGCCAGCGTGGGCACTTGATACGTGAGCGACTTGCCGCCGCCCGTGGGCATGAGCGCCAGCGTATCGCGCCCTTCGAGTACGGAGCGGATCACGGCCTGCTGCCCCGCGCGAAACTGCGTGTAACCCCAATATTTTCGGAGCACCTCCGTCAAATCCGCATGTTTATGACCTCCGAAATCGCCCATAATGCGGCAAAATTAACAAAAAAGCGGCTAATACTCGGATTTTTTAGTATATTTGCATCGATAAAATCCGACTGTCATGAGAATCAAGCAGGAATGCAAGGTCCGAAAAATAGCTGGCGAAAACACGGTGATAATTCAGGGGCGCCAAGGTGCCGACATGACGAAAATCATTACGCTCAACGACAGCGCGCTGCTGCTGTGGAACTCTCTCGCCGACCGCGATTTCGACACGGCAGATGCGGCACGCGTCTTGTCGGACAACTATTCGGTGGAGGCCGAGACCGCCGAGCGCGACGCTCGGGAATGGGTACGTCGCATGCAGGAATACGGTCTTACAGACTGACGTCATGAAAAAGGCATTCAGAATATTCGCGGCATTTACGCTGCTCACCGTCTATCTCGCCACGACGGTGAACGCATCCGCCGTGTCGCTTCTGTGCCGATGCCCCCATCATCACGCCGCCGCAGGCCACGTGCACTGCGTTCACTGTCACGACTCGGCCCATGCGGACTGCAAATGCCCCGTAGACGGATACGCTTTCGACGACGGATGCGTCTGCGACCACGACCACTCAACTTCGGTCGCCACCTATCTGGGACCGCGCACGTCGGACGACGACGATTCGGGGCGCAATACCATAAATCCCATCTCGGCAGCCTTGCTGCCGTCGGAGCCGCGGCCGGCGGCCGTCGCCTCGTCGCCTCGCCTCCTCGACGAACATCCCGCGCCGCGCATAGGCGACATCATTGCGCGCGGGCTGTCGCTGCGCGCACCTCCCGTATCGATATAATTTCCTAACGCCAAAGATCGACATGCCCTTTACGCTCAGGGGCATCGTTTACGTCGTTTAATTATATCGATAAATCAAAAATGAAAATAATCAAGACTTTACTTTTAAGCCTCGCGGCACTGACGGCCGCGAATGCCGCCGCGCAGAATGTAAGCGGCACCGTGCGATCGGACAGCGGCGAAGCTCTCGTCGGAGCCTCGGTCTACTGGCTCGACACCTCGGTAGGCACGGCCTGCGGAGCGGAGGGAGAATATGCGATACACCGCGTCAAGGGCTACGACAAGCTGGTGGCCACATACATAGGATTCCGAAACGACACCGTGCAGGTGGCCGCGGGCGTCAACAAGGTCGATTTCACGCTCAAGAGCGATACCGAACTCGAAACCGTGGTGGTGGAGAGCCAGCTCGGCAACTACGTCAAGCGCGACGGAATCCTCAAGGGCGAGACCATATCGTTCGCGGGCCTCTGCAAGATGGCCTGCTGCAACTTGGCCGAGAGCTTCGAGAACTCGGCTTCGGTGACCGTGGGTTACAGCGACGCCATCTCTGGCGCGCGCCAGATCAAGATGCTGGGACTTACGGGTACCTACACCCAGATCCTCGACGAGAACCGCCCCGTGATGCGCGGACTCAGCGCGCCCTACGCCCTCAACTACACCCCGGGCATGTGGCTCAACTCGATTCAGGTGTCGAAAGGCGTGTCGTCGGTGACGGCGGGTCACGAGGCCATCACGGGACAGATCAACATGGAGCACCGCAAGCCCACCGACGACGAGCGTCTGTTCCTCAACCTCTATTTCGACAGCGAGCTGCGCCCCGAGATCAACCTCTCGACGGCATTCCCGCTCACGGCCGACAAACGCCTTTCGACGGTGATACTGGCCCACGGCTCGATGGACACCAAATCGTACGACGAGAATCATGACGGCTTCCGCGACCTGCCCGAGAGCGACCAGATCAACGTAGCCAACAAATGGCTGTGGCAGGCCAAGAACGGCGCGCAGGTACGCTGGGGCTGGAAATACGTGCGCGAGAACCGTCTGGGCGGCCAGATGGACTACCGCAAATCGCTCTATGACCAAATGCTGGAGGAGCAGTCGATCTACGGCTCGCGCATACAGAACCGCGGGGCGAACACCTACTTCAAGGTCGGCATGCCCGTCGGGGCGGCCGTCTACGACGAGGAGGCCGAGGACGAGCTGCGCTCGAACGTGGCTTTCGTGGCCGACTACAACTATTTCAAGGAGGACGCCTACTTCGGTCTGAACGACTACGACGCCCACGACAGCGCATGGTGGTTCAACCTCATGTACGCCCGCTACTTCTCGCCCCGCTCGTCGATGGTGTTCGGCGCATCGGCGCAGGTCACGGGCAGCCGCGAAAAGATGCTCAACCGCACGGTGAGGGAGACCGATGTTACACCTTCGATATGGTCGAGCTTCACCGACAACGACATGCGTTACGTCGAGCCCGGCATATACGCCGAGTACACCTACACGTTGAAGGATAAATTCTCGCTCGTGCTCGGACTGCGCGGCGACTGGATGGGCGCGAAGAACCGCGCCGCGGCCCCCGACGGCACATCGGCCGACGGAGCCGTATACTACAAGCCCGACGAGCGCTTCGCACTCACGCCGCGTTCGCACATCAAGTGGAACCTCACCTCGTCGACCGTGCTGCGCGCCTCGGCGGGACTCGGCTACCGCCGCGCGAGCATCATCACCGACAACATCTGGATGCTGGCCACGGGCCGCGACATCGTGGCGTCCGACCTGCACGACGACATAGAGATGGCCCTCACCGTCGGCGGCAGCCTCACGCAATACATCAAGTTAGGCGGCTACGAGGACGCCACGCTGAGCTTCGATTACTTCCGCACGCAGCTGTTCAACACCGTGCTGGCCGATCAGGAGCTGGCGGGCAGCGACATACTCATCTACAACAACGACGACCGCTCGTTCACCGACACCTATCAGGTCGATTTCCAGTGGACGCCGCTGCGCGGATTCGACATCTTCGCCACGTTCCGCTACACCAACAGTCTGGTGACGCTTCTGCGCGGCACCGAGAAAGTGGAGGTGGAGCGCCCGCTCACCAGCCGCTACAAGACGCTGCTCAACCTGCAATACGCAACGCCCTACCGCCGTTGGGTATTCGACGTGACGGCGCAGCTCAACGGCCCCATGCGCCGTCCGTCGCTCGACGGCGACCTGTCGCACAAGGAGTTGTCGCCCGCCTACCCCATGTTCTATGCTCAGGTGAGCCACAAGATCCGCAACACCGAGATCTACATCGGATGCGAGAACATAGGCAACTACATGCAGCACGATCCCATACTCAACCCCGACAACCCATTCTCGCCCGCGTTCAACTCGTCGAGCGTGTGGGGACCGCTCATGGGACGCAAGTTCTACATAGGACTCAGAATGAATATATATTAAGTGCTTATATAGGAATTAACCATATCGGAGGTCGATGCGCCGCAGAGGGCCTGCATGACGGCTTTCGCCGTTATTCAGATTCTACCCTCCCCTAAATCCCCTCCTTGGGAGGGGACTTCGGTCGCTCCGCTCCGAAAAATAACATTTATTAACCGTTTAATCGAATAAGCAAAATGAAAAAGATCATCATGCTCTGCCTGCTGGCCGTTCTCGGCCTCGGCATATCGAACGCCTCGGCACAGAAGAAAAACGCGGCGGCGCTGAAGACCACGGTATTCGTCACCGACATCGACTGCGAACACTGCGCCAAGAAGATCAACAACTCGATCCCCTTCGAGAAGGGTGTGAAAGAGGTTAAGGTGGATGTTCCGACCAAGACCGTGACGGTAACCTACGACACCGCCAAGACCAACGACGCGGCCCTGCTGAAAGCCTTCAAGAAGATCAAGGTGGCGGCAGAAACGGCCCCCGAGGAGAAATAGGACGACAGCTCGCGCAAGCCCCTCGACGATACCGATTCGTCGAGGGGTTTTTCGGCCGAGCGGCAACCGACCGATACGGCCGAAAAACAAGTTCTCAAATAGTACGACTTGTTGTAAAAATGTTCACATTCGTTGAATTTATTTTGATTTGAATATCGATTCACTACCTTTGCATAAAAGAAAGCGTGCGATCGTATCGCGCGGTTAGTGACTACAAGGAAAATTCTAAAAAGAACGGAAAGATGAAAAAGCTATTGTTTTCGGCCATTGCGGTTCTGTTTGCCGTAACGGTTTCGGCACAGGAACCCGGCCATTGGGCACTCGGTCCTCGTTTGGGCATTTATACCAACACCGGAGACACGGTACTCGGCTTGGGCGCCTTGGCCCGCTATCGTTTCAACAACAGCAACTGGCGCGTGGAACCGTCGATCTCGGCGCTTCTGCACAAAGGATGTACGGTGGATCTGAGCTGCGACGCGCACTACGTATTCGATATGGGCGTCGTTCGTCTCTACCCCGCGGCAGGTATCACCGCCAACGACATAGGTTGCTGGGCAGCAGGTTTGAATCTGGGTGGCGGCGTCGATTTCAACGTGGCCAACGTATGCGAATTTTCGGCGGGTCTGAAATGGCAGCCCATGTTCGACGACGATCGCACGAATCCCGTGACTATCATGATCGGAGCCATATTCCGCTTCTGACAAGCGGTATTTCTCGACTCAAGGGTCGGCGTCTCGCGGCGTCGGCCCTTTTTTCGGTCCCTATGCTTGAGGCTGCGGCCCGCGCAATTCGCCGTCGCCCCCACGCACTTCGTTCGGTGGCATGACGCTGTTCGTGTTCGGGCCGCGGCCTGCGGTGGCCGCATGCGAACGTAAAGTGAGTTGCGGGCCTCCGCGCGCCGAGGCTGCGGCCCGCGCAGTCCTGCGGACTGCAAAAACGCTCTCCGTCATTCCAAATATCTTCCGTTAGTGAAGCCAATCCTCACTTCGCTCGGTGGCTGACGCGGTATGTTACAGTGCAAGAAACGGCGCCGCATCGCGGCGTTATCTTCGGCGGCTCGCGCAAAGCGCGACCCCCGCAGCCGCCGAAGATAAATTCCCATACTCTCTTCGCCGTCGGCGATGCCAATCCCCGCCTGCGAACGTCGGCGCCTCTCGGGCCGCAGCCCCTCAAAAAAATAAAATACAGAGAGGCGTAACCCGCAGGTCGCGCCTCCCCTCAGTCCATTAATGCTTGTAGTTTAGGTTTTTCTTGCTCTATATGCCTATATTTCGCCATCGCATTGCGATGACGGCAGTTCGCCGCCGCCTCATGCGGCGGACTGCAACTCGCCCGAGGCTCGTGCAATCCTGCCGCCGACGGCGAACCGCAAGTATTCCGACAAACGACGGATATTATCGCAATCGATCCAAAGGATCGACAAGTCTTTTTTCGGGTAATCCGTTACTCGAATCGGAAAATGTAGGGACAATATACGTATACGCCCTTGCGGCCGATCATATCCTCCACGCGCTTGTACTCGGCATAGAGTCGGCCCAGCTCCGAACGGGCGGTGATCTTCTGACGCACCTGCACGTTGAGCGACTGCAACACGGCCATGAGGCCCGTCAACTCGTCCTTTATCTCCACTATCTGGTACGCGTCGCCCAGATCGGCCTTGTCTATCGCCACAGCCAGCGCGGCCGTGAGACCGCCGCAGGTGTCGACCAGACCTATCTTCTGCGCCTCGGAACCTATCCACACGCGGCCCTCGGCTATTTCGAGCACCTTCTCTATCGGCAGGTTGCGGCCCTCGGCCACGAGCGAGGTGAATCGGTCGTAGACGCGGTCCACGCCGCGCATGATGGTCGCATACTCCTTCTCCTTCAGCGGATCGATGCCCAGACCCATAACACCGCTGCCCATGTCGGCATACTTGTTGGTCACCACGCCGTCGAACGTGATGCCGAGCTTATTCTTGAGCGCCTTGCCCACCGAAGGCAGCATTCCGTAAACGCCTATCGAACCCGTCAGTGTCAGGTTGTCGGCCACGATGGCATCGGCGGGAGCCGAAATGTAGTATCCGCCGCTGGCGGCATACTGTCCCATCGATACTATCACGGGCTTCTTCTCGCGCAGCAGCTCCATTTCGCGCCATATTATATCCGATGCCAGCGCGCTGCCGCCCGGGGAATTGACACGGACTACCACTGCTTTCACGTCGTCGTCATCGGCCACCTTTTTCAAGGTGTTCGCAAACGAATCTCCGTAAATATTGTCGTCATCGCCCTTGCCGTCCATCACGGTGCCGTCGGCATAAACTATCGCCACCTTGGGTGCCGTCACCTTGGCGGCATCGGTGGTGATGCACGACGCGTAATCGCCCAGCGATATGAATTCGGGATCCTCCAGATCGTAATCGGTACCGAACGCATCCTCCACCTCGTCGGCATAAAGCATGGCATCGACGAATTTGTGATCGACAGCCTCCTGCGGCAGCGTCACGGCCAGATCGTCGGCTATGCGGTTAAGCTCGTCGACGCCTATTCCGCGCGCCTCCGACACCGCCTCGGTTATCACGCTCCACATGCTGTCGGCCAGAGCCTGCATCTGCATGCGGTTGGCCTCCGACATCTGCGAGAGGAACATAGGCTCCACGGCGCTCTTGAACTTGCATGCCGTGGGTCGCAGAATGTCGACCTCCACACCCAGCTTGTCGAGCAGTCCCTTGTAGAACATGGTGTTAAGAGTTATACCCGACCAGTCGAAACCGCCCTCGGGCTGTATGTAGATCTTGTCGGCAGCCGAGCAGAGGTAGTACGTCCACTGGCTGTAAACGTCGTTATACGCGACTACGAATTTGCCGCTCTGCTTGAAATCGACTATCGCGGCGCGCAGCTCCTCCAGAATATTGGGGGTCGTGGTGCCGCCGCCGTCGAGACTGATGTATATTCCCTCGATGCGGTCGTCGTTGCGCGCAAACTCTATGGCACGCAGCGCGTCGTAGAGCGTAAGTCTCCCTTTCGAACTCATCGTAGCGAAATTGAAACCCGCCAGCGGATCTTTCGACGGAGCGTCGACCAGATCTTCGGCCAGATCGATGCGCAGCACCGTGCGATCGGATACCGTCACGCTCTCCGACTCCATCAAAGACGCTATGCTCGAAAAGAGGCCCAGCCAAAATACCATCGTGACGATGCTGCCCGCCACCACGGCCAGCAACGATGCAAGAAACACTTTCCCGAAAGTGAGTCTCTTTTCGGGTCTCTTCTTTACCTTGGCGGGCTTCGCCGCGCTCGGCCCGACCTCGTCGGTTTTAATCTGTTCTTCCATTATAATTGTTTTTTGGTTCTCTCCTGTTCACAAATATACTTATTTATCACCGCATACGCAGGGTGAAAATATCACATTTACAATTATAGTCGCAAAAAAGGACCACAAATTACATTGCAACGGAAAAAATTTCGCGCGACGGCAGTATGACGTTGTATTGTCTGCGAAGAGCGCATGCGAACGTAAAGTGAGTTGCGGGCCTCCGCGCGCCGAGGCTGCGGCCCGCGCAGTTCCGACGAACTGCAATATTGTTTCCCGTCATAAAACATGCGACTCTCTGAGTCGCGCAGTTCGCCGCCGCCCCACGCGGCGGACTGCTAAAGCATTCGCGCCGCCGTCGGCGAACAGCATCCAAATACCCCGAAACCATCCCGTCATTCCACATTTTTCTTTCGCAGAAAGGAAAATGATTGGAATCCCTACCGAAACCCCTCCGGTTTGAGATGCCAATCCTCGCCTCGCGGTCTCCGCAGGCTGCCGCCCGAACGACTGCGCCGCATCGCGGCGTTATCTTCGGCGGCTCGCGCAAAGCGCGACTCCCGCAGCCGCCGAAGATAAATTACACCCGCAATCGCCGTCGGCGAACAGCAACCCAAATGCCCCGAAACCATCCCGTCATTCCACATTTTTCTTTCGCAGAAAGGAAAATGATTGGAATCCCTACCGAAACCCCTCCGGTTTGAGATGCCAATCCTCGCCTCGCGGCTCGGTGGCATGACGCTGCATATTGCAGTTCGCAGAACTGCGCGGGCCGCAGCCTCCCGACAGCGGAGGCCCGCTGTCGTTCGCGAATGCTCACGTCGCGGTCCCCGCAGGCTGCGCCCCGAAAACTTTCCCATTAACGACGCCTGCGGCTCTTTGAGCCGTGCAGTTCGCCGCCGCCCCACTGCGGCGGACTGCAAACCCGCTTTACGCTTGTTTGCATCCTCCGCCGTCGGCGAACAGCAAATCTCCCCCCCCCACAGCCGCGCATTTCAAGACAAAAAAAGACCGCCCGAACCCGTCGGGCAGTCTCTCCTCAAAAACCTAAACTATAAACTCGTTATCTTATGAATAACAACTCTCTGTACTTGGGCAGCGGCCACAACTGGTCGTCGATCACCTCCTCCAGCTTGTCGATGTGGTAGCGTATCTCGTCGAAATATACGGCCACAGTGTCGTGATACATCACGGCCTTCTCGCGCTGGTCTTCGATCCTGTTGGCCACCTTGCGCGCCTCCACCATGTCGAGCACCAGCTTCTGCATGGTCGCCGAATGCTTCTGTATCTTGCGGATGAGATCGATATCCGAATCGGTCTTTATATCCAGCACCTTCATCTTGTAGGCCTTGTCGAGCAGCAGCGATTCGTATTTCGAAGCGATGGGGATTATGTGGTTCAGGGTGATGTCGCCCAGCACGCGCGCCTCTATCTGAATCTTCTTGGTGTAGGTCTCCCACTTCACCTCCGTGCGCGCCTGAAGCTCCACCTTGTTGAACACGCCCATGTCGCCGAACATCTTCTCGCTCGCGGGATCGAGATAGCGGTCGAAGATCAGCGGCGCCGAGGTTTCGCAGTCCAGTCCGCGCTTGGCGGCCTCGGCCTTCCACTCGTCCGAATAGCCGTTGCCGTCGAAATGCACGGGACGGCACTCCTTTATCGTCTGCTTCAGCAGTTCGTATATGGCCCGCTCCTTCTTGGTCCCTTTCTCGACCTTGGCGTCGACCTTGGCCTTGAATTCGGTGAGCTGCTCGGCCATAGCCGTGCACAGCGTAATCATGGCCTCGGCGCAGTTGTCCGACGAACCCACGGCGCGGAACTCGAAACGGTTGCCCGTGAATGCGAACGGCGAGGTGCGGTTGCGGTCGGTGTTGTCGAGCAGGATCGACGGGATCTGCGACACGCCGCTCATCTTCAGCACGCTCTTGGCATCGAAGCGGATCGCGTCGTCGCCCTTGCTCTTCTCCAGCTTCTCCAGCACCGACGATATCTGCGTGCCGAGGAACGTGGATATGATTGCGGGGGGCGCCTCGTTGGCACCCAGACGGTGAGCGTTCGTGGCGCTCATGATCGAGGCTTTCAGCAGACCGTTATGCTTGTATACGGCGGCCATGGCGTTCACGAGGAATGTTATGAACTGCAAGTTCTCCGCCGCCGTCTTGCCCGGGCCGAACAGATTCACGCCCGTGTCGGTGCCCAGCGACCAGTTGTTGTGCTTGCCCGAGCCGTTGATACCCTTGAAGGGCTTCTCGTGCAGCAGCACGCGGAAATTGTGACGGCGTGCGATCTTGTCCATTATGGTCATCAACAGCTGGTTGTGGTCGTTGGCCAGATTGGCCTCCTCGTATACAGGAGCCAGCTCGAACTGGTTGGGCGCCACCTCGTTGTGACGGGTCTTGAGCGGAATGCCCAGCTTCAGGCTCTCGTACTCCAGATCCTTCATGAAATTGATCACGCGCGAGGGTATGGCACCGAAATAGTGATCCTCCAACTGCTGGTTCTTGGCCGATTCGTGGCCCATCAGGGTGCGGCCCGTAAGCACGAGGTCGGGACGTGCCGCCCACAGGCTCTCGTCCACAAGGAAATACTCCTGCTCCCAGCCCAGATAGGTGTATACGCGGTTGACATTCTTGTCGAAATAGCGGCATACCTCAGTGGCGGCCTTGTCCACGGCCGAGATGGCGCGCAGCAGAGGCACCTTGTAGTCGAGCGCCTCGCCCGTGTACGATATGAATACCGTGGGGATGCAAAGCGTGGTGTCGACTATGAATGCGGGCGAGGTGGGATCCCACGCCGAATAGCCGCGGGCCTCGAACGTGTTGCGGATGCCGCCGTTAGGGAACGACGACGCGTCGGGCTCCTGCTGGGCCAGCACCTTGCCCGAGAACGACTCTATCACGGCACCCTTTCCGTCGGGATCGGAGAACGAGTCGTGCTTCTCAGCCGTACCGCCCGTCAACGGTTGAAACCAGTGGGTGTAGTGGTCGGCACCGTTGTCCAGCGCCCACTGGCGCATGCCCGCTGCCACGCTGTCGGCCAGCTCGGGCGACAGCGGCGTACCGTTCTCCATAGTACACAACAGAGCCTCGTAAGTGGGCTTGTCCAGATACTTGCGCATCACGCTGCGACCGAACACCTTTTCGCCGAAATACTCCGACGGGCGCGCGCTCGGAGCCTTCACCTCCACGGCCCGATGGTTCAGGGCCGCTTCAACCATCTTAAATCTTAATAACATACCTTATATTCGGTTTGGATTGTCCGTTTGTTTTTAGCAAGAGTTTTTTCGTTTTGTCTTATTTTACTCTCACGATGCAAATATACAGCTTTTGCGGAAAAACAACAATTTTCGACGGCTTTTTCTCGATTTCACCCTCGATTTTTCGACGATTCGGCGGAAAAACGGGTGTAATTTTCGGAATCGACACGAATTTTAACCGCCGATTCGGGATTTTCGCGATTTTCGCCGAAGAGGTAATTTTATGGAATATAAGAATATTTTTATCCCGAATTACGCAAAACACGCATTTCGCGGGGTGCGGCGGCGGCGAACGGCATGCGTCCCGAGTCGGACGATTATTGTTATTTTTGTAACAGCGAGTGTTCGCCGATGTGAAAAAAATATTATCTTTGCGATGTTTATATTCGCAAACTCGAACGAACACACATACTAAAACTAATTCTAAAACTAATTATGGCTAATACCGAAAAAGAAAAGTTGTTCGCCGAATTCCCGCCCGTCTCGACCGAGCAGTGGGAAGCGGCCATAACGACAGACCTTAAAGGTGCAGACTACGAGCGCAAACTCGTATGGAGAACCGCCGAGGGATTCAACGTGCGCCCCTACTACCGCGCCGAGAATCTCGAAGGCATAGAATTTCTCGCTTCGCAGGCCGGCGAGTTCCCCTACGTGAGAGGAACGCACAACCGCAACGACTGGCGCATACACCAGACCGTGACGGTCGCCGACCCCGCCGATGCGAATGCCGAGGCACTGAAACTTCTCAACGCGGGAGTCGATTCGATCGGATTCCACATCGCGTCGAAGGAGTTCACCGCCGAACAGCTCGACGCTCTGCTCGCCGAGATCTGCATACCCGCCATCGAGATCACCTTCTCGGGGCACAAGATGCACGCCGTGGCGGCTCTGGTTCTCGACAAGATCGAGAAGGAGGGCATCGCCAAGGACGACGCGCACATCAACTTCTGCATCGACCCCATCGTCAAGAATCTCTCGACCAAGGGCCACTTCTGCTGCAAGGATCCGCAGGGCGAGCACTGCTTCGGCACGCTGGCCGCTTTAGTACGCCGCACGGCCGACTACAAGGGAATACGCGTGGTGAACGTGGCGGGAAGCACATTCAGCAACGCGGGTTCGACCATCGTCGAGGAGCTGGCATTCACCCTCGCCGCGGCGCACGACTATCTGGTCAGGCTCACCGAGGCGGGACTCACAGTCGACGAGGCCGCCCGCAAGATACGTTTCACGTTCGCCGTCACGTCGAGCTACTTCATGGAGATAGCCAAGTTCCGCGCCGCACGCATGCTGTGGGCCAACATCGTGAAGGGCTACAAACCCGAGTGCGAGTGCTCGTGCAAGATGTTCGCGCACGCCGTCACCTCGACTTGGAACCAGACGGTGTACGACCCCTACGTGAACATGCTCCGCGGCACCACCGAGGCCATGTCGGCTTCGCTGGCGGGAGTGCACTCGCTGGAGGTCACTCCGTTCGACTACTCGTTCAGCGAGCCCGACGAGTTCTCGAAGCGCATAGCGCGCAACGTGGAGCTGCTGCTCAAGCACGAGGCGCATTTCGATCAGGTGGTAGACCCCGCGGGAGGATCGTACTACATCGAGAACCTCACGCGCAACATAGCCGAGCAGGCATGGAAGCTCTTCCTCGAGGTCGAGGACAAGGGCGGATACATCGAGGCGTTCAAGGCGGGCTTCATCGTGGAGCGCGTGAAGGCTTCGGCCGCAGCCAAGGACAAGAACATATCGACCCGCCGTCAGGTATTGCTGGGCGCCAACCAGTACCCCAACTTCACCGAGGTGGCCGACGCGGCCGTCACGGCCGAAGTGGTCACCCGCGCCGAGGCCGAGGGCAACGTGCTGAAGCCCTACCGCGGCGCGATGGCTTTCGAGGCCATGCGTCTGCACGTGGACCGCAGCGGCAAGGAGCCCAAGGCGTTCATGCTCACGTGCGGCAGTCTGGCGATGGCTCGCGCACGCGCGCAGTTCTCGTGCAACTTCTTCGCCTGCGCGGGAATACGCGTTCAGGACAATACGTTCTTCAAATCGGTGGAGGAGGGCGTGGCCGCCGCGCTGGAGGCCAAGGCCGACATAGTGGTGGTATGCTCGTCGGACGACGACTACGCCGAACTGGCTCCCAAAGTGAAGGAGCTGCTGGGCGGCAAGGCCATTTTAGTCGTTGCGGGAGCACCCGCATGCACGCCCGAGTTAGAGGCGCAGGGAATCACCAATTTCATCAACGTGAAGAGCAACGTACTCGAAACCCTTAAGTTCTACCTCAAGGAGCTGGGTATCTAAAAAGCAAAGTCATGAGAGCAAAATTCGAAAAATTATCATACGAAGGAGGCAGCGCCAAGTGCGCCGCCCAAGCCGAGGCGCAGCCTTGGATGACAGCCGAGCAGATACCCGTAAAGACGGACTACACGGCCAAAGACCTCGAAAATATGGAGCATCTGAACTACGCCGCGGGTATAGCTCCGTTCCTGCGCGGTCCCTACTCGACCATGTACGTGATGCGTCCGTGGACCATACGCCAGTATGCGGGATTCTCTACCGCCGAGGAATCCAACGCGTTCTACCGCCGCAACCTCGCCGCAGGACAGAAGGGTCTGTCGGTGGCGTTCGACCTCGCCACGCACCGCGGTTACGACGCCGACCACCCGCGCGTGGTGGGCGACGTGGGCAAGGCGGGCGTTTCGATCTGTTCGGTGGAGGACATGAAGGTGCTGTTCAACGGCATTCCGCTCGACAAGATGTCGGTGTCGATGACCATGAACGGCGCGGTGCTGCCCGTGCTGGCGTTCTACATCGTGACGGGTCTGGAGCAGGGTTGCACGCTCGACCAGCTGGCAGGTACCATCCAGAACGACATTCTGAAGGAGTTCATGGTGCGCAACACCTATATATATCCTCCGAAGTTCTCGATGAAGATCATCGCCGACATATTCGAGTACACCTCGAAGAACATGCCCAAATTCAACTCGATCTCTATTTCGGGTTACCACATGCAGGAGGCGGGCGCCACGGCCGATATCGAGCTGGCCTACACGCTGGCCGACGGTCTGGAGTATCTGCGCGCGGGTATCAACGCAGGCATGTCGGTGGACGCCTTCGCTCCGCGTCTGTCGTTCTTCTGGGCCATCGGCATGAACCACTTCATGGAGATAGCCAAGATGCGCGCGGCACGTATGTTGTGGGCCAAGATCGTGAAGCAGTTCGATCCCAAGAACCCCAAGTCGCTCGCGCTGCGTACTCACAGCCAGACTTCGGGATGGTCGCTCACCGAGCAGGATCCGTTCAACAACGTGGCCCGCACCGCCATCGAGGCTATGGGCGCCGCGCTGGGTCACACCCAGTCGCTGCACACCAACGCTCTGGACGAGGCCATCGCATTGCCGACCGACTTCTCGGCCCGTATCGCGCGTAACACGCAGATATACATTCAGGAGGAGACCAACGTATGCCGCAACGTCGATCCGTGGGCAGGTTCATACTACGTGGAGACCCTCACCAACGAGATAGCTCACAAGGCTTGGGAGCGCATCGAGGAGGTGGAGAAACTCGGCGGTATGGCCAAGGCCATCGAGACGGGCATTCCCAAGATGCGCATCGAGGAGGCTGCGGCACGCACGCAGGCCCGCATCGACTCGGGCGAGCAGAAGATCATAGGTCTGAACGAATACCGTCTGGAGAAGGAGGCGCCGATCGACATTCTGGCCGTGGACAACACTGCGGTGCGCGAGAGTCAGGTGAAGCGCTTGCAGGAGCTGCGCGCGAACCGCGATCAGGCAGCCGTAGACAAGGCGCTGGCCGCTATCACCGAGTGCGTGAAGAGCGGCGAGGGCAACCTGCTGGAGCTGGCCGTGGAGGCCGCGAAGGTACGCGCCACGCTCGGCGAAATATCGGACGCATGCGAGGTCGTAGTGGGCCGTTACAAGGCTGTGATTCGTTCAATTTCGGGTGTTTACAGTTCAGGTATGAAACAGGATGCTGATTTCGAGAAGGCGAAGGCCATGTGCGCCGAGTTCGCCAAGAAGGAGGGCCGCCAGCCCCGTATAATGATAGCCAAGCTGGGTCAGGACGGACACGACCGCGGCGCGAAGGTGGTGGCTACGGGTTATGCCGACGTAGGTTTCGACGTCGACATGGGTCCGTTGTTCCAGACTCCCGCCGAGGCTGCCAAGCAGGCCGTGGAGAACGACGTGCACATCGTGGGCGTATCGTCGCTCGCGGCAGGTCACCTCACGCTTGTGCCGCAGATCATAGCGGAGCTGAAGAAGCTCGGCCGCGAGGATATAATCGTCATCGTGGGCGGCGTTATTCCCGCTCAGGACTACGACGAGCTGTATCGCGACGGCGCCGCAGCCATCTTCGGCCCGGGTACTCCGATCGCGAAGTCGTCTATCAAGATGCTCGAACTGCTGCTCGCCGAGTAGCATTCCACCGCCGCGGCCCCGCAGAGGTACGCAGCAAGGATTATAAAAACGCACCCCGCCCGATTATCAGGCGGGGTGTTTTATTATCGCGTCTTAAAAAATGCGACTCGCAGAGTCGTGCGGGCCGCAGCCTCGGCACGCGGAGGCCCGCTATCGTTCGCCAATGCTCACACGCGACCTCCGCAGGCTGCGCCCGAAAACAAAATACGTCATGTCCACCGAACGCAGTGAGGATTGGCATCGCAAACGACAGATATTCCATATTTTGCGACTCGCAGAGTCGCGCAGTTCGCCGCCGCCACACCGCGGCGGACTGCTAAAGCATTCGCGCCGCCGTCGGCCGGCAGCAGACCTTAACCGATACCATTGATCCTGCTATTTTGCGGCTCTTCAGAGCCGCGCGAGCCGTAGCCTCGCCCCGCGAAGGCTCGCTATTCGCTCGCTTCGCAGGCCACGACTCGCGATTAAAGGCCGATATCGGATAACACAAAAAATTTCCCCGACGGATTGTACGTCGGGGGAAACCATTATAACGTCCGCCTTAATGGCGGAACAGAATCCGTTAGAAATACTTGCCGCGAAGATCCTCTATCTCGGACATGCGCTGCAAAGCCATCACGGCCGCCTGAAGCGACATATTCTCTTGGGTAGCCTGAAGGCGGACCTTCTCGGCCTCGGCGGTCTGCGTGTCGCTCTTGGCGATATCGTCCACGACGAACACTACGGCCGACGAATAACCCTTAACGGGAGCCGAAACCTGACCTGTCTGCTCGGTAGTGGCGATAGCACCCACGACGCGAGGTTCGAGACCGAGGTTGCCGACGGTGAAATCCGCAAGACGAAGCTCCGAGAAATCGACGATCTCCGCACCCGTATTCTCGGCGATCTCGTCGATAGACGAACCAGCGAGCTTGTCTTTAAGAATATCGAACTTCTTGTCGCGGCCGATGGTCTGCGCGATAGAGAAACTTACGTCCTCCATCGGAGTATATTTCGAATCGTCGATCTCGGTCAACATGGCGACGGCATATCCCTCATTGCCCAGATTGAAGATCTCCGAGATCTCGCCCTCCTTGGCACCGTAGGCCCAGCGAACCAATTCGCGCGAGTTCTCCAGACCTGACAACTCGCGATCGCCCTGAGAAATACGGGCCACACGCGGAGTTACGGCAGCGGCATTGGCTGCGGCGTTGAACTTGTCGATCGAACCCTTGCCGTCGACAGAGAATACGCTCGCCGTATTGTGGATATTGCGGCGCGTCGCCGACGAAGCCTCGACGGGATAGGTGATCGTACCCACCAACACATGCTTCTTGGGAGCGTCGGCGCGGGTTACCTTCATGATCTGGATGGCATCGCCCATGTTGATCTTAACGATATCGCCCTTCTTGACATCGGCCAATTGGTCGGCGATCTCGACAGAGAGCGACGAGAAAGGCATGACACCCAGTTCGCCGCCGTTCTGTGCGGTGGCGGGATAAGCCGAGTACTTGGCAGCGGCGGCAGCGAAATCGCCGCCCGCCTTGAGCGCGGTGAACAGACTGTCGGCCAAATCGGTCTCCTGCGCGGGGAGAACGATGTGGCTCAAGCCGATAGAATCGGGAGCGGTCTTGGTAGCGATGGCACGCGACATGACCCACTCGTTGGCTTTCAATACGGGACCGTACTGCTCGCCGTCGAGCAACACCGCCTCGTCGGCACCGAGCTGCGCGGCCGACGCATAGTGGTCGGCAATGGTACCCTTTATGTTCTTACGCACGAACGCGCGGACATCCTCGGCTGCGGCGAACTCCTCGCCTGCGGCGCGAACCTCCTTCTCCAGCGCCAGCATGTCGTCGTCGGTAGGTTCGACCTCGAACAGCACGTAAGAGACAGCACGATGGGGCAACTTCTTGTAAGAGTTCTTATGCTCGTCGTAATATTTTTTGATCTCGGCGTTCGACACCGTGACGGTGGAATCGGCTATCGAGTTGTATTTGAGTGCCACCAAACGGCCCGAACGGCTCTCGTTGGCAGCCTTTACGCCCTCCTGCACCTCCAGCGAATTGGTGTACACGCCGGCCTTGACGACACCCATGAATTTCGACATCATGCGGTCGAGAGCGGCCTGCGAATTAAGGTACGACCAGAAAGCCTGATACTGCGGATTGGCACTCATCTGAGAGAGGTAAGAGGTGATCATGGCAACGTCGTAGCTGCCCGTCTGCGGATCGGCGAAAGCGTTGTAGAACACCTGCGAGGGGTGCTCGCCGCTCAACATCGCCATACGCTCGGCATCCGAAACGGCGATACCCATCTCCTCGAATCCGGGGATAAGCAGATGTTTGGCAACCAGAGCCTGCCAAGTGGCGTTGGCAAGAGCGTCGGCCTGCTCGTCCGATGCCTCCGAACCGCCGTTGTTGGCCTTAACGATATCGTATTCGTTGATATATTCCGAATAACTGATCTTGTCGCCGTTGATCACGCCCACTTTGGGGTCGTTATCCGAGAATCCCATCTCGGTTCTCAAAGAAAAGATAAATGCCAAAAGCGCCAGCGCTATGACTACGGAAAGCGCAACGCCGAATTTGGTTCTTAGTGTGTTTAGACTCGCCATAATTTGTTATGTTGTTATTATATATCCTCGTTTACGAATCACATGCGGAGCGCCGAAGCGGCCGATGCGTTCGGTTTTGGCGACCAAAGATAGTAAAATAAATCCGATTACACATACTTATCGGGCAATTATCTACATAATATCCCGAATATTACCGTCGCAAATCCAAATCCGACCACCGCACGGCCGCGGCCGAGAGTCGTTCGCAGACCGATCCGCAACGCCTCCGCCCCGCTCCGTCGGACGGGACCTGCGGCACCGCGTGCGGGATGCGCCGTTCGGCGAATATAATCTCACGGAGCGTGTTTTCGTTACCGCACCTTGACTCTGGCAAGTTCGACGCGGGTGCGGGTAGTACGCAGAATCTTTATTTCGAGACGGTCGGTGGAGATGGTTTCGCCCGACGAAGGGATGCCGCCGCAATTGCGGATGATGTATCCCGCGAGAGTGTCGTACTCGTCGCTCTCCTCTATGCCCAGATCGTAACGCTCGTTGAGATACTCGACCTCCAATCGGCACGAAAAGACATATTCGTTCTCGCCCACCTGCTTTTCGATCCGTTCACGCACGTCGTGTTCATCCTCGATGTCGCCGAAAATCTGCTCCAGAACATCCTCCATCGATATTATGCCCGCCGTGCCGCCGAATTCGTCGATGACCACCGCCACGCTCGACTTGCGTTTGATGAAGTTCTGCAACAGCGTTTGCAGCGGCATGGTCTCGGCCACGTAGTCGACCTGCATCAACACCTGCTCGACCGAAGCGGGTTTGTTGAACAGGCTCTTGGAATTGACATAGCCGACGATGTTGTCGATGCTCTCGCGCCAGACGAATATTCGCGAGAAATTGGACTCCACGAATCGCTGCGTAAGCTCCTCGATGGAGGTGTCGATATCGACGGCCTCGACATCGACGCGAGAGACCATGCAGTCGCGAACCCGAAGATCGGCGAAATCCAACGCATTCTGAAACAACTTGATCTCCTCCTCGTCATCGTGCTGCAACTCCACGTCGTCGCCGTCGACCAAATTCACCAGATCCTCGCGATTGAAGGTGTAGGCCATGTCGCGGCCGTCGAGGCGACGACCGAACAGACGCAGTACGGCATAAGAGATCCATGTGGTGAGGACAGCCACGGGATAGAGCAGCAGATAGAAAAAGTAAATTACGGGCGAGAAGAATTCGTAATAGAAATTGGGGTTCTTCTTGACGATGGATTTGGGCATGAACTCGCCGCAAAAAAGTATGACCACCGTGGAAACCACCGTTTCGAGCAGCACCGAACCGTGCGTCGCCATGCTCTCCCACCCCGCCGCAAAGGCCAGCAGGCGCAGAAGCAGCGACATGCAGAGAGAGTAGACTACAAGACAGATGTTGTTGCCAACCAATATGGTGGTTATGTATTGTCCCGGGTGGCGTTCGAAAACGCGGGCGATGAAATCGAACATGGGGTTTTGCTTGCGGTCGATCTCTTCGCGCAGGCGGTTCTTGCTCAGAAACGCGATCTCCATACCCGAGAAAAATGCCGACAGCAAAAGCATCACGCATACAAGTATCACTGAATTGATAAATGCGGAGGAATCCATATACAAACCTTATAAGAATCAAATAAATACGTCAGCCGACAAAAGGTCAGTCGGCCTCGGTGATACGTCGGGCGGGAGCCGCTACGCGTTTGGTCGAAACGGCAGAATCGGCGGCGGCGGGAACGAAAGCCGATGCGGCATTCGCGGCAGTTTCGGCAGGCTTCACGGTTTCGGACGATTTCGCGGGGACGGTGGATTTCGCTGTTTCGGGTGATTTTGCCGACTCGGACGATTCGCCGTCGGAACGCCCCGAAGCATAGGCTTCGGCATCCTCGGGCGAGGTGAAATAGGTCACACCGTCCAACTTACGGTAGATGAGGTTGTTCATCGACTCGTCGGTCTCGAAGCCCTCGCAGTTATACACCTCGTCGCCGTCCACGACCTTGGAATCGACATTGGAGTAGATGCTCCCCGTGGCCTGATTCCAAAACAGCTGCGACGTGAATAGTTTCCTGCCGTCGGATTTGGTTACCACCACGTCGCCCTTGGCCTCCCACAAACGTCGATTACCGTAGTTTATGGCATAATTGGAGGTCAGAACAGCCGACTCGGCAGCCGTGGAATCATTCTCGAACAAGGTGATCTTTATGCCCTTGCGAAATTCGCGATAGGGATCGCGCGCCTGACCGTAGCCCTCCATCAACGGAGTCTCGAAATGGTAGGATTTGCGGCCGTTTTCCGACATCACGATCGAGAGATTCTCGCTGTATTCGGTCATCATGGTCTCGGGACTCGCCTCGTCGGCGACCGCGTGCTTCGCTTCGCACGAGAATAGCAAGATAGCACTCCCCGCGAAAGGGAGTGCTATTGCCAAATATCGTTTGAGCGAGAATATGGTCATAAGGAATCCTTATCTGTAACGCACCGTCGTCGTGACACCGTTGGCGAAGCCGTGGGTGATGGTGTAACGCGCGCCGTTGGAAAGCTCGGCGAAGAAGCACTCCTCCTTGGTGGGGAACGCCTGACGATAGCTGTTCATCATGTTCTGGGCGACCTTCAAAATATCGGGCTCCGAAGCCAGCAGCGACACGGCTTGGCTCATCGAGTCGTAAGCGGCCCAATAGCAAGCCTGACACTTGATCTCCGAGCAGTTGGCCGAAGCGGCATAGCACTGGCTCTGGATGAAGTAGGCGAAACCGTTCTCGGGATTGAGATTCTTGACCTCCTTGGCAGCCTCCATGGCGGCAGCGTAGTTCTTGGTATTGAGACCTATCATACCCACGCGGACATAGAGCTTCTCCTTCTCGGCGGGATCGGTCTCGACCGAAAGAGCCTCTTCGAGATACTTCATGGCCTTATCGAACTCCGAACGGGTCTGGAAACCCTGAGCGAGGAACAGAGCGATCTCCGACGAAGGCTTGATCTCGTAATACTTCTCGGCGATGGTGAAGAAGAAATCGCTGTCGCAATTGGCGCGCGACATGAGAGTCACGGCCTGATAGAGCAGAGCCTCGTCGTCGGGAGCATCGGCCAGCTTCTTGCCGAACAACGCCTCCAGATTCTCGCAGCTTGCGGCGCCGCTCGAACCGAACGCACCCTCGAACTGATCCTTATAGGAAGCATCGTCGTCGCTTATCCCTTCGAATACGGGGCTGAGGCGATCGTACTCGGCAATCACCTGCGTGGCGTCGATTTCGTCGTTCTTATAATCCTCGCACAGATTGGCGAAATAGATGGTCACCAGCTCCAGATCGGGTTTGCCATTCTTCTCCTCGGTGGCGGCGATGGCCTCGAGGAACACCTTGCGGATACCCTCGCGATCCTCGGGCTTGTAGTTCAAAAACTCCTTGGCCTTGCGATCCAGAATGTAGTCCTTGCCGTATTTCGAGTGGTCGGCATAGTTGGCCAGACGGATGTCGTAGAGCAACAGCAGCGAGTCGATCATAACGGCCTTCTCCTCATCGGTCTCGGCACGGTTGATCTTGTTCTTGTATAATTTGATACCGTTGGTATAGATGTTCAACGATGCTTTGGGACACTTCTCCAGCAGCTTCTGCAAATAATCGGCCGCAAGGTTGTAATTGCGGTTATCCACTGCCTCCTTGAGAAATTGGCTGTTGAGCATGTTCTCCTTACGCTCGGCGCCTGTCTCTCCCCACATGGCAAACTTCGGGTCGTCATAATTGATGTCTTGCGCCAACGCCGACAACCCCACGGCGGCGAAAGCCATCACCAAAACAAATTTCAACTTTTTCATGTAATCTAAGGTTTATTAGTTTTAAAGCAATTGCGCAGTGTTTTCATTCCCGATTCTCGCCGCTACTCGAACTTATAGCGGGTGAACCAACGATCCTCGCCGAACATGCTCAAGCCGAGCGACAATTTATAATAGTTCTGTTTGACGAGTCCCACCCTCTTGTTGTCGATGGTGACCGACTTCATCTTCGGGTCGCGCATTCCGAATTCGAATCCGACGTCTATCGACGAGCGTCCGAACAACTTCACGGGGAAACCCACGCCCGCCGTCACCGAGTACTGGGCGATCTTGCTGCCCGCAAAGGTCTGGTAATAGTCGCCGTAACGGAATCCGAGACGATACGACATACGGTTGAGATAGTTGCGCACGTCGATGGGACGCGGCGTGATCTCGAAACCGAGCTTGATGGTATGGGTATTGTTATACGCCACCTCGACACCTTTGCCGGCGCTCTCCAAATAATCGGCGTTCTCGTTACCCCAATTCTGGTAGACCCAATCGAATCCCGCGCGGATGCGCTGGGTCTGGTAGAACACGCCCGCAGCCACCTGACGCGGAAGACGCAACGGCAACGCATTGTCGGTCTCGTTGCGCACCACCGACGTAAGCAGATTGTCGACATAGACATACTTCACCATCCCGGGCTTCAGGGCACCGCCGATGTCGTAGGTGGCGCCGAACGTAAGCGCCCGCTTGGAGTTCATGATGGCTATCCACTGCACGCCGAACTGCGCCTTGATCTTCGAAACGTCGTAGGTGTCGACACCCGTGGTCGAAGAGTATTCACCGCTGCCCGTGATCACGTCGGTGATGACGGCGTTGTAGTTGCGCTTTATGTCGCCCCAGTAATAGAGCATGGCCACGCCCACCGACAGATGCTTGAAAGGCCGCCAGCCCACGCCCGCCTTCACCTCCGTGACGTCGCCGTCGCCGTAGTACTGGTAGCGCACGCGGCCCACGTTGCCCGCCACGTCGGACGACATGTCGTCGTTATACATGTTGTAGCCCACGTTGCTGTAAGGCGAAAGACTGAAACCGAATCCCACCCCCTTCGCAATAGGGAGCTGGAACGCTATCTCGTGAAAATTGATCGAGTTGTAAGCCGTCTTGACCTTCGATGACGACGAGGTGTCGTACTTGTTCTGCGCATTGCGGAAATGGCCCGCGTCGACGGCGAAGTCGAACAGAAAACTCTTCTGCGGAGTGTTGGCGTAGGCCGCGGGGTTGAGCAAATTGACGGAAACGGTCGACTGCATGGCTACGCCCACGCCGCCCATGGAACGCATGGCGGTATTGCCCTGCGTGGCCAGTTCGCCCAATCCGTACATGGAATAGGGCGAGTAGGTGTTTATACTGCTCGTCAACGTCTGCGCCGATGCCCCCAGAGGCAGGGCTGTCGCGACGGCCACCGCCGCTCCTATTATCCGCTTATTCAATTTTTGCATTGTACTCTAAAATTCTGTTCAATCCGCAAATCACCAACTCACGGTTTGCAAATATCGTATTTTTAATTCTCTTAACAAAGTATTTTGCGTCGCCGCCCGTAAAAATTACGGATAAATCCTTAATTTTTTCCGTCAGGCGGGCAATATGACCCTCGATTTCGTACATCACGCCCTGCATCACGCCCTGCTCGATCGCCTCGCGGGTGGAGCGTCCGAGCGACTCGCCGATCGCCGCCGCCGAGCACTCGGGCAACCGCGAAGTGTAGTCGTGCAAGGCGCGGAAACGCATGCCGACCCCGGGCGATATGTTGCCGCCGCGGAACACCCCGTCAGTCACCAGATCGACGGTTATGGCAGTGCCGAAATCGACTATCAGGCAATTGCCGCTGCCCGTAAGCGCCACGGCGCCCACCGCCGCGGCCAATCTGTCGGCACCGAGGGTCTCGGGCGTACCGTAGGCGTTGCATATAGGCACGGGGGTCGACGGCGACATGGCCAGAACCCGCAGTCCGCGCGCGCGCAGCACGTCGGCCAAACCCTCGGCGGAGACGCCCGTGGAGGCCACGATACAGCGTCCGACGGCGGGATATGCGTCGAGCATGGCGCAGATGTCGGCCTCCGCTGGCGACAAGAAAGAACGCATGGCGACCACCTCGTCGCCCTCGGTCACGGCAGCCTTGACGCGCGAATTGCCTATGTCCACTATAAGGTTCATTGCCCGAATCACAAACTTCTGAGCACGGCGACCGCCTCAGCAACGTTACTTATCCTCCTAACGGTCATGGCCAGCCGATTATTGTGCTGCTTGAGCACAAATCGGTCGGGCTGCGCGGTGACCGAGCGCAGCAGCGACATGAACGTATCGCTCTTGTAATAGGGCGAGTTCTCCTCGCCAACGAAGTGTACGATCATAAGGCCGTTCTTCACCTTCACGCGCTCCATGCCCAGCCGCACGGCCTCCCAACGCAGGCGCACCACGTCGAGCAGCTCGCGCGCGGCCTCGGGCAGCGTGCCGAAGCGGTCGACGAGACGGCTCTCGAAGCCCTGCAAATCCTCCTCACGCCTGATGGCGTCGAGCTCGCGGTAGAGGCGCAGCTTCTCGGCAGGCTGGCGCACGTAGCTGTCGGGCAGCTCGGCGAGCATGTCGATCTCGATGATCGAGTCGTCGATATAGGTGTCGTTCTTCACCGTCTCGGCCTCCTTCTCGGTGAGGCCCGCCACGTCGAGTCCCTCGGCGCGTAGTTCGGCTATCGCCTCGCGCATGATCTTCTCATAGGTCTCGTAACCTATATCGGCTATGAAACCGCTCTGCTCGGCGCCGAGCAGATTGCCCGCGCCGCGGATGTCGAGGTCCTGCATGGCGATGTTGAAGCCCGAACCCAGATCGGAGAAATCCTCGATGGCCCGCAGGCGCCGCCGCGCATCGCCCGACAGCAGCTCGTCGGGCGGAGTGATCAGATAGCAATAGGCCTTGCGGTTGCTGCGGCCCACGCGGCCGCGCAGCTGGTGCAGGTCGCTCAGGCCGTAGTAATGCGCGTTATTTATTATAATGGTATTGGCGTTCGGCACGTCGATGCCGTTCTCGACGATGACGGTCGACACCAGCACGTCGAACTCGCCGTAGATGAAGTCCATGATAAGCCGCTCCAGCTGCTCGGCGGGCATCTTGCCGTGCCCCACGGCCACGCGGGCCTTGGGGCAGAGGCGCATGACAAGCCCCTGCAAGGTCATGAGATCCTCAACGCGGTTGTTGACGAAATAGACTTGGCCGCCGCGCGACAGCTCCTCCTCGATGGCATCGCGGATGATATCCTCCGAGAAGGTGTGCGATTCGGTGACGATGGTCTGGCGGTTGGGCGGCGGAGTGGAGATGACCGACAGATCGCGCGAACCCATAAACGAGAATTGCAGCGTGCGCGGGATGGGCGTGGCGGTGAGGGTCAGGGTATCGACGCTCACGCTCATTTGGGTCAGCTTCTCCTTGGCGGCGACGCCGAATTTCTGCTCCTCGTCGATGATCAGAAGGCCCAGATCGCGGAAAGCGATCTGCTTACCCAGCATCTTGTGGGTGCCGATGAGTATGTCGATCTTGCCCGCAGCCAGCTCCTCGCAGATCTCGCGGGTCTGCTTGGCCGATTTCGAACGGTTGAGATACTCCACCCGCACGGGGAAGTCGCGCAGACGCTCCATGAACGAGCGGTAGTGTTGCAGGGCGAGGATAGTCGTAGGGACCAACACCGCCACCTGCTTGCCGTCGACCACGGCCTTGAACGCGGCGCGGATGGCGACCTCGGTCTTGCCGAAGCCCACGTCGCCGCACACCAGACGGTCCATAGGCTGCTGCGACTCCATATCCCTCTTCACGGCCTCGATGGCGCTCTGCTGGTCGGGGGTCTCCTCCCAGCGGAACGAAGCCTCCATCTCCTGTTGCAGGCAGCTGTCGGCCGAGAAGGCGAAGCCCTTGCTCGCCTTGCGCTTGGCGTAGAGGGCGATAAGCTCGCGCGAGATATCCTTGACGGCCTTTTTCGTGGCGCTCTTCAGCTTCTGCCATGCCCCGCCTCCCAGCTTGTAGATCTTGGGAGGCTCGCCCTCGCCGCTCTTGTAGCGCGAAATGCGGTGGAGCGAATGGACGTTCACGAACAGAACGTCGTTATCCTTGTAGACCAGCTTGATGGCCTCGTGCACCTTGCCGTTCTCGTTGATCTTCACCAGACCGCCGAAGCGGCCCACGCCGTGGTCGATGTGCACCACGTAGTCGCCCATCTTCAGGGCGTTCAACTCCGCGACGGTCATCTGCTCGTCGCGCTTGATCTCGCCGTTGATGCGGTAGCGGCGGTAGCGGTCGAAGATCTGGTGGTCGGTGTAGAGGCACATCTTCGCCGCATGGTCGACGAAGCCTTCGTGGAGGGTCACCGACACCGAATCGAACTCGATCCCGCGGCGCCCCATCTGGCGGAATATGTTGTCGAGACGCTCGATCTGCGCCTTGCTCTCCGAGAGGATGTAGGTCCGATACCCCTTGAGCGCCGAATCGGACATGTCGTCGGCCAGCACCTCGAACTTCTTGTTGAACTTGGGCTGCGGCGAGGTGCGGAACTTCACTTCGGCATCGGCCGCGCGCTCGCGGAGGTTGTCGCGCAACATATAGATGCGCCGCCCCTCCATGTCGCCCAACAGACCGTTGCGGCTGGTGAGCACGGTGTCGATCCGCGAAGGATCCTCCATCTCGCCCAGCACGCGGCGGCGCAGGTCGTTCACGCGGCGCAGAGCGTAATCGGCATCGTAGAACCAATAGACGGCGTCGCCGAAGAATCGGGCGGCCGACACCTTGTCCTCCGAACAGACATTCAGGTTGGGGATGATCTCCACGCTCTCGGCCTTGTCGTGCGACAGCTGGCTCGATATGTTGAAACGGCGGATGGAGTCGATCTCGTCGCCGAAGAAATCGATGCGGAAAGGACGGCTCTCGGAATAGGAGAACACGTCGACTATACCGCCGCGCAACGAGTACTGCCCGGGCTCGTAGACGAAATCGACCTGCACGAAACCCCGTTCGACGAGGCTCTGCTCCAGATCGCCGATCTGTATCCGATCGCCCACGCTCAGGCGGATGCCCCGCTCGCCGAGGGTGCGGGCATCGGCCACGCGTTCGGCCAAAGACTCGGGATAGGTGCACACAACCAGATAGCCGTCGTCCGCGTGGCGGACGGCGTTCATGGCGTTGGTGCGCTGCACCACGCCCTGCGCGTCCTCCTTGCCGTAGAGGATCGATTTCTTGTACGAGGTGGGGAAGAAATGCACGCGATCCTCGTCCAAAAGGGCGTAGAAGTCGTTGAGCAGATAGGCCGCGGCGTCGCGGTCCTCGGCAACGAACAGGTGGACGCCCCCCTTGCGACGTATGAGTGCGGCGGAATAGAGCGAAAGAGCCCCGCCGACCAAATCTTCGAGATGGACGGTAGCGCTCTTCTTATCGTATTCGTCGAGCAGGAGTCGGAAAGGCTCCGACGACTCGACCTTAAGCAGAATATTGTCTATACTCTCCAAAGCCAAAGAGACAGGAATAAGTAAATGTTTCCGACCGATACATCGGCATCGCGCTGCGATGCCGGCAGTTCGCCGCCCCCACGCGGCGGACTGCTGCCGCATTCACGCCGCCGTCGGCGAACGCGATTCGGCAAACGGCCGCAATCGCGCGAACGGGTATTCGCCGAAAATATCAGATCAGCGACGCGCCGTTGCGGTCGAGGTACTTCACGTCGACCATGCCCAGACTCTGGTCCGACACCACGTTGATCCACACCTTGTACTTGGCCATCCAGCGGCGGCACAGCGACAGCACGCCGTGGCAAAGGTACGATGCCACGTAGGGGCTCACGCGCAGGCGGATGTACTTCACGCCGCGGTCCTCGGTGAGGAACTGTATCTGGTTCTCGATCTTGCGGTCGAGGAGTATCGTCGGCTCGATGCGGCCCGTGCCGTTGCACGTGGGGCATACGTCAGTCACGTCCTGAACGGCGACGGGACGCACGCGCTGGCGCGTGATCTGCATCAATCCGAATTTCGTGAGAGGCAGGATCGTATGCTTGGCCTTGTCGGTGGCCATGAGCTTGGTCATTTCGGTATACAGCGTCTGGCGGTTCTGCGCCTTGTGCAGGTCGATGAAGTCGATTATGACGATGCCGCCCAGATCGCGCAGACGAAGCTGGCGGGCGATCTCCTTCGCGGCGGCCAGATTGACGTCCATAGCCGTCTGCTCCTGATTCTCCTCGGCCTTGGTGCGGTTGCCCGAGTTGACGTCGATGACGTTCATCGCTTCGGTGTGCTCGATGATCAGATAGGCGCCGCGCTTGAGCGACACGTATTTGGCGAACAGCGACTTGATCTGTTTCGATATGTCGAAGTTGTCGAATATGGGAACCGTGCCTCGGTAGAGCTTCACGATCTTCTCCAGCCCGGGGTCGATGACTTTTATGTAGTTTTTAATCTCGCGGTACATAGCCTCGTCGTCGACCGTGATCTGCGAGAAGGTCGAGTTCAGCGAGTCGCGGATTATGGTGTTCGCACGGTTCATCTCGCTCATGAGAAGAGCGGGAGCCTGACTCTTGCGGATGTTGCCGACGGCCTTTTCCCACCGATCGAGCAGCGAGCGGATGTCGTGCTTGATGTCGGCATCGTGGGCCTCGGCGGCCGCGGTGCGTATGATGACGCCGAAATTCTTCGGCAAAACGTTCGCCGCGATCTGACGCAGGCGCTTTTTGGTTTCGTTGGAACGTATCTTCTGCGAGATGAAGATCTTGGACGTAAAGGGGACCAGCACGACATTGCGCCCCGCGAGCGATATGTCGGCCGTGAGACGCGGGCCCTTGGTCGAGATGGCCTCCTTGGCGATCTGCACCATCACCGTCTGCCCCACCTGAAGATAGGAGGCCAGCTTGCCCGACTTCTCGATGTTGGGCTCTAACTTCATGGTCTCCACCCTAACGCCGCGTTTGCCCGGCTGGCGGCTGTCGACCACCTTCTGCAAAGAGGAGAACTGATTGCCCAGATCGAGATAGTGGATGAAAGCATCCTTCTCGTGTCCGATGTTCACGAAAGCCGCATTAAGGCCGGGCATGATCTTGCGCACGCGGCCCAGATAGATGTCCCCCACGGCGAAGCCCGTCTGGCACTGCTCCTTGTTGAGCTCCACCAGCACCTTGTCCTCGCACAAAGCTATGGATATCTCCGTCGGGGTGACGTTTATTACTAACTCTCGATTCATTAATAATTCAGTGGATAAGTGTTTCAACACATATTATCGCGGCCCCGCATCGCCTGCGCCGACACTGCACGAAGCCCGTGGGCGCTACGGCCGAGATTCTACGGCCGAAACGCGAGACCGAAATATGAGAATCCGATTAAAGGCGATTAAAAATAGGCAAAGCTAAAGGGCGTCAGTTGAAAAAACCCTTTAGCTTTATTCTTACCTGCTTGCTGACGCAATTACTGTCGCCCGAAAGATTACTTCTTCTTATGGCGATTCTTACGCAGACGCTTCTTGCGCTTGTGCGTGGCCATCTTATGGCGCTTGTGTTTCTTTCCGTTTGGCATGGTTTTGATATTTAATTTGAACTTAAAATTACTTCACTTTGGCGACGAAGCTCTTGGCAGGCTTGAACGCGGGAATGTTATGCTCGGGAATGGTGATCGTGGTATTCTTGGAAATATTACGAGCGACCTTCGTGGCGCGCTTCTTAATAATGAAACTGCCGAAGCCGCGCAGATAAACATTGTTGTTGGCGATCAGAGAATTTCGAACGTTCTCCATAAATGCCTCCACAATAGTCTGTACCAAAACTTTCTCGGCGCCGGTACTTTTGGCGATCTCATTAACAATATCAGCCTTAGTCATAGCAATTAGTTATTTTGTAATTTAACATTTGGTTACTTTAGGTTTGCAAATGTACTACATTTTTAACGATTAACAAATTAAAAATATGTTTTTTTTTGCAAATGAACCGCTTCGATCATTTCGAAACAAAAACCTTGCAAAAATCGCCGTCCGATCAAGGCATTCCGTTGAAAGCCATGGCCAAACCCTCGACGGCCTTGTCGAGCCCCTCCTGAATCCTGCCGCCGATCATCATGCGCATCACCATGTTCAACTCGACATGCAGGACCATGCGGATGCGGGTGTCGTCGACGCCAGCCTCGTGCAACTGTATCCAAAAGGCGAAATCGACGGGAGAACCGGCCCCGTCGCCGGTGATCTTCACATGCCTGTTCTCCGCACGCTCGACGATGCGAAGACGCACGGTGAATCCCTTCACCTTGAAAGAACAGGTATCCTCGTCGGCCTGCCACTCCTCGACCCGATCGCGCAAAGCGGGGGTGAGCATGTCGAAACGACTTATCAAAGGAAATACAAAAGCCGCAGGTTTCAATATCTGCTGCTGCTTCGATTCGTATTTTTCCATTCCCATAGCTTAAGAAATTGAATTTGTTCCGCATAGAGCGGGCTGCAAAGGTAATCATAATTTTCGATATTCCGACACGCGGGGTGATTGTCGGCAGTCACGGAAAGCCGCATTCGCGCAAAACGAGGTCTTCCCGCCCGATAAAAGCAGCGTCGGACCTTTCGGCCCGACGCATTAATCAATGTCCGACGTCGATCCCTACTTCCCCGCATTATAGGCATCCACGCCGCTTTGCAGGAACCCGATGAATCCGTCAACATCGAGATCGTAACCGCGCGGCTCCACTAACGGCTTGCCGTCGCGCCCCTGCAAGACATAGTAGGGCTGGGCGTTGACGCCGTAGGTCTTGAGCGCATGGTAGGAGTTGATCTTGCCCAGCGTCTTGAGCACCTTGCCCGTGTCGGTGGTCACCCAATCGGCCTCGGGAACCTTCAGTTTGTCATCGGCATAGAGAGCCACTATCACGTAGTCGTTGCGAAGCAGGTCGAGCACCCGCTCGTCGGCCCACACGCGCGACTCCATCTCGCGGCAGTTGACGCAGCCGTGGCCCGTGAAGTCGATGAAAAGAGGTTTGCCGACCTCGGCGGCATAGGCCTCGGCCTCGGCCAGATCGAAGAAGCCGTCGAGTCCGTGAGGCAGCTTCAGCACGTCGCCGTACTTGACGCCCGCGGCGGGTTTCGACGAAGTCGCCGCAGCCGAAGGGGCCGCACTCGCCGACATCACGAAATCCTGACTCTGCATGGGAGGCATGTAGCCCGAAAGCGCTTTCAAAGGAGCGCCCCACATGCCCGGGATCATGTAGACCACGAACGAGAAGACCATTACGGCGAGGATCAGTCGGGTAACAGACAGATAGGGCACGTCGCTGTCGTGCTTGAACTTGAGTTCGCCCAGCAGGTAGAGTCCGAGCAGCGAGAATATGACGATCCACAAAGCCAGATAGACCTCACGGTCGAGTATGCCCCAGTGGTAGGTCTGGTCCGCCACGCTCAGGAATTTGAGACCCAGAGCCAGCTCGACGAATCCGAGCACCACCTTCACCGAATTGAGCCAGCCGCCGCTCTTGGGCAGCGATTTGAGCCACGTGGGGAACAGCGCGAAGAGCGTGAACGGCAGGGCGAAGACCACCGAGAACGCCAGCATGGTGATGATGGGGGTCCAGAACTCGCCCGAGGTGGATTGGATCAGCACCGAGCCCACGATGGGTCCCGTGCACGAGAACGACACCAGCACCAGCGTGAGAGCCATGAAGAATATGCCCGCCAAACCGCCCTTGTCGGATTTGGCATCGCTGTCGTTGACCAGCTTGCTGGGCAGCACTATCTCGAAAGCGCCGAAGAACGACGCGGCGAAGATCATGAACACGGCGAAGAAGATCAGGTTGGGCAGCCAGTGCGTGGCCAGCCAGTTGAATATGTCGGCCGTGACGGCATCGCCGCCGATAAGCCACGTGAGGAGTATTATCACGCCTATGGGCACCGTGTAGAGCACCACGATGAAGAGGCCGTACATGAGTGCGCGGAAACGGCCGCGCGCCACGCTGCCCGAGCCCTTCAGGAAGAACGAGACGGTCATGGGGATCATGGGGAACACGCACGGCGTGAGCAATGCTATAAGCGCCCAGCCCGCGGCGCTAAGGATGAATCCCCACAGCGAGCCGCCCGACGAGGCGGTATCGGCAGACTGCACGCTCGGCGCGGATTGCAAGGCACGGGCAGCGGATGCGTCGCCGATCTTTACGGTGAACTCGCGGTCGCCCGTCACGCAATTTTGATCGCTGCAAACCATCCACTCGGCCGTGACGTCGATCGCAGCACCCGACGGAACCTTCACGTTCTGCGCGAACTCGGCCTTGTCGTCGTAATAGCCGATCTCCATCTCGTAAATGTCGTTGTATTCGCGCACGGGATCGGTCAGGGCATACACCCCGCCGTCGAGTTCGTAACCCTCGCCCGCGGCAAACTCGAACGACGTGGGCATGGGACCGCCGTCGTAAGGGCCGAGGTCGTAGATATGCCATCCCGCATCGGGAGTGGCGGTGAAAACGATCTGATACACGTCGTTTTCCAACGCATTGACTTTGGTGCTCCAGCTCACGTGATCGTCCTGCGCACGCAGCGGCAGCACGGCCGCAAGCAGCGCCAAAGCAAGCACTAAACTCTTTACGGATTTCATAATGTATACTATCAATTTTACGATTTCGCGTGCCGTCGCACAGCGGCAATGCGCCCCGACGGCTCGCAAAAATAAGGCAAATAACAGACTCCTGCAAATTAGGAACCTGCTATTTACGTTATTTATATATTTACCTACCGCGGGCCGCTGTTCGCCGACAGCGACGGAGTGCACGAGCCTTCGGGCGAGTCGCAGTCCGCCGCGCGGGGTGGCGGCGAACTGCCGACATCGCACGGCGATGTCGATAAATCCGCCATGATACTCAATCTATCTCGAACCTGCGTCGCTCGCCCTCGCCCGCCTCGATACGCACGGTCATGGCGTCGTCGGGCACGAGGGCCTCGATCTTCTCGGGCCACTCCACCAGACACAGGTCGCCCGAATAGAAATACTCCTCGTATCCCAGATCGTAGACCTCCTCGATACGGTCGATGCGGTAGAAATCGAAGTGGTAGATACGGCGCCCGCCGCGGCCTTCGTATTGATTGACGAGGGCGAAAGTGGGGCTGGTAACCGTATCCTCAGCTCCCATGCGCGACGCTATGCGGCTTATGAGCGTGGTCTTGCCCGCACCCATCCCGCCGCGGAACAGCACCACGCTGCGGTCGCCGAGCGACGAGATGATCTCGTCGGCCACATCGTCCAGATCGGAAAGCGAATTTATCTCCAAAGTCTTCATTGTCGTTCGTGTTTTATGCTTATAAGCGAAACCGTCCGCGGTGCACTTCGATATCGCACAGCGATATCGGCAGTTCGCCGCCGCCCCACGCGGCGGACTGCTGCGCACTCCTGCCGCCGTCGGCGAACAGCGCATTGCTTAACGTGAATACGGGCATTTCCGCCAATGTCGAATTATCTTTTGGGTTTCAATACTATATAAGGCACGATCATCTCCTCCATCGATATGCCGCCGTGCTGGAACGTATTGCGGTAATAACGTATGAATTTGTTGGCGTCGTTGTTATATACCAGAAAATCGGAGTTGTAGGCGAAAATGTAACTCGACGAGAGGTTTATGCGCGGCAGCTGGATATCCTCGGGACGCGTCACCTCGTAGACCTCGCGCGAGTTGTATTGCAGGTTGCGGCCCGTCTTGTAGCGCAAGTTGGGCGAGGTCTCGCGGTCGCCCGTCACCTTCACGGGGTTGTCGACGCGGATGGTACCGTGGTCGGAGGTGATTATCACCGTGTGGCCGCGCTCCGCAAGCAGCTTGAGGAGTATGAACAGATCGGAGTGCTCGAACCACGAACGCGTGAGCGAGCGGAACGACGCCTCGTCCTCGGTAAGTTCGCGGATGATGTCGGTCTCGGTGCGCGCATGCGACAGAATGTCGAGAAAATTGTAGACGATGACCGAAAAATCGGCGTCGTATATGCGGCTTATGTTCTCGATGAGCTTGCGGCCCGCTTCGGGACGCACCAGCTTGTCGAAGGTCCACTTATAGTTCTTGCCGCACGAGGCCAGCTGACGGCGCAGGAACTCCTCCTCGTACTGGTTCTTGCCACCCTCCTCGTTGTCGTTGAGCCATTTGTCGGGCATCATCTTGTCGATGGCCAGAGGCATGAGCCCCGCGAAGACGGCATTGCGCGCATATTGCGTGGCCGTGGGCAGGATGGCGCAGTAGAAGTCGTCGACATCGACGTCGTAGTGGCCCCGCAGCAGGGAGCTTATGGCACGCCACTGGTCGTAACGGAAATTGTCGATCAAAAGCAGCGTGGTCTTCTCATGGGCGTCGACCTCGGGCAGGATCTTCTTGCGCATGAGCGTGTGCGACATGACGGGAATCTCGTCGTCGGAAACACGCTTGTTGATCCAGTTGTAGTAGTTGCGGCGCACGAACTTGCTGAACTCCTGATTGGCCTCGCTCTTCTGGTATACCAGCACCTCGCTGATGCTCGGGTCGGCAGACTCGGCAAGGTCGATCTCCCACCCCGTTATCTTGCGGTAGAGCGTGCACCACGCCGAAAACGACGATGCCATGCGGCACATGGAGGCTATGCGCCCGAACTCGGCGCGATAGTCGGCCGTGGTCTGCTCGGTGACGAGCTGCTGCGAATGCACGTTCTTCTTGATCGACAGCAGCACCTGATTGGGATTCACGGGCTTGATTATGTAGTCGGCTATCTTCGACCCTATGGCCTTGTCCATGATGTTCTCCTCCTCGCTCTTGGTGACCATGATAACGGGCGTGACGGGCCGCACCTCCTTGATAAGCGGCAGCGTTTCGAGCCCCGTCATGCCGGGCATCATCTCGTCGAGGATAATGAGGTCGTAGGCGGTCGAGCGAACCATGTCGATGGCGTCGTAGCCGTTGTTACACGTGTCGACTTCGTAGCCCTTGGCCTTGAGAAACAGCACGTGAGGCTTCAGCAATTCGACTTCGTCGTCGACCCAGAGTATCTTTACCATATCTTTTCCTTTATCTTTTCATATTCGGCAAACACCTTGCGGATCGTCGGATAGGCGTTCAGCAGGTTACGCTCCGCAGTCCGCGCGTCGCACCATTCGGCGCGCTCGATGCCCTCGCTGCGCTGGGGCGTCAGCTCCGAGCGGCAGTCGGTCGCGAGCAGATACCAGTACGTCGTCTTGAGTTCCCACACTCCGTAAACGTCGTAAGCATGGATCGTATTGCACAGAAAGGCTGCAATTTTCGCACCGTCGGCACCCGTCTCCTCGCCGACCTCGCGCACGGCGCACGCTTCGGGAGTCTCGCCCGCCTCGATGTGGCCCTTGGGCAGATCCCAGCGGTCGTTGCGGCGTATCATCACCACCTCACCGTCGCGACGGGCGACGATGCCGCCCGCGGCGGATACGCACTTGAAATGCGACGCCAGCTCAGCGAACGCCTCGTCCGCGCCGCAGGGCGATTCGGGGGCCGTGAATATCGCGCGATCGTATCTCTCGAAAAATTTTACTATATTCGCGGGCGAAAGCTCGCCGTCGGCGGCGCTCCACACGCGGGTGCGTCCGTCGGCGAAGTCGGCGGCGCGATAGTCGTCCTCGGGGACGATGTGAAGCGATTTATCGGCAAAATATACGATTTTGTGTCGGGCGTCGTTCATGGGCACGGGATTTTCGTTACAAAAATAGCAATAATTGAAGAAATCGATAAAATTATGAAAAAATCATTTTTGTTTATGATGTTTACGGCATTGGTGTCGGGCGGCTGCGAGGAAGCGCCACGACCGCTCGACATAGACAACGCGCTGACCCCCGACGAGATCGCCGAGGCGCGCCTCACCCCGTCGGTGATGTGGAAAATGGGACGCGTGGGCGACGCGCTGCTGTCGCCCGACGGCGGAAAGGCCGTCTACACCGTCACGCGCTACAACATGGCCGAAAACAAGGGACTTACGGTCATTTACCTGCGCGACATGGCCACGGGCGCCGAGACCGCCCTTACCGACAACACGTCGAACAACTCGTCGCCGCAGTGGAGCGCCGACTCGGAGCGCATATACTTCGTGTCGAACCGAAGCGGCGCGGCGCAGGTGTGGAGCATGGCGGCCGACGGACGCGACGCACGGCGCCTGACTGACATAGACGGCGGCGTGGAGGGCTACGGAGTGGCGCCGACGGGCGAGCGGATGTTCTACGTGAAGAAGGTGCATGCGGCCGACCGCCGTTCGGCCGACATTTACAAGGACATGGACAAGTCGAAGGCCCGCATATACGACGACCTGATGGCCCGCCACTGGGACTACTGGGACGAGGGCGATTACAGCCATGTATTCGTGGCCGACATAACGGCCGAGGGGTTGAAGAACGACACCGACATAATAGGTGCCGACGCTGCGTGGGACGCTCCCCTCGCGCCCTACTTCGACACTGCCGAGATAGCGTGGAGTCCCGACGGCAAAAAACTCGCCTACACATGCAAGAAGCTCACGGGCACGGCATACGCCGAATCGACCGACTCGGACATATACGTATACGACACGGCCGACGGCTCGACCGTGAACATCAACAAACCCGTCGCCAAGGGACGCGAGGCCGAAGATATGGCCGAGGCCCCGGGTTACGACCGCTACCCCGTATGGTCGCCCGACGGAGAGCGCATAGCGTTCTGCTCGATGGCCACGCCCGGGTATGAGTCGGACAAGGACCGCCTGATGGTTTACGACATGCGCAGCGGACGCCTGCACTACCTGACCTATGCGTTCGACCACAGCGCGCAGAACGTCGTATGGCGCGACGGACGCACCATCTGCTTCATATCGCCCATAGAGGGCACGCAGCAGATCTGTTCGGCGGAGGTTCCCGCCGAGGATGCAACGTGCGGAACGGTGGACGTGCAGGTCATAACCTCGGGCGACCACGACATAGCATCGATAAGCATCGCGGGCGACCGCTGTCTGGCCACCCTGATGACCATAAGCCGCGACAAGGAGCTGTACGACGTCGATCTTGCCGACGGCAGACTGACGCAGCTCACCGAGGTGAACAAGAACATATACGACAACGTGAAGATGGGCCGCGTGCAGAAGCGCATGGTGACCACCACCGACGGCAAGCAGATGCTCACATGGGTGATCCTGCCGCCCGATTTCGATCCCGCCAAGAAATACCCCGCCATACTCTTCTGCGAGGGCGGACCGCAGAGCGTGGTATCGCAGGGCTGGAGCTACCGTTGGAACTTCCAGCTGATGGCCGCCCAAGGCTACATCGTGGTGGCGCCCAACCGTCGCGGCTGCCCCTCGTTCGGCAGCGAGTGGCGCGAGCAGATATCGGGCGACTATGCGGGACAGAACATCGAGGATTATCTGTCGGCCATCGACGACGTGGCGCGCGAACCGTGGTGCGACGCCGACCGATTGGGATGCGTGGGAGCGTCGTACGGCGGATATTCGGTATATTTCCTCGCGGGATGCCACCAAAAGCGTTTCAAGGCGTTCATATCGCACTGCGGAATATTCGATTTCGAATCGATGTACGGCCAGACCGAGGAGCTGTTCTTCATCAACCACGACTATGGAGGTCCCTACTGGGACAAGTCGAACGCCACGGCGCAGCGCTCGTACGCCAACTCGCCGCACAAGTTCGTCGACAAGTGGGACACGCCCATAATGATCATAACGGGCGAGTTCGACTTCCGCATACCCTACACCCAATCGCTCGAAGCCTTCACGGCGGCACGTGTGCGCGGCATTCCCGCACGGCTGGTGGAGTTCGAGAACGAGGCGCACCAAGTGTTCAAGCCCCAGAACTCGATGGTGTGGAACCGCGAGTTCTTCGGATGGCTGGACAAGTATGTGAAGCAGGAATAATCAGGGCCGCAGACTGCGGAGCCCGCGAACGAGGATACGAGTTGCGGGCCTCCGCGGGGCGAGGCTGCGGCCCGCACGGCTCTGCGAGCCGTAAAAATCACAACATACTATATGAAAAAACTATCGATAGCGGCGGTCCTTGCGACCGCCCTGTTTTTCATGGCATGCTCCCCGACGGGCCGCGGCGTGGAGAGACGTCTGACCGACCTGCTCGACACCGTACCCGCCCGAGTAGGCGTCTTCATTCGCACGAGCGACGGAGCGGAGGCAGGTTACAACGCCGACGAGGAGTTCTCGATGCTCAGCACGTTCAAATTTCCCGTGGCGCTGGCCGTTATGAAAGGGATGGAGCGCGACGGCGTGACGACATCGCAGACCGTAGAGGTGAGCGGGCGACAGCTGCTGCCCGACACATACAGCCCCATGCGCGACACATACGGCACGAAAGATATCGTTGTGACGATGGGCGAACTGCTCTCGTACTGCGTCTCGCTAAGCGACAACAACGCATGCGACATACTCATCGACCATGCGGGAGGCATAGACAGCGTGGCGCGCTACGTAGCCGATCTCGGCGTCGCGCCCATGCGGATAACGGCCACCGAGCAGGCCATGCACACGGCGACGGAGCGGCAGCGCGACAATGCGGCATCGCCGCGGGCGATGGTCGAATTGCTGTCGCTTTTCCATGAAGGGCAGCTGATAGCAGAACCCTATCGGGACACGCTGCTGCGTTACATGACGGAGACATCGACGGGTCCCGACAAACTTCGTGCGGGGATCCCCGAGAACGCCGCTCTGGCGCACAAGACGGGATCGTCGGACCGCACGGCCGACGGCATCAAGATCGCCGACAACGACATAGGCATAATAACGCTGCCCGACGGCCGCGTATGTTATATTGCAGTGTTCGTGTGCGACTCGCCCATGACCGACGGCGAGAACGCCGCCCTAATAGCACGTATATCGCGGATCGTGTGCGAGGAGTGGAAATAAAAAGGGGGTTATCCGATTTGGACTTGTAATCGCGAGGCGCAGCCTGCGGAGAGAGCGAACAGCGAGCCTCCGCGGGGCGAGGCTGCGGCTCGCGCGGCTCTGAAGAGCCGCAAAATATCCGAATAAAAAAGCGTCCCTGCCGCGAAACCGAGCAGGGACAGAGTTCGAAAATGCGGTTCGAAAGAACCGCGCGGGCCGCAGGCTGCGCCCCTCCCCTAAATCTTCACCTTGAAGATGCACTTCTTCACATGTCCCTCGCCGAGCATGGGGGCATGTCCGTCCTCGGGAAACAGAATCGAGAACTGTCCCTCACCGACGGTGTAGAAGCACTGCGGCACATCGGTAAAGAACTGTATGTCCTTGACCTCGTCGAACCCGCCCTCGGCCGTAAGGCAATCCTTCTTTTCGCTCCAGCCGAAAGTCTCTTCGGGACCGCGCAGCAGCAGCTGGATGTCGATATACTTGCGGTGAAGCTCCAGACGGGCCTGCGAACGGTCGCGCAGATCCAGTTCCTGAACGTTTACGAAAACATCGTCGCCGTCGATATCGTGGCGGCCGCACTCCAGAGCGGCCACATCGTGCGTGTCGATGAAATCGAACACGGCTTTGAAACGCGGATGCAGCGACGCATACCGCTCCTTGTTTTTCAATGAATCCAGAATCATGATAATTAATTTGATTGCAGTTATATTTTCAATGTACCAAAGTTCCACCAGCGCAATATCAAATCCTACGGTCGTCCGCCCGCGGCCACAGGCCGCGTTTACAAATCTGACCCACCCCTAAATCCCCTCCTCGGAGGGGACTTAGGTCGCTGCGCTCCGAAAAACTACAAAACATCAAGCGTATATCTCGTCCGCAAGTCGGGGCGATCGATCGTCAACGTCCGTTGTAGCGCAGCCGCACCAACACGGGATAGTGGTCGGAGTAAAGCACGCCGTTATCGACCGCCTCGCCCGCGGCATCCGTCGGCGGCTCCATGCCGTTGCCGAATCGGCGCACCGCGACAGTATCCGCACCGCGTTTGACATCGACCATGCCCCACGAATCCAGCACCTCGTAAGAGAGAGGTTCGAACTCGTAGGAACACAACACGTAATCGATACGCAGCATATCGAAGAAACCGCGGTAGGTGTGCGAATAACCGCGTCCCGCCTCGCGAAAAGCATCCTTGAGGCCGCGGCTCACGGTACGGTAGGTATACGACACGGGAGTGTCGTTGAAATCGCCGCACACTATCGTCGGGTAAGGCGATTCGGCTATCATGCGGGCGACGCTGTCGGCCTGCACGGCGCGCTGCTTGTTGTTCTCGCTCAGACGCGACACCATGCTGTGCAGCTTGCCCATATCCTCGTCGACGAGAAATTCCCGATTCTCGATATAGTTGTTGTCGTCGCGGCGGATGGCGGTGGTATGCAGATGGTTGTCGAAAACCCTGATCGTATCGTCGCCCAACTTAATGTCGGCCCACACGAAATTCATCATCGTGTCGACGCGATGGGCGCGGATTATGGGATAGCGGCTGTAAATGGCGGGGCTGAGCGCGGCACGCGACAACGAGCGCGGCAGAGGATTGAGCGGGCGCAGCAGCGAATCGGCCAATTCGACGAAGCCCATCTCCTGAAAACATACTATGTCGGGATTCACGGTCTTTATCAAGCTCACCACGGAATCGATGCACCTCTCGCCGTCGTCGTCGATAAAGCTCCTCACGTTATACGTAAGCACCTTCAGGGCTGTGCGTTCGTAAGTCTGCTCGCCGTAGCTGCGGCGAATCTCGACTTTGTAGAATAGCGACAAATGAAATAAACCTATAACCGACAGGACGATCATGGGCAGCATAACCGCCCGCCGCCAACGGATGATCCAATAGAGGGTAAGCAACAGCTGGCCAGCATAGACGAACGGAGCGACTAACCCGACGGTGGAAAGCTCGCCCGATTCGTGCGGATCGATGGAGGGGATCAGCAACGTCAATATGAATACGGCCGAAACGACTATCGTGACGGCGGCCGCGACACCGTCGACGGCGATGCCGAACAAAGAGCGCCGTCGTCGACGTTCGGACGAACCGTAATCGTTGCGATAATACTCCGCCATGGTCCCGACTCGTTAATAGTATATTTTACCCGTGCGTTTCCACCAATAGAGCAGCAGCCAACCCCACAACATGCCTCCCAGATGGGCGAAATGGGCCACTCCCGCCTGATAACCCGACAGGCCGAAGAAAAGCTCCACGAGGCCGTAAACAATGACGAACCATTTGGCTTTCATGGCCACGGGCGGGAATACCAGCATTATGATCTCATTGGGATAGAGCACGCCGAAAGCGAGCAGCAGGCCGAACACCGCACCCGAGGCTCCCACGGTAGGCACGCGCAGCAGGCCGAAAGCGGCAGAGAGCCCTACGGCATTCGCCGCATGGTAATATTCGAGATACCCCACTCCCATCTGCAACAACGCAGCGCCGATGCCGCACACCATGTAATAGGCGAAAAAGCGCCGCGATCCGAAACGATACTCCAGAGTACGGCCGAACATCCACAAAGCGAGCATGTTGAAGAACAAATGACCGATGCCGCCGTGCAGGAACATGTAGGTGAACACCTGATAGGTATGAAACAACGGACTCGCGGGGTTGAAGAGGGCCAGACGCCCGATCAACTCGTCGCGAAACGGCAACAAAGTGGTGGCCAACAGCATCACGCAGTTGGCGATTATGATATTCTTCACTACCGGAGGCGTCGAAAATCTGTATCCGTTCATCATTTTATTCAGTTAAGTTTGTTTTTAAACTCTTCGACCGTCAATTCGGCCATTATGGGCTTGCCCGAGGGCGAGAAACTGAAGTTCTCGCAATCGGCCAATCGGCGCAACAGATCGGCGGCTTCGTCGCTGCGGAGTCCCTTGGCAGCCGAACGCGATGCCTTGACGGCCATGGCGCGGGCCAGATTCTCGCGCATGTGCTCGCCCGCGTCGCCGTCGGACTCCACCTCGCGCAGCAGATCGTAAAGCAGTCGGTCGGCCTGCTCGCCCGCCACGCCCGACGGCACGCCGCACAGCTCAACCGCGCCTTCGCCGCGGAACTCGATGTCGAACCCCAACGCGGCGAACTCCACGGCATTCTCCTCCAATAACGAATAATCATCCTCCGAGAGTATCAACCGCTCGGGAAAAAGCAGTTTTTGCGTGGTCGAGGAGTCGTGACCTATCATCGACATGTAGTCGTCGAAAAGAATGCGTTCGCGTACCCGACGCATATCCGCGATCATGATGCGGCCGTCGCACACCGCCACGGCATAGCCGTTGCCCAATGACATGACGTCGGTGAACGAGATCTTCGCATCCGCAGCCAACCGCTGCTGCACGGCCGCCGAAGGGATGAACTCCAAACGGCTCTCGTCCGACGCGGCGTCGGCCTCCGCCGAGCAGCCGATGCCGCCCGACGCTATCTCGCGATAACCTCCGCTTTCGACATTCGCTCCGATCGGAGTGTCGAGGGCAAACTCGGAATCGAGAGTCATCTCCGACCACACTATGTCGCACAGCTTACGGCCGTCAGAACCCTCGTCGGACTCCGTTCGCCCTCGGCCGACTTCGGCCGAGGCACGCTTCGAAGCCGAACCCGACGAAGCGCGTCTGCCGCCCGAGGGTATGTCACGCGGCGCGACAGGCTCCTGCGACCCGTTGTAAGGCGCGTCGAAACCCGTGAAATCGACATCGGCCGCAGGTGCCGACGTGTCGGCATAATCCTCGCGGAAAGGATTGTAATCGGCGTTCGACGACGATTTGGGCTCCGCATAGACCACCCCGCCGCGATCGGTCATGGCGGGAATGTCGATGGAAGAGCTGTTGTCGAAATCCATCATCGACACCGCGCCGCTCTTGGCCAGCGTGCTGCGCACGGCGGCGTTCAGTATCTGGCTCACCTCGTCGTTGTCGGCGAAGCGCACCTCGGTCTTCTGCGGATGGACGTTCACGTCCACCCTCTCGGGATCCACCGTGAGGTAGAGGAAGAACGAGGGCGTGCAATTGTCGGGTATGAGTTTATGGTAGGCTTTCATTATCGAACGGAAGAACTGCACCGAACGGAAATAGCGCCCGTTGATGAACATGTACTGTTCCGAGTTCTTCTGCTTGGCGGCCGAGGGACGGCCCACGTAGCCCTTGACCTTGACGATGGAGGTATCGACCGACACCTCCAGCAGGTTGGTCTTTATGTGGCGGCCCACCACGTCGATGATGCGTTCGAGCAGGGTGCCCGCGGGCAGGGTGATGATCGGCATGTCGTTCGACATGAGCTCGCAGCGCACCTGCGGGTTGCACAGCGCCACGCGGCGGAACTCCTTCTTGATATCGGACACCACGCGCGCCCTGTCGGCGTTGAACTTGCGGCGTGCGGGGGCCGTGTAGAACAGATTGCGCACCAGAAACTGCGATCCCACGGGACACATGGCGGGGGTCTGGTCAACGAACTCGCCGCCGTTGACAATGGTCACCGTACCGATATCGGCATCCTTGTGTCGCGTGCGCAGCTCCACCTGCGACACGGCGGCGATGGAGGCCAGCGCCTCGCCGCGGAAACCGAACGTATGGAGGTTGTACACGTCGTCGAGCGAGGTGATCTTGCTCGTGGCGTGACGGTCGAAAGCCATGCGCGCGTCCATAGGCGACATGCCGCAGCCGTCGTCGACGATTTGCAGAAGCTCCATCCCCGCATTGCGGTAATTGACCGTTATGCTGCTCGCGCCCGCATCGACGGCGTTTTCCATCATCTCCTTCACCACCGACGAGGGGTTGTTCACCACCTCGCCCGCGGCGATCTGGTTGGCGACGATCTCGGGCAGCAGTTTTATCTTGTTCTCCATCGGGTTTCGGGTCGAATGCGCTGTTAATCTTCGTATATCAATTCATCGCCCTCCTTGTAGTCGTCGGGGACGATGGTTATGGGGGCATAGGGATCGAACTCCTCGTACTCCTCGGTGCGCGGGGCGGAATGATCGGCCCGCGCCATCTCGAACAAGGCCACGATGCGCGGATAGAGAATGTAGAGGAACAGCGCCAGCAACACTACACCCACACCCAGAATCCACATTCGCATACGGCTGCCGCCCTCCTTCATGCGGCGAGCCTCGCGCGCGGCGCGCTGAGTGCGGATATATTTGCCCGGGGTATATTCGCCCGTATCGTCGGAACGTTCGCCGCGCAACTCGGCACGACGCTGTTCGCGCTCCTCATGGTCGGGATCGTAATAACGCGGCCGATAGTTGAAACTGTTGGCGCGACGCTTGTAAGGTGAGAAAAAAGACATGGTACTGCTGTTTTAAGGTACTTATTATATAATACGAATTTGCAATCCGCCGTTCATCGTTCCGACAACGCGTCGCGTTATCGGAAAAAGTTCTTCATCCGCTCGAAAATATTCTGCTTGTCCACTCCCGCCGCAGCCTTGAAGTGCGGCTGCTCGGAGAGCTGCTCCACCAGTCGGCGCTCCTCGGAGGTGAGCGAGTCGGGGATGGTGATGTCCACCACGATCAGGATGTCGCCGCGGCCGTAACCGTTCACGTCGGGCAGACCCTTGCCGCGCAGGCGCAGCACCTTGCCCGCATGGGTACCCTGAGCGATCTTTATCTTGGCGCGGCCGTCGATGGTGGGCACCTCCACATCGCCGCCCAAGATGCAGGTAGTGAGCGGCAGATTGAGATTGTGGATCAGATCGTTGCCGTCGCGCACCAGCTCGGGGTTGCGCTCCTCCTCGATCATCACCAGCAGATCGCCGCTGATGCCTCCGTGGCGGGCCGCATTGCCCTTGCCCGAGACGGTGACGGCCATACCCTCGCCCACTCCCGCGGGGATGCGTATCTCGACCACCTCGTCGCCGCGGACGACGCCTTCGCCGCCGCACTTGTCGCACTTGGCCGTTATGACCTTGCCCGTACCGCCGCACGTCGGGCAGACGTTCTGGGTCTGCATGCGGCCGAAGAAAGTGCTCTCCACACGGGTCACGTATCCCGAACCGTTGCAGGTGGCGCAGGTCGAGTACGACGAGGAGTCCTTGGCTCCCGTGCCGCCGCACTTGTCGCAGGCTATCGTCTTGTTGATCTTCAGTTTCTTGGTGGTGCCGTTCGCTATCTCGGCCAGCGTGAGTTTCACCTTCACCCTTATGTCGGTGCCGCGGTTGACGCGCATACCTCCGCCGCGCGACGACGAGAAGCCGCCGAAATGGCCGCCGAATATGTCGCCGAACTGCGAGAAGATATCCTCCATAGAGAATCCTCCGCCACTGAAACCGCCAAAGCCGCCGCCTGCCGCACCGCCGTTCATGCCCGCGTGGCCGAACTGGTCGTAACGCGCACGCTTGTCGGGATTCGACAGCACATCGTAGGCCTCGGCGGCCTCCTTGAACTTCTCCTCGGCCTCCTTGTCGCCCGGGTTCTTGTCGGGGTGATATTTTATGGCGGCCTTGCGGTAGGCCTTCTTTATCTCGTCGGCATTGGCGTTGCGCTCGACGCCCAACACCTCATAATAATCCCTTTTCTCTGCCATTGCCTTAATCCTTTCCTAAAATAATCTCGCGGCAGGCTACTCGCCCACCACCACTTTGGCATAACGCAATACCTTATCGCCCAGCATGTAACCGCGCTGGACGACATCTATTACCAATCCCTTCTTGTCCTCGCCCGCGGCGAAACGCGCCACGGCCTCGTGGAAATCGGGGTCGAACTCCTTGCCGCACGCCTCGATCTCGACAACGCCCCTCTGACGCAGGGCATCTTCGAACTTCTGCGCCACCAGACGCTCGCCCTCGCGCAGCGAGGCTATATCGTCGCTCTTCTCGGATGCCGCCACGGCACGATGCACGTCGTCCAGCACCGAAAGCATACATTTCAACACGTCGGCGCCGCCGCTGGCCACCAGATCCATCTTCTCGCGCAAGGTGCGCTTGCGATAGTTGTCGAACTCGGCCTGAAGCCGCAGATATTTGTCGCGCCACTCGGCCGCACCGTCCTCGCGCTCCTCGGTCTCGTGCTTCTCGGTTTCGCGCTCGCCCTTAAGCTCCGCTTCGACCCCTTCGGCATCGGCTTCGCCCGCGGCGCTCTTGGCAGGATCGGCACCCTCTGCCATAGTGGCAGTAGCCTGCTGCTCATCGTCTGCCATATTGGCACACGGTTCGCCTTCGCAAGAGGGATAACCGTCGCTTTCGTCGAATGTGCCGCAATCCATAACATCCTGATCCTCAAATTTCTGTTTTGCCATATAATTATGTTTTATCCTATTTTCCCATTATTGAAGCGCAAATAATATGCCCAAGCCTAATATATAATAAATATGGTCGGACGCTTGCCGATATCGGGCATCGGCCCGCGCCGCCACTCGCCCACGCTGCGCGTCGAGATATACTCGTCGGGCGAGGTGATGTCGCACGCCACCGTAAGGCGGGTTTCGGGTCCGCACACCGCCAACATCTGCTCCAGCAGCTTCACGTTGCGATAGGGAGCCTCGATGAATATCTGCGACTGCCCCTCGGCATGCGCCCGACGCTCCAGCGCCCGCAGCGCCTTGGCACGCTCGGGCGGCTTCACGGGCAGATAGCCGTTGAACGCGAACGACTGGCCGTTGAGTCCCGAGGCCATCAACGCCAGAAGGATCGACGAAGGCCCCACCAGAGGCACCACGCGTATGCCGAGCCTGTGGCATGCCTCGGCCGCCAGCGCTCCCGGGTCGGCGACACCCGGCACTCCCGCCTCGGAGATCACCCCCGCCGAACGCCCCTCGACAATGGGCCGCACCATGGCCTCGACGGCGGCGCCCGCCGAGGTGTGTTCGTTCAATTCGACGAACTCCAGATCGTCTATGCGGCGCGATATGCCCGCACGCGAGAGGAAACGCCGCGCCGAACGCACGTTCTCCACTATGAAATAGTCGAGCGAATCGATCACCCTGCGGTTCGCCGCGGGCACGACGTCGTAAACATCCGTCCGATCGCTGATCGGGCACGGGATCATGTACAATACTCCTTTCTCGGCCATCACTCCTTTACATAAATGCGTTTCACGCGCGACGACACCGACGTCATTATTTCATAAGGTATGGTACCCAGCACCTCGGCCATATCCTCGGGGGTATTGCCCGCCGCGGGCGAGAAGACCACGGCCTCGTCGCCCTCCTTCACCCCCGCGATATCGGTCACGTCGATCATGCAGCTGTCCATGCAGATGCGGCCCACGATCGGTGCGGGACGCCCCGCCACGAGCATCGACCAGCGTCCGCCGCTCAGGTGACGGTCCAGACCGTCGGCATAGCCTATGGGCACCGTGGCTATCATGCTGTCGCGGTCGAGTGTCTGCGAGCGGCCGTAGCCTATCGCTTCGCCCGCACGACGCCCGCGCAACTGCACGATGCGGGTCTTGAGGGTCGAGACGGGCAGGAGCTCGTCGTTGTGACGGTAACCGTAGCCGTAGAGGCCCAGTCCCAGACGGCACATGTCGAACGCCGCTTCGGGGAAGCGCTCTATGGCGGCCGAATTGGCCGTATGGCGCAGCACGCCGTAGGGCAAAGCCTCGGCCAGAGCGGAGCTCATGCGGTTGAACAAGGCGATCTGCCCGCGCGTGAAGTCGTCCTGCGACGGATCGTCGGCGCACGACAGATGGGCGAATACGGTGGCCGCACGCACCGTGCGCTGCCCGCGGAGCAGCTCCGCGAGACGCGCGATCTCCTCCTCGACGAATCCCAGACGGTGCATGCCCGTATCGAGCTTTATGTGCACGGGATAGTTGCGACCGCCGTAACGCTCCACGCTGCGCATGAAATCGGCCAGCGAACGGAACCCGTAGATCTCGGGTTCGAGAGAGTGCGCGACCATCTTGTCGAAACTGCCCGCATCGGCGTTGAGCACCACTATGGGCATGGTTATGCCCTTTTCGCGCAGCGTTATGCCCTCGTCGGCGAAGGCGACGGCCAGATAATCGACGCCCAAGCGTTGCAGCAGCTGCGCCACCTCGACGTCGCCCGCGCCGTAGGAACGCGCCTTGACCATAGCCACCAGACGGTGGTTCATGGGCAGGAAACGGCGGAAATAACCGACATTGTGGGTCATGGCGTTGAGATTCACCTCCAGAACAGTGGTGTGGCTGCGACGCTCCAGAACGTGGCACACGCGTTCGAAATGCGACCGCCGATTGCCTTTGAGCAGCACGGCGCGGCCTGCGGTATCCTCGGGCTTGAGTCCGCGCAAAAGCTCCTCGGTGGAGTCGTAGAACCGAGTCGCGCAACGGAACTTGTCGGCATGGGCGCGTATACGCTCGCCCACGCCGATCAGCAGATCGACACCCGCGCCCGCCGCGAGCTGCGCCACGCGCGAATAGAGCTCGTCGTCACCCATGCCGCTCTGCAATATGTCGGACACGACGGCGGTGGCGCCGCCATCCAAGGCCACGCTGCGCAGGGTGTCGAGCGCTATGGCCAGAGAGTTTATGTCGGAATTGTACGAATCGTTGATTATGGTAGAGCCGTCGACGCCCTCTTTCACCTCCAGACGCATGGCCGTGGCGGCAGGTTCCAAATGCGGTTCGGGACAGCCCAGCACGCGGCAGAGCGTCTTGACCTCCGCCGCATCGATACGCAGAGCCTCGTTGCAGGCAGGCAGCTCCGACACGTCGGCTTCGGCGGCATCCACCGCACGGCACGATGCGGACAGCAGTTCTGGCAGCGCGTCCGCTATCTCGCGGTAGAAACCGTGATAGATGAATGTGCGGGCCCCGCGCGCCAGTATCATCTTCTCGGCGATCTTCTCGCCGAGGCTCGAAAAGTTGCTCCGGTGCGCGTCGCCGATGGAGGTGAAAAGCACCACGTCGGGACGTATCATGCGCTCCAGACGCTCCATCTCGCCGCGTTCGGATATTCCCGCCTCGATGAGGGCCACCTCCTCGTCGCCCTCGATCATAAGCAGCGACAACGCCACGCCCAACTGCGAATTGTAGCTGGCGGGCGAGGCGAGGAACCTCACCGACGAAGGCAGCGACGCGGCCGTCCACTCCTTCACCACGGTCTTGCCGTCGGACCCCGTGATACCCACCACCGTGCCGCCGAACGCCGCACGATGGGCGGCCGCCAGACGCTGCAAAGCCTCCAGCGAATTATCGACCGCGACATATCCCGCGCCGCACGGAATCGCGGCTGCGTCGGCACGCTCGACCATGAATCCCCGCACGCCGCGGCGATACATCTCGGCCACATTGTCGTGCGAATCGTGGTTCACGCCGCGCATGGCAACGAACATCGCCCCGTCGGCGAACGCGCGACTGCGCGAGTCGGTCACCACATCGGCGACCGTCACATCCTCGCCCAGCAGACTGCCGCCGCATATTCGGGCTATTTCCGAAAGTCTGTATTTCATAAAACAAAAGTCTCTTCAAACAATTTCACGCCATCGCAATTCGCCGCCGCCCGATGAGGCGGGCGGCAACTCGCTCTATGCCCGCATGCGTCCTCCGTCGTCGGCGGACGGCAACCGCGGGGCGAAACCTCAGCCAATCAATCGTTGGCGAAGGTCACCACGGTGATGCCCGCGCCGCCGCGGTCGGCATGTTCGTCGCGCGCCGAGGCCACCTCGGGCACGCTACGCAGATAGCGGCGAATCTCCTCCTTCAAAGCTCCCGTACCCTTGCCGTGGAGGATCGTGACGCCACTGACGCCCACCATAAGCGCGTCGTCGATCAGATCCTGCACCACCTCCAGCGCCTCGGCGGCACGCATGCCGCGCACGTCGACGCTGTCGCGGAAGTTGAGCTTGCGCGCCGATATGTCGACCGACACCACCGTGCGCGGAGCGACGGGACGGATAGACTTCTTGTATTCGGCATTCGATATGACATTCAGCTTGTCGCGGTCGACCGTGGTGAGTATCTGTCCGAAAGCCACCCGGGCCTTGCGTCCATTGATGCTCTGCACCACGCCGACGACCTCCTGTCCCTCGATACGCACTTTCGACCCTGCGGTCACCTCGGCGGGCACGGGTTCGGCCTGCTCCGCTTGCGGCTTGGCGGCGGGCTGCCCCGCACGCTCGCGACGCTCCTCGCGGCGGGCCATGCGGCGCGACAGACGCTCCATCTCGCGCTCCACGCGCTCGCGGTCGTGCGACGAACCCGCATCGGCCTGCTCGACCGTGTCGCGGAACTCGTCCAGCTCGCGACGCGCCAGACGCGTCAGCTCCTTTTCGGCCTGAGCCTCGCGGATGGTGCGTATGGTATTCTCGATCTGACGGTTGGCCTCGGCCACAAGCCTTTGAGCCTCCTCCTTGGCCTTGCGCAGGATCTCCTGACGCTCGCTCTTTATGCGGGCGAGCTGCTCGGCGTAGCTGGTCTCCAGCTCCTCGACCTTGCGGTCGGTCCGGCGTATGCGGTCGCGCTTCTGCGACCAGTAGTGGCGGTCGCGCGCGATCTCGCGGAGCTGGCGTTCGAGGTTTATGTGGTCGCTGCCCGCCTTGTCGCTCGCCGAGCGGATGATATCCTCGGGCAGGCCGATCTTGCGCGCGATCTCTATCGCGAACGAACTGCCGGGCTTGCCCTGCTCCAGCTTGAACAGCGGGCGGATGTTCTGCACGTCGAACATCATGGCGCCGTTGGCGATGCCCTCGATGCCCGTGGCATAATACTTTATATTCGAATAGTGGGTCGTGATGACACCGTAGCATCCCCTCTCCAGCAGGCGTTCGAGGATCGACTCGGCTATCGCACCGCCGATCACGGGCTCGGTGCCCGAGCCGAACTCGTCGATAAGGACGAACGTTCGCGGCGAGGCCGCCTGCAACATGTGTTTCATGTTGAGCAGGTGCGACGAATAGGTCGAAAGGTCGTTGTCCATCGACTGCTCGTCGCCTATGTCGATGCAGATGCTGTCGAACACGGGCAGCTCGCTGTTTTCACCCGCCGTGACGGGGAATCCGCACTGGAACATATACTGAACGATGCCCGCGGTCTTGAGGCATACCGATTTTCCGCCCGCATTGGGCCCCGAGATCACCAGAATGTGTCGGTCGCGGTCGAGCTGCATATCCAGCGGCACCAACTCTTTGTTCTCGCGGCGCAGCGTCTGCGCCAGCAGAGGGTGGAACGCACGGCGCAGCACCAGACGGTCGTCGGTCGAGACGATGGGTTTGCCCGCGCCGTTGTCGATGGCCCAGCGCGCCTTGGCCCGCACGGCATCCATCTCGGCGAGGTAGTCGCCCGCGGCGGCTATCGGCTCGGCGTCGGGGCGCAGCGAATCGGTGAACTCGGTGAGCAGACGCACTATCTCGCGCCGCTCGGCATACTCCAGCTCGCGGAGCGCGTTGTTGAGCTCCACCACCTCGATGGGCTCGACGTAAAAGGTCTTGCCCGTGGCCGACTCGTCGTGGATGAATCCGTTGAGTTTGCGTTTGTTGCCCGCCGACACGGGGATCACGGCACGGCCGTCGCGCATGGATATCATGGCGTCGGCATCCACTATGCCCGCACGCTTGGCGTTGCTCAGCACCTGCTGCAACCGTTTGGCCACCTGACCCTCGTGGTCGCGGATGGCGCGGCGGACGGCAAGCAGTTCGGGGGATGCGCCGTCGCGTACCTGCCCCTCGTCGTCGATGAGCTGGTTGATGCGGCGGATCACGTCGGGAAAGACGCACACCCGCTCGCTGCGTTCGCGCAGCCGCGGATAGCGGCCCTCGGGACGGCCGAGCAGGAAGCCGACCATGTTGCCCACCGCAGTCAGTGCGCGGCGCAGCACGGCGACCTCGGCCACGTCAAGAAAGGCACCCTCGACTCCGATCTTCTCCACGATACCCTCCGTATCGGGAAACTCGTCGCGCGGGGCGTCGGAGTCGAGCATCATCAGCACACGCATCTCGTCAGCCGTATCCTGACGGCGTTCGATCTGCTCGCGCGAAGCGGAGAAGCCCTCCGCCTCGACAAGCCGCTTGGAGGCCTGCATGCCGCACAGATCGGCGATCTGTGCGCGAAGGCGGTCGAAACCGATCTTTTGCTCGAAATTATTGGGGTATATCATTTTCAAAATTACATTACGAGGGAAGCGGGCAATGCCATGCGTCGGAGACTCGCACCCAAAGTGCGCCCCTCCGCAGCAACCGCCGATGAGTCGAATTATTCGGCCGCTTTCGCCGCTTTGGCTTCGCGCTTGGCCTCCTTTTTCGCCTCCTTCTCAGCAGCCTTGCGAGCCTTGCGCGAAGGGTCGTTGCCGAAGACCGAGAAGTGAACGTAGCGTTTGGGATTCTCCTTCAAATCGGCCAGCAGCGCCGACAGGTTCTCGGTGGCCGAGGTGAGGTTGTCGTACAGCTCGGGATCCTTGAGCAATCGGCCCACGCTGCCCGAATCGTCGTGCGCCGAAGCCAGAACGGCATTCAGATTATCGATCGCACCCTCTATCGAACCCACCAGATCGGCATCGGCGAGTTCGGTGGAGAAACGGCTCATGTTGTTCATTATGGTGTCGATCTTCTCGGCATTGTCGCCCAGACTCTTCGAAAAACGGCTCAGCGACGAGAGGGCGACCTCCATGTGCTCCTTCTCCTTGGCCAGCATGTCGTTGACATTGCCCGTAAGGCCGTCGACATTCGAAACGATGCTGTTTATGTTGGCGGTATTCTCGGTAAGCAGCACGTTTATGCCGTCGAGCGCGGCGGTGAGACCGTCGGCCACCGCGGCTATCTTCTCCTTGAAGAACTCCAGCTCGGTACCCGCCATGTCGAACAGATCGGTCCCCGTCTCCGACGCCAAAGTACCGTAGTCGGGAACGATCTCGGACGAAGAGCCCATGACGATCTCGACGGCCTTGACGCCCATCACGCCGTTGCTGAAGATCTTGGCTTTCGAGTCGGCGGGAATGCGGTAACGCTTATCGACGGAGAGTTCGAGCCGAACGCCGCGCGACATGTCGGTGTCAAGATCGATGCGCGAGACGGATCCGACCTTCACGCCGCAGATCATGACGTGCGAGGCGGATTGTATGCCGCCCGCCTGCTCGTAATAGGCGTAATATTTGTTGGTGTTGCCGAAGATCTCGGCACCCTTGAGAAACTTCGCCGCAGCCCACGCCGCCAACATCACGGCAACCGCGAACAAACCTATTTTCACTTCTCGTTTCATATCCATCGTTTTATTTCGCTGCCACTCCGCGCAACCGCTTGCCGAGGGCAATATTCACACATCTCAAATATCGGCCCGAACTATTTGGCTATGCGGTCGCTTTCGTAGCGCACCACGAAAGCATCCTTGAAGCTGCGGCGCACCTCGGCCAGATGGCGGTTCGCCTCGGCCGCCGTGGAGTATTCGCCGTAGCAATATTTGTATTTCAACACCCCTCCGCCCGACAGACGGCGCACCTTGCCGCGATAGCTCTTGAACTGGCTGTCGGTGACTTTGACTATCTTGTCCGAGGCCAGCAGCTGGATGGTATAGCCACTCTTTCCCGACGCGGTTTTAGTCGCGGAAGCGGCCGATACTGTCGATTCGGCAGGCTCCGCACGTTTGGCTGCGGGCTTGGCCGTGGCAGTCTCCACGACCGCCGTCTTTTTCTCCGAGACGGTCTCGGGTTCGTCCGACTCGGCGGCAGGCTCAGGCTCGGGGACAGACACGGACGAAGAGCCGCCCGACATTTTGTCGATATAACCGACATACTCTTTCACCGCATCGCACAGTATGCGCGCATAGTGCGCCTGCCCCTTCTCCGAATTCATGAAAGCCAGCTCCTTGGGATTGGTCATGAATCCGAGTTCGGTGAGCACGCTCGGCATATCGGTGGCATAGAGCACCTTGAGAAGCTGACGGTTGACCCTGCGGGCCGTGCGGCCGCCCTTGGCATAATGCGACTGCATTATGCGGGCCATCATCTCGCTGTACTCGCCGTAGGTGAATTGCAGATTCTGGATGTAGGCTCGCACCATGGCCGCCGTATTCTCGTCCGACATGTCGATCAACTCGTCCTTGTTATTGTTGTACAAGGCGCTCTCGTTGTAACGGGTCTCCTTTTCGCTCTCGCCCATGATGATGGTCTCGGCGCCCTGCACCGAAGGTTTCCCGGGGGCCGCATTGGCGTGTATGGAGATGAAAAAATCGCCACCCGCCTTGTTGGCCGTATTGGCGCGGGCCGTCAGATCGTCGTTCAAAGTCTTGCCTAAAGCAGTGTCGGTCTTGCGGGTATAGACTATCTTGACATGGGGAAGCTCCTTCTCCAGCAGCGCGCCCAGCTTCAACGCCACGGCCAGATTGATATCCTTCTCCTTAACGCCGCCGTAGACCGCACCCGGGAACGCCTTGCCGCCGTGACCCGCGTCGATGACGATAACACGCACCCCCGTCTCGTCGTCGGCACGCGCGGACGCGCTTCCCGCGAAAACGAAAACCGCAGTCAAAATAAACAACAAACGGAGAACTGTACGTTTCATATAAAAACAGCAAGCAATTATCGGTAATACACAAAAAAACGTTATATTTGTCGGTTAAAAATCCCGATCGGAATCCTTACGCGGGAGCATCCCCGATCGGTTTTGCCGACTCGTCGGCAAAGGTACGAAAAATTATTGTGATTTTGAGTAATTTCAGGACCAAATATCTGCTTTCCGCGACCGTTGCGTCGTTGTTCGCGCTGATCGTTTTCGGACCGACGCTCACCGCACGCGCCCTGACGAACGCTGCGACCGTCGAAGCCGCGGCAATGCGGGACACGACCGAACGCGACACCCGCCGCGCGGCGCGCCGAAATGCGCGGAACGTCCGCACGCAAAGCGTATCGGCCGACTCGATGTCAGTCGTCAGCCCCGACTCTCTCCCCGCGGACTCGGTAGCCGAGCCTCGACGCGACACGGCACGACGGCACAAGCAGGGGCTCGACAACATCATCACGGGACGCGCCACCGACTCGCTCTACTACGACCTGCGCAACAAGATGGTGTACCTCTACGAGCAGGGCGAGGTGTCGTACGACGACATGACGCTGAAAGCCGACTTCATGAACATCGACCTCGACAGCAAGAACGTATACGCCCACGGCAAGGCCGACACGGTGGACGGAGTGCTCGTGGTGACCCGTCCCGAGTTCACGCAGGACGCCACCACGCTCAACATGGACACCATAACCTACAACATCGAGAGCCAGCGCGCCAAGATCAAGAACATAGCAACGCAGCAGGGCGACGGATGGCTCGTGGGCCAGAACGTGAAGAAGATGCAGGACAACACCATCAACATCGCGGGAGGAATGTACACCACCTGCGACCGGATCGACCATCCGCACTTCTATTACAGCGCCTCGAAGCTAAAGGTCATCCCGGGCAAAAAGGCCATAATGGGCCCGGGCCATCTGGTCATAGAGGATGTGCACATACCCTTCCTCGGCCTGCCCGAAGCGTTCTTCCCGCTCAGTTCGGGACCCAAATCGGGAATCCTGATGCCATCTTACGGCGAAGAGGCACGCCGCGGATTCTTCATGCGCGGACTCGGCTACTACTTCACCCTCGGCGAGTACATGGACCTCACCCTGACGGGAGGAGTATACACTTTGGGATCGTGGGAGATGAACGCCACGTCGCGATACATAAAGCGCTACAAATATTCGGGCAATTTCAATTTCGACTTCTCCAGCGTACGCTCGGGCGACAAGGGCGACCCCGACTTCGTGAAGCAGAACACCTACAAGCTGCAATGGACCCACGCTCAAGACACGAAAGCCAACCCGGGATCGACCTTCTCGGCCTCGGTGAACCTCTCGTCGAGCGGTTACAGCAAATATTCGGCGACGACCCTAACCGACATGCTCTCGACGCAGACCAACTCGTCGATATCGTACTCGAAAAATTGGGCCGGCACGCCTTTTTCGCTGTCGATGAACATGGCCGTGTCGCAGAACTCGCAAACGGAGGCAATAGCGATCACGCTGCCGAACATATCGTTCAACGTGTCGAAATTCTTCCCGTTCAAACGTTCGGTGAAGATAGGCAAGGACCGCTGGTACGAAAAGATCTCGATGAGCTATGCGGGAAAGATCACCAACTCGGTGAACGCCTCGGAAAAGAACGTCTTCTCGCGCGAAACGCTCGACAACATGCGCAACGGCGTACAACACAACATCCCTGTGCAGGCTTCGTTCAACCTGTTCAACTACCTCAACATCACACCGTCGGTAAACTACACCGAACGGTGGTACTTCAAGAAGACCGAACGGCAGTGGAATCCCGAGACCAACACGGTGGATAAGCTCGACCCCGAATACGGATTCTACCGCCTCTACAACTACAACACGGCGCTGTCGTTCTCGACCAACATATACGGAATGTGGCAGGTGAAAGAGAAGTACAAGAACTTCAAGTTGCAGGCCATAAGGCACACCATATCGCCGTCGATCAGTTTCTCGTACGCCCCCGACTTCAGCAACCAAAAATACGGTTACTACCAAACCGTGCAGAGCGACCAGACGGGCAGCACCACGGTGTACTCGCCGTTCGAGGACAACGCCTACGGAGTACCGAGTTCGGGCCGCAGCATGGCCATGTCGTTCTCGCTGTCGCAGAGCCTCGAAATAAAGGTGCTGAGCAAACGCGACACATCGGGCATGAAGAAGATATCGCTCATCGACGACTTCAGCATCAGCGGATCGTACAACTTCCTCGCCGACTCGATGAAGCTGTCGACCATATCGCTCTCGCTGCGAACCAAATTCACGGGCAAGCTGGGCCTGAACCTGCGCGCCACGCTCGATCCTTACGAAGTGTCGCCCGAGGGCAAGCGCTACAACCGCCTCACGTGGCGGCGCGGAAACCTCGGACGAATAGTCAGCACGGGATGGAGCTTCGGTTATTCGTTCAAGTCGCGCAATTCGTCGGCCCCCGCCATAAACGACATCAACACCGTGCCGCCCGAATACGCCAACCCGTTCTACGACCCCTACGGCACGATGGATCCCGTACTGAGGCGGCAATACATGTCGCATGCCTACTACGACTTCTCGATGCCGTGGAACGCGGGACTCAACTATGCCGTGAACTACTCGATAAGCTACGTCAACAACGGCACCACGGGCGTCAAACGAAACGTGACGCAGACGGTGGGATTCAACGGCAGCATAACCTTCTCGCCCAAGATGGCCGCCACTTTCTCGGGCGGTTACGACATATCGAAAAACAAACTGACCACATCGTCGGTGAGCATCACGCGCGATCTGCACTGTTGGCAAATGTCGTTCTCGTGGATACCGTTCGGATACTACCGCAGCTGGAGTTTCCACATAGGCGTGAAGGCCGCATCGCTGCAAGACCTGAAATACGACAAGAGCCAATCGATGTACGACAACTATTATTAATTTATCGATTATGTATGCCCGCATGAAGACAACCTTGCGCCGCATAGCGATCGTGACGATCATCGTGCTGTCGCTGTCGGCTTTCGCCGCGCACGAAGCCGAGGCAAAAAAGACGCTCCGCATACTGGCCATAGGCAACAGCTTCTCGGACGATGCCATGGAGTATCTGCCGCCGCTGCTCGACAACATGGATATCGACAACGTGGAGCTGGCGAGACTCTTCGTCGGGGGATGCACGCTCGAACAGCACATGAGGTTCCACATCGATGGAAAAGCGCCGTACGAGTTCTACCGTTCGGCCGCGGGCGAGAACCGATGGGTGAAATCGGACAAGAAAGTCACTTTGCGATATGCGCTGTCGCTCGGCAAGTGGGACATAATCACCTTGCAGCAGGCATCGGGATATTCGGGCCGCTACGAGAGCTACCAACCCTATCTCGACGCCCTGATAGGGATCATAAGGGCCGCGCAGCCCGAGGCCGAACTCGCATGGCACATGACATGGGCCTATTCGACCGATAGCACGCACGGGCAGTTCGCCAACTACGGGCGCGACCAGCGGCGGATGTACGATGACATATGTGCAGCCGTGCGCGAAATGATGCGGCACACCTCGGCATTCTCGACCGTCATACCCTCGGGCACGGCGATACAGTCGCTGCGAATGTCGGAGCTCAACAACCCGCCCAAGGATCTGACGCGCGACGGATACCACATAGACTACGGGGCAGGCCGCTATGTGCTGGCTTGCGTATGGTACGAGACTCTGGTAAGGCCGTTCGCCCGAAAGCCGCTGCGCACCAACACGCTGCGGATAGCCAAAGGCAACGTCGCGGTGGACGACCGTGCGGCGGCATACTGCCGTAAAGCGGCGCGCAAAGCCGTCGACGGGAAGTTCAGGGCACGCCGCATAAAGTGCCGCCGCACTGCACTGAGCGACAGATCGCACGCCGACATAATCAAATAGCGGCCGACGATGCGGCCGCAAAAAAGAGATTGAAATGGCAAGTTTCCTTCAGGTAGAGAACATCAGCAAATCCTACGGCGACAAGACGCTGTTCCGCAACATAGGGTTCAACATAAACGAGGGCGACAAGATAGCCCTCATCGCCCCCAACGGAACGGGCAAAAGTTCGCTGCTGAAGATATTGGCGGGACCGGATTCGTCCGACCGCGGCGGCGAGGTGAAGTTCATGCGCGACATAAAGACGGCTTTCCTCGACCAGAACACCGCGTTCAATCCCGACAACACCGTTTTCGACGAGGTATACTCGGGTCTGGGCGCAACGCACGACACCATACGCGAATACGAACGGGCCATAGCGTCGGAGGACCAAAAGCGCATAGAGCGCGCGATGGCGGCCATGGATGCCGCTGACGCATGGAACGCCGAACAGAAGATAAAGCAGGTGCTGTCGTCGCTCAAGCTCACGCGGCTCGACCAGCGCATGGGCAGTCTGTCGGGCGGCGAGGCCAAGCGGGTGGCTCTGGCGCTCATGCTGTTGCAGGAGGCCGATTTCCTCGTCATGGACGAGCCGACCAACCACCTCGACATAGAGGTGATAGAGTTTCTGGAGGATTACCTCGGCAAATCGCGGTGCACACTGCTAATGGTGACGCACGACCGCTATTTCCTCGACCGCGTGTGCAACACCATATTCGAACTCGACCGCGGCGAACTCTTCGTGTACAAAGGCAACTACCGCACGTTCCTCGAAAAACGCGAGGAACGCTACTCAAACATGCAGGCCGACATAGATAAGTCGCGCAACCTGCTGCGCCGCGAGTTGGAGTGGATGCGCAGCACCCCGCAGGCGCGCACGGGCAAGGCGCGCTACCGCATAAACGCCTTCTACGACCTGAAGGATCGGGCGTCGGTGTCGCTCGAACGCAAGAACGTGACCATCGACGTGGGCACGTCGCGTCTGGGCGGCAAGATAATCGACTGCGAGGATGTGTCGCTGCGCTTCGGCCCGCGGTGCATGCTCGACCGCTTCTCATACAAGTTCTCGCGCTACGAGCGCGTGGGCATAGTGGGCAAGAACGGAGCGGGCAAGAGCACGTTCCTCAACCTGATGACGGGCGACCTGCTGCCCGACTCGGGCACGGTGGAGCGCGGCGAGACGCTCCGCATAGGCTACTACCGCCAGCGCGGGATAGACTTCAAGGCGGGACAGACAGTGTTCGACGTGGTGCACGACATAGCGGAGACGGTGGAGGCTGCCGACGGACATTCGGTGTCGGTCACCACCATGCTCAACCGCTTTCTCTTTCCGCCCGAGACGCACCGCAAGCGAGTGGATATACTGAGCGGCGGCGAGCAGCGCCGACTCTATCTGCTCACGGTGCTTATGCGCAACCCCAATTTCTTGATCCTCGACGAGCCGACCAACGATCTGGACATACTGACGCTCAACGTGCTGGAGGAGTATCTGCGCGCATTCAAAGGCTGTCTGCTCATAGTGTCGCACGACCGCTATTTCCTCGACAAGACCGTCGACCACCTGTTCGTCATCTGCGAAGGCGGCGAGGTGAAGGATTTCGTGGGACATTACAGCGAGTACCGCGAATACATGAAAGAGTCGGAGGCCGAAGAGTCGCGCGCGGCCAAGGCAGCGGCCAAAAGCAGCCAAGCGAGTACAGCACCGCAACGCGAATCCACACCCCCGACGCGCCGCAAGCTCTCTTACAAGGAGGCCCGCGAGTTAGAAGCTCTGGAGGCCGAAATACCGCAGTTGGAGGCCGAGAAGACCGAGCTCGAAGCGCGTCTGTCGTCGGGCACGCTGTCGCACGGGGAGTTGACCGCGGCATCGGCCCGCATAGGCGAGCTGCTGGAGATCATCGGGGAGAAAGAGATGCGATGGCTGGAGTTGAGCGAGGTGTAACGGCCCTAAAAAATAATGGATATGCAGTTCCGTACCGTAACAGACATAAAGCCTTTCGAGAGCAGGATCGACCACTCGTCGCGAATACTGTCGCTCGGATCGTGCTTCGCCGACAACATCGCCCGACGCCTGCAACGCGCCAAGTTCCGCGTCGAGGCTTCCCCCACGGGCATACTCTTCAATCCCGAATCGATAGCGCGGGCCGTGGAGCGTTTCGACGCGGCCGACATGCCGACGCGCGACGAGCTGCGCCGCGACGGCAGCCGTTATTTCGGCTACGACTTTCACTCGGCATTCTCCGACACCGATCCCGAACGGGCGCTCGCCACGATGCGCGAGGCCGTGCAACGGGGAGCCGAGGCCCTGCGCGAGGCGGATACGGTGATAATCACGTTCGGAACGGCGTGGATCTACCGACTGCGTGAAAGCGGTGCCGTGGTGGCCAACTGCCACAAACAGCCGCAATCGCTATTCGCCCGCGAGATGATGGCGGCGGATCGGATAGTCGACCGCTATGCGGCGCTGCTCGCGGGACCGCTCGCGGGCAAGCACGTCATATTCACCGTGAGTCCCGTTCGCCACCTCGGCGACGGAGCGGAGCGCAACTCGCTGAGCAAGGCCGTGCTTCGCGTGGCCGTCGGGGAGCTCACGGGCATATTCCCCCGCGCCGACTACTTCCCCTCGTTCGAGATCATGAACGACGAGTTGCGCGACTACCGTTTCTATGCCGACGACATGGCGCACCCGTCGCAAACGGCCGTAAGCTACATATGGGAACGCTTCGGGCAGACGGCACTGACGGACAAGGCCCGACGGATGGCCGAGCGGGCGGAGCGCATAGCCGAAGCCGCGGAGCACCGGCCGTTCGATCCCCGCAGCGAGGCCCATCGCGACTTCTGCCGCGCCATGCTGCGACGCATCGAAGAACTGCGACGCGCGGCGCCGCAGATGGAGTTCGACCACGAAATGGAATATTTCAACTCGTTTTTGGGAATTAATTAGTAATTTTACGTCCGTAATACCGCACAAAATGAAACATCTTTCGCTTCGCATAGCAATAACTCTCGCAGCATTAACGGGTTCCGCATTCACCGCGGCGGCAGGACCGCGGCTGGTGGTGAACATAGTCGTAAGCTCGATGCGCGCCGACGATCTCGACCGCTACGCCGCGAACTTCTCGGGCGGCGGCTTCAGACGTCTTATGGACGGCGGAGCGGTATTCACCGACGCGTCGTACGACTACATGCAGACCACGACGCCCGTGTCGCTCGCGACCATATCGACGGGCGCGCAACCCTCGACGCACGGCGTGGTGGCCGACCGATGGTTCGACCACGTGGGCAACAAGATGGTGTCGCTCATCGACGACGCCAAGGAGCAGAGCGTGAATTACAGCGCAGGATCGGGCGGATACTCGCCCCGCAACCTCACGGCACAGACCATAGGCGACGCCGCGGCGCTGCACGACAGCCGCAGCCGCATAGCCACCATAGCGGCGGATCCTCTGTCGGCCATAGTCATGGCGGGCCGCACGGGCGAGGTATATTGGATGGAGACGCTGCAATCGGCATGGACCACATCGTCGTACTACGCCAAGGAGCTGCCCGCATGGGTGGCCGAATACAACAGGAAGCAGACCAACCACGACTTCATGCAGAAACGCTGGACGCCGCTGCTCCCCTACGACGACTACCGCAACTCGCAGGTGTCGTACATCGAGGGGTTGCAGAGCAAGAGCGGCAAACGCATAGATTTCGTCGACCGTCCCGAATCGGCGGCGCGTATCAGCGACGACTACGAGCAGATGATATACACTCCCGCGGGAAACAGCGCCATGTTCGCCTTCGCCAAGCAGATAGTGGCGAAAAACGAGATGGGCGGCGACGAAGCTGCCGACGTGCTCAACATAGTGCTCGACTCGCCGCGCATGATAAGCGGCCGCTTCGGACCCGAATCGGTGGAATACGAAGACATGCTCTACCGTCTCGACCGCGATCTGGAAGATTTCCTGTCGTTCCTTATGGCGCAGGTGACCGACCCGCGGCAGATAGTGGTGGTGCTGACGTCAGACCACGGCACGAGTCCCTCGTACAACTCGCCCGACGACGAGCGCGAGCGTTTCAACGTGCGTCAGGCCGAAGTGATCACCAACGCATTCATCGGAGCGCAGCACGGCAACGGCGAATGGGTTCTGGGATACATCGACCGCGCCATATATCTCAACCACGACCTTATTTACGAAAAAGGATTGTCGATAGCCGACATGCAGCACGACGTGGCCACGTTCCTAATGCAGCTGCGCGGAGTGTCGCACGCCGCCTCGGCCGAGGCCATGCGCAACAGCTACTTCGGCAGCGGCTACGCGCGAAAGATGCAGAACGGATTCTATCCCCGCCGTTCGGGCGACGTGATGATAAACCTAATGCCCGAATGGATCGAGGAGAAAGAGGGGGTCAGATCGGCGTCGGGATCGATGTACCGCTACGACACTCACGTGCCTCTCATAATATTCGGCGGCGGCATAGCGCCCGCCAGAATAACAGGCAAGACCGATATGACATCGGTGGCCGTCACCGAGGCGCGATTGTTGGGGATAACCCCTCCCTCGGCATCGGAAGGTGAGGTATTGAACATTTTTTAAAAGTCGAAGAGAATGAAAGACGAAATTCAGGATCGGATCATCGAAGAGTTCGAGGTGTTCGACGAATGGCTCGACAAATACGAATATCTGATCGAACTGAGCGACACGCTGCCCGCGATCGACCCGAGCCGTCGCACCGACGAATACGCGATAAAGGGCTGCCAATCGCGTGTATGGGTCGACGCCCGCATGGAGGACGGGAAGGTATTCTTCTCGGCCGACAGCGACGCCATAATCACAAAGGGTATAATAGCCCTGTTAATAAGGGTACTGAACGGCCGAACGCCGCAGCAGATACTCGACACGGAGCTCTATTTCATCGACGCAATAGGATTGAGCGAAAACCTCTCGCCCACGCGCAGCAACGGGTTGCTCGCCATGATAAAGCAGATGAGGATGTATGCGCTCGCTTTCACCAGAACGCAAGAGTGACGGCCGAGCGGGACGGTTATTTTGAAAAGAGAAATGGCACCTGAAGAGATTTTGAAAGTGGAGCACGAGATCGTTCTCACGCTGAAGAACATCTACGACCCCGAAATACCCGTAAACGTATACGATCTGGGATTGATATACGAAATAAATTTCGATCCCGAAGGGACGGCCGACATACGCATGACGCTCACGGCCCCCAACTGTCCGATGGCCGACATGCTCGTCGAGGAGATAAACACGCAGGTGAAAAAGATCGACGGAGTGAAGTCGGTGAACGTAATACTCACTTTCGAGCCGCCTTGGGACCGAAGCATGATGTCGGAAGAGGCGCTGTTGGAATTGAACATGCTGTGACGGCACACGGCCCGCACGGCCATATACTAACCCACCACACCCATGACTCGGGAGAAACGAAGCATAACGGAGAGATTGCAGGCGGGAGCTTCGAGCTTCGCTTGCGGCGGCTATCTGTCGTCGCTCGACCCGTTGCACCGCGCCGAGATATACAATGCGTTAGGTTACGAACGCCTGAGCCGCAAGAACCGCGACGTCAACGGATTCTATGCGGAGTGCCGCTCCAACTGGCCGCAGACGTTCTACCTGATGTTTCTGCGCACGCTGGGCGACGAGCAAAACAAGGAGGCATTCACCTCATTGGCACGCACGGTGCCGTACGCCGCCATACTGCGCGAGAGACTCACTCCGCACAATGTCGAGGCGATGTTGATCGGAGCGTCGGGATTGCTGGAACCCTATCAGCACGACGAAGACATTCTCAACATGAAGCGCAACTTCGCCCATATGGCGAACAAATACGCCATAACGCCCATGCACTTGTCGCAATGGTCGCTCAATAAGTTGCGCCCGAACAACCACCCCATACTGCGGTTATCGCAGGCCGCAATGTTCCTCACCTCGGTACGAAACGTCATGGACCGCATACTCGAATGCAGCACATCCAAAGACGTGAACACGCTTTTCGGCGTCAAAACATCGAAATATTGGTACACCCGATACACTCCCGCAAACGGTTCGGGCAATGTGGTAAAGCACATAGGCCGAACCAAGACCGACCTGTTGGGAATAAATCTGGTGGTGCAGATGCAGTTCGCATACGGATCATACATCAACAACGAAACGCTCAGGATGCGGGCCATGTCGCTGCTGGAGAACATATCGGCCGAAGACAACAGCATAATCCGAGGATGGAACGCCTGCGGCACGCTGGCCAAAACGGCATTCGACAGTCAGGCGCTCATACAGCTCTACAACGAATATTGCCTGCGGAAAAGGTGCGACGAATGCCCCGTCGGACGGCGTATCGCCGCACGAGCGGCTGTGACGCAGATATAAGAGGATATAAAATGTCGGACCGCAGCCTGCGGAGACCGCTCGCGAACGGAAAGTGAGTTGCGGGCCTCCGCGGGGCGAGGCTGCGGCCCGCACGACTCTTTTCAAGAGTCGCATACGACGAATTCCCTCCCGCAACCGAAAAAAAATCCCATCGACATTAAAATCAAGCACATGTTTTGCCGTTCGAAAAGAAATTTTTATCTTTGTAAGATATTAAAAGACTTTCAGAAAAAACAGATCAAAACATTATGGATATAGTCAGCAACATAATCAAACTGCTTTTCGGCTCCAAAGTCGAGAAGGATCGCAAGCAGATAGAACCTTACGTTCAAAAGATCAAGGAGATATACCCCACCATACAGAAACTGTCGAACGACGAGCTGCGCGCCCGCAGCGCCGACCTGATGAAGCGCATAGCCGACTTCACGGCAGCCGACGAAGCACACATCGTCGAGCAGAAGGCCCGCCTCGAACTGGCCGACACCACTCTCGCCGACAAGGAGAAGATATCGAAAGACATAGACGCCACCACCAAGCGCATAGACGAGAAGATCGAGCAGAAGTTGGACGAGATATTGCCCGAGGCATTCGCCATCATGAAGGATACGGCGCGCCGTTTCACCGAGAACGACACGGTGGAGGTGACGGCGACGGCATTCGACCGCAACCTCGCCGCTCAGAAGGATTTCGTCACCATCGACGGCGACAAGGCGATCTATTCGACCCGTTGGACGGCGGGAGGAAACGACATAAAATGGGATATGATCCATTACGACGTGCAGCTGTTCGGCGGCGTGGTGCTCCACAAAGGCAAGATAGCCGAGATGGCCACGGGTGAGGGTAAGACCCTCGTCGCCACCCTGCCCGTGTTCCTCAACGCATTGGCCCGCAAGGGTGTGCACGTGGTGACGGTGAACGACTATCTGGCCCGACGCGACTCGGAGTGGATGGGTCCCATGTACGAGTTCCACGGATTGTCGGTGGATTGCATCGACAAGCACCAGCCCAATTCGGAGGCGCGCCGCAAGGCCTACATGGCCGACATCACGTTCGGAACCAACAACGAGTACGGCTTCGACTACCTGCGCGACAACATGGCCTCGTCGCCCAAGGATCTGGTGCAGCGCAAGCACCACTACGCGATCGTCGACGAGGTGGACTCGGTGTTGATCGACGACGCCCGCACCCCGCTCATCATATCGGGCCCCGTGCCCAAGGGCGACGACCAACTGTTCGAGACATACCGCCCCTCGATCGAGAACCTCTACAACCTCCAGAAGAATCTGGTGACCTCGCTCGTGGCCGAGTCGCGACGCCTATTCGCCGAGAACAAGCCCGACGAGGGCGGCGTGCTGCTCTACCGCGCGCACAAGGGTCTGCCCAAATACAAGCCGCTCATCAAGTTCCTCTCGGAGCCGGGTATAAAGACCCAGTTCCAGAAGACCGAGAACATCTACATGCAGGACAACAACCGCCGCATGCCCGAGATCGTGGACGACCTGTTCTTCGTAATCGACGAGAAACTCAATTCGGTGGAGCTCACCGACAAGGGTCACGATGCCCTTTCGAAATACTTCAACGAGGACGGTTTCTTCGTGTTGCCCGACATAGGCAACGAGATAGCCGAACTGGAGAAGAGCGAGCTCACGGCCGAGGAGAAGGCGCAGCGCAAGGACGAGGTGATAAACGACTACTCGATCAAGTCGGAGCGCGTGCACACGGTGAACCAGCTGCTGAAGGCATACTCGATGTTCGAGAAGGACGTGGAGTATGTGGTGATGGACAACAAGGTGAAGATCGTCGACGAGCAGACGGGCCGTATTCTCGACGGCCGCCGCTACTCGGACGGTCTGCATCAGGCCATCGAGGCCAAGGAGCGCGTGAAGGTGGAGGCCGCCACGCAGACGTTCGCCACCATCACGCTCCAGAACTATTTCCGCATGTACCACAAGCTGGCGGGTATGACGGGTACGGCCGAAACGGAGGCTTCGGAGTTCTGGAACATATACAAGCTCGACGTGGTGGTCATCCCGACCAACCGTCCCGTAATCCGTAACGACCGCGAGGATCTGATCTACAAGACCAAACGCGAGAAATACAGCGCCGTGATAGAAGAGGTGGTACGGCTGGTCGAGGCGAAACGCCCCGTGCTGGTAGGTACCACGTCGGTGGAGATCTCGGAATTGCTCAGCCGTATGCTCAAACTGCGCGGAATAAAGCATAACGTGCTCAACGCCAAGCAGCATCAGCTGGAGGCACAGATCGTGGCCGAAGCGGGACGCTCGGGTCAGGTGACCATAGCCACCAACATGGCGGGACGAGGCACCGACATCAAGCTGACGACCGAAGCCAAGGAGGCGGGCGGTCTGGCCATCATCGGCACCGAACGCCACGAGAGCCGCCGTGTCGACCGTCAGCTGCGAGGCCGTTCGGGACGTCAGGGCGACCCGGGATCGTCGCAGTTCTTCGTATCGCTCGAAGACGATCTGATGCGTCTGTTCGGATCGAACCGCATAGCGGCCCTTATGGACCGCATGGGCATCGAGGAGGGCGAGGTGATCCAGTCGAAGATGATGACCAAGGCCATCGAGCGGGCGCAGAAGAAGGTGGAGGAGAACAACTTCGGAATACGTAAGCGCCTGCTGGAGTACGACGACGTGATGAACTCGCAGCGCGAGGTGATCTACACCCGCCGCCGTCACGCACTCTACGGCGAACGTATCGAGATCGACCTGAACAACATAATGTACGACTATGCCGAATTGTTCATGGAGAACCACGAGGGCATGGACTACGAATCGTTCTCGTTCGAACTCATTCGCGAAGTGGCGCTCAAACCCTCGTTCGACGAGGCGAAATACTCGTCGTCGAAGCCGCGCGAGATAGTGGAGATGATCGTCGAGGATCTGCGCACGCTCTTCGAGCGACGCGCCAAGGCCGTGGCCGACACGGTGCGCAAAACCATGCAGACCATTTACGAAGACAACAAGGATCACATGGACCGCGTGATCCACTTCCCCATCACCGACGGACATCTGGGATTCCACGTACCCGTGGAGTTGCAACGATGCAAGGAGAGCGACGGAGCCGAGATATATAAGGTATTCGCCAAGATTGTGATGTTCACCACCATCGACGACGCATGGCGCGAGCATCTGCGCGAGATGGACGAGCTGCGCCAAAGCGTGCAGAACGCCACCTACGAGCAAAAGGATCCGCTGTTGATCTACAAGCTCGAATCGTACAACCTCTTCTCGCGCATGCTGGAGAAGGTGAACCGCGAAACGCTCGCCACACTCAACAAGGCTTATATTCCCGTCCGCGAGAACAACCCCGAGTCGGTGCAGCAGGAACGGCGCCAACAGGCCAAGGTGGATGTCAACAAATTGCAGGCATCGCGCATGGCAGCGGCCGCCGCGGCGGGACAAGGCGAAAAGAGCAAGCCCGCGCCGATCAAGGTGGAAAAAAAGGTCGGACGCAACGATCCGTGTCCGTGCGGCAGCGGCAAGAAGTACAAATACTGCCACGGAAAAATGATGTAACCTAAACATTTAACGATTGTCGCAAAGGCAATCGTTAAATATTTAGTATCGATATCGCATAGCGATATCGGCAGTTCGCCGCCGCCCCATGCGGCGGACTGCAACTCGCCGCAAAGGCTCGTGCAATCCTGCCGCCGTCGGCGAACAGCAGGCGGCCGAATAGGTAACGTTGAAATATATAATTGCCTAAAATTTTCATCATGGGATACGAAGAAGAGAAACAACGGCAGCTCGACATGCGCTACCTGCGCATGGCGCAGATATGGGCCGAAAATTCCTACTGCGTGCGTCGCAAGGTGGGGGCGCTCATAGTGAAAGACAAGATGATAATCTCCGACGGCTACAACGGCACGCCGTCGGGATTCGAGAACGTGTGCGAGGACGAGGCGGGCAAGACGAAAGCATACGTGCTGCATGCCGAGGCGAACGCCATAACCAAGGTGGCCAAAAGTGCCAACAACTGCGACGGCTCGACGCTGTACATCACCGACGCACCCTGCATCGAGTGCTCGAAACTGATTATTCAGGCAGGAATACGGCGCGTGGTATACATGAACGACTACCGTTCGGAGGATGGACTCGACCTGCTCAGGCGGGTCGGCATAGAGTGCGTAAAACGCTCGGCGGACGAAGAATAGGCGAAACCGCCCGCATCACGGCCGTTAATCGGCATCGCTCCACAGACCGCGCGTTATCTCACGGCGCATGACGACGAGATAGCGCGCCTTGCTCCATCGGAGCGTAAGCGCATACCAGCCGCACAAAACGGCCGTAGCCGCCCACTTCGCGCATTCCGCCATGCGCGCACGGCGCACGCGATGGTAGAATCTCGCACGCCTCAACTGGCTCACGCCCACATTGTAACTCAATCGCGAAAAATATTCACGGGTCAGTTTCTCGGGCGGAATTATATGGTACATGACAGCTTCGGGAGCATAGTAATACGCCGCATCGGCCAGACGAAGCCTCTCGAACAGATCGCTCTCCTCGCCGCCCGTAAGCGACGCGCCCACCCTGCCGAGCGATATGTCGAACACTCCGTAACGCTTAATGGCACTGCGCCGCAAGGCCATGTTTCCGCCGCCCGGGATACGACTCTCGGGGAACGGACGCACCTTGTCGCCCAGATACAAAGTATTGGCAATAAGACGTTCGGTGTAGCACGACATCCACGAAGGACGCTGCGTGACGTACTCCGCGACGATCGGACCTCCCGCCGCCACGGCTTCGGGCACGCTGTCGAACAACGATATGTAGGCCGAGATAAATTCGGGAGCGATGCGTTCGTCGTCGTCGATGATGGCTATATACTCTCCCGTGCTCTCGCGTATGCCTCGGTTGCGGGCATAGGAGAGACCTTGGTTGGGTTCGTCGACCATGCGCAGATTGAACCCCGCATGTTCGGCGACGAATGCGGCGAAACGCTCGGACGTGTCGTCCGAAGAGTTGTTGTTAACCACCACGCACTCCCACTCCTTGCGGGGCGCATTCTGCCCCACTACCGAAAGCAGCGTATCCATCAGACACGCCGCACGATTGTAAGTAGCTATTATAAGCGAAAGTCTCAACATAAATCCCGTCCCGTTCGATAATCCTCACGTTTCATTGCATGACCTCCGACCGAAGTGCCGCATCAAAACGGCAGGTCGTCGGGATCGTCGTTCGCCGCGGGTATCGATTGCGCAGCGGCACTGCCCTGCGGCTGTTGCGGACGGGCCGAAGCACCTCCGCCATATGACGACTGACCGCCCGAATAGGACGTACCCGCCGAACCCTGCTGCTGCGCTCCGCCCTGCGCGTTGTCGCCGCGGCGGCCGAGAAGTTTCATGTCGTCGGCCAAGATCTCGGTGGTGTAACGCTTGATATTGTCCTTGTCCACCCACTCGCGCGTGCGCAGACGGCCTTCTATGTAGAGCTGCGAACCCTTGCGCACGAAACGGTCCACCACGTCGGCCAGACCGCGCCACAATGTGATGGTATGCCACTCGGTAAGTTCCCGCGTCTCGTTCGACTGACGGTCGTAAATACGCTCGGTGGTAGCCAGACGCACGCGGGCCACCTTAACGCCCGATTCGGTGGTACGCACTTCGGGGTCGATGCCCACGTTGCCAACCAATATGACTTTGTTTATCATGATATAACGTTAATTGTAATGATAGATCCGTCAAAAAGTCGTGAGAGAGTCTCCCACATGCACCTTACCCTCGATATCGTTTTTCAGGGTACCCAAGAAATCATCGTCCGATCCCTCCATGAATTCCACTTTCACGGGCCGGAAATAGAGCTTTTCGCGCACGGCATCGGGCACGCGGCGGCTGCGGCGCAGCTTCACGGCATCCTTCTCGGTGGTGAGCAAACGGGCCGCAGGATGCTTTTCGAGCAGCTCGACCATACGTTTGATATCGGCCACCGAATAGACATGATGATCGGCGAAATTGAGCGCATCCACGACCTTGTATCGCTTCCTGACGCCCGACACGAACACCTTGGGGTTGCCTATGCCCGACATGGCTATCACCTCGTCGCCAGCGCGGAGCGGCTTCGTTGCCGACGCGGTGACGGGAATCGCTTCGGTGGGAATCATGCGGGTGAAATAGACCTTCTGGTAGGCCACCTTCTGCAACTCCTTGCGCCACAGACGCTGTTCGAGCGGCGACATGGTCTCGGGACACTTGGTAACGATGAAATAGTGGGCACGATAGAGCGAATCGACCTTGTCGCGCAGCGTTCCGCACGGCAGGAAATCGTCCTTGTAGAACGGGCGGGTATAATCCATGACCACCACGTTGATGCGCGCATCGACGTAACGGTGCTGGAATCCGTCGTCCATCACTATAAGATTCACCTCGGGATGCTCCTGCTCTATGCGGCGTATGGCCTCGGCGCGCTTCTCGCACACCACCACCAAAGCATCGGGAAATTTCAACTTTATCTGCAAAGGCTCGTCGCCCACGTCGCGGTACGACGAATTGCTTCCGACCTCCATATAGCCCTTCGTACGGCGGCCGTAGCCGCGCGACAGCAGTGCCACATTGTAGTGAGGCATCATGTAGCGCATTATCATCTCGGCCGTGGGGGTCTTGCCCGTTCCTCCTACGGATATGTTGCCCACGCAAATGATCGGCACGGCGAACTTCTCGCTCTTGAGCAGCCCGCAGTCGAACATCCAATGGCGGATGCTTATAACCAACCTGTAAGGGTAAGACAACAATTTCAGCAGAAACCTCATAACCGAGCGGAAGCCGATCCGCGTTTACAATTTTTCAAAGGTAACCAATTATTTACGATTAACCAACGCGAGAGCGATTTTTTTACGTTTTTTACAATCATCCGACCTTTTGCACGCCCGCAATACGCGATTTTTTATTAATTTTGTACGTAATTCATGCGTATTCGCATACGTCGGATCGAGATCCGTCTATGAGTCTCCGCAACATAAACATCGGAAAAATTATGACCGCATACACTAAAATAATATTCGCGGCACTGCTGCTTTCGCTCGCCGCCTGCCGCTCGGAAAAAAGCCGAACGACAAACGATGAGACGGCCGAAGAGCCGCAGCATACATTGATTTACGGCATCGTGGCCGACAATTACCGTACCGAACAGGGCGAAGTGGGCAGCGGCGAGACGCTGGGCAAGATACTCAACCGCTACGGAGTGTCGGCCGCTACGGTAGACAAACTCGACAAGGCGGCCGCCGACATATTCCCGCTGCGCAAGATACGCGCGGGACGGCCTTTCACCGCTTTCCTCTCGACCGACTCGCTCTCGGAGGGGCGGCTCGACTGGTTAGTTTACGAAAAGGATGTCACCGACTACGTGGTGTTCGGCTTCGCCGACGACTCGGTGAGCGTCACGACGGGGCAGAAGGATGTGGAAATACGCCGCCGACGCTGCTCGTCGACGATAGAGACGTCGCTGTGGGGCGCCATCATGCGCGACAGCCTGCCCAACGCGCTGGCTGCCGAGATGGAGGACATATATCAATGGACCATCGACTTCTTCGGACTCCAGAAGGGCGACTCGTTCACCGTCATATACGACGAAAAGATGATAGACTCGACCTTCGTGGGGATAGGCCGCGTGTGGGGAGCGAAGTTCATGCACGGAGGCAAGGAGGTGTACGCCATACCGTTCAAACAGAACGACAAGATACAATACTGGGAGTACGGCGGAGCGTCGCTGCGAAAACAATTGCTCAAAGCGCCGCTGAAGTTCACGCGCATCAGTTCGCGCTTCTCCAACGCCCGTCTGCACCCCATCTACCGCGTATACCGCCCGCACCACGGCGTCGATTACTCCGCACCCAAAGGCACTCCCGTACACGCCGTGGCCGACGGAGTGGTGATCTTCAAGGGCTGGGGAGGCGGAGGCGGCAACACGCTGAAGATAAAGCATGCGGGCAATCTGGTGACGGGATATCTGCATCTGAGCGGCTACGCCAAGGGAATAGCCAACGGCACACGTGTGTCGCAGGGGCAGTTGATAGGCTACGTAGGCAGTACGGGAACCTCTACGGGTCCTCACCTCGACTACCGAATCTGGAAAAACGGCACGCCGATCGACCCGCTGAAGGTGCCGCAGGAGCCTGCCGAACCGATAGCCAAGGACAGGATGGCGGAGTTCGAAGCCGTGCGCGACCGCATAGTCGCCGAGCTGAACGGCACGGCGACGCCCGAAATGATCGTGACGCAGCTCGACAGCATAGCGGCTCCCGCAGCCGACTCGCTCGCACAGGCCGCAACGGCACAGGCCGCCGACAAGAAATAACCACGCGATTATGGAGATCGACGGCAGAATAGAGAAATTCATCGGCAGGCACCATGTGCTCACGCTCGCCGCGGCGACCGAAGACGGGGCGCCCTACTGCTGCAATCTGTTCTACGCATACGACAAGGCCGACAAGGCATTCGTCTTCACGTCGGGGGCCGACACCCGCCATGCGCGTATGCTGGCCCGCAACGCCCGCACCGCGGCGTCGATAGTTCTGGAGACCCGCGTGGTGGGAAAGGTGCAGGGATTGCAGATAACGGGACGAACGACGCCCGCGACGGAGGGCGACAAGGCCCTATACCTCAAAAAATTCCCCTATGCGGCTTTGGCCGAACTGAACTTATGGCGCATGGAGGCCGACACGATGAAACTTACCGACAACACGCTCGGATTCGGAAAGAAACTGATATGGCAGAGACAGGAGTAATAATAGTGGCAGGCGGCTCGGGCCGCAGAATGGGCGGCGCCATGCCCAAGCAATTCATGGTGCTGGGCAACCTCCCCATATTGGCGCGCACGATAAACCTCATGCACGAAGCATTGCCCGCGGCGCAGATAGTCGCGGTACTGCCCGAAGCGCACATCGAACTGTGGCGCAACATAGCGGCGCGTTTCGACGTGGCGCCGCACAAGACGGCGACGGGAGGCAGCGAGCGTTTCCTCTCGGTGCGCAACGGACTGGCCGCACTCGACGACGACGTGCGCCGCATAGCCGTACACGACGCCGTGCGTCCGCTGCTCACCAAACGCCTCGTCGTAAAACTGATGCTCGAAATGGAGCGGTGCGACGCCGTAATCCCCGCCGTAGCGCCCGCCGACTCGTGCCGCACGGTCGACGAAAACGGCTCGCACATAATCGACAGGCAGAAACTGCGATTGATACAGACGCCGCAGATATTCCGTGCCGAGGTGCTGCGCAAGGCTTACGAGCAACCTTTTTCGCCCGAGTTCACCGACGACGCCTCGGTGGTCGAAGCTGCGGGATACGAAATAACGCTGTGCGAGGGCGAGCGCCAGAACATAAAGATAACCACGCCGACGGACCTCGCGTTCGCCGAAGCGATAATATCGGCCGCAGAGAATGATTCATAGCTTCAAATACCGCATCGACCGCCGTACGATGGTGTACAGCATTCTGACGCTCGCGATATTGGCAGTCGGGGCGGTGCTGTTGTTCGTGCTGTACAGCGGCGGTTACTTTTCGGCATGGTTTTCGTCGCTGATGCTCGCCGTCATAGCGCTCATGGCCCTCTCGGTGCCGAGGCGCATAGTGCTGCTGGACGACAAGATGGAGATACAGTGTCTGTCGGACATCACCGAGATAGGCATGCGCGAGATAACCTCGGTACGCCAAGTGGGTAAACGCGAAATGAACAGAATGTTTCCCGTATTCGGCGCGGCGGGATTCTTCGGATACTATGGGAAATATTTCGATTTCAAGGAGTTCGAGACAGTCACCATATACGCCTCCGAGTGGCGCAATTTCGTGGAGATAGTCGACATATACGATACTCGGACCTACGTGTCGTGCCGCGAAGCGGAACGCCTGATCGCTCTGATCGAGCAGGCGCGGGCCGCGCTCGCGCAAGAGAACCCCGCCGCCGACGGCGACGCACCCGACGGAGAGTGATCCGACGGATCAAACGTAAATCGCAACGCCATGTTCAGATTACTGACACAACCGCTTCCCGCATTCCTTTATAAGAAATCGAGCCAGACGACGTTCATAATCTTCGTGGCCGTATTCTCGTTGATATTCATCAACGCCTACAAGCCGTTCAACTCGTTCGAATGGATCCCCTACATCCGTTTCCGCGGCAGCAACGCGGCCTACTTCCTAATATCGGTGGCGATGGTGGCGGTCGGGATTCTGGTGCTGGTGCTCAGCCGAATGATAATGACGGCATACAGCCGCCGACGCCCCGTACTGTATTGGGTCTACATATTGTGGATCGCTGTCGAGACGCTGGTCATGACATCGATCTACACCCTTTACGCCGTGCTTTCGAACGGCGAGCCCGAGGACTACATGCTGCTATGGAAAAACACCGTAATCAATACGGTGCTGGTGCTGTCGATTCCCTACGCCATATACATAATATATATATCGTGGCGCGAAAAGGATAGGCAGCTGCGGCAGATCACCGAGCAGCTAGAAAACGACTCCGCAGCAGCGGGCAGCGGGCATGTGCAGCTATGCAACGACAAGGGAGAGCTGCAACTCTCGATAGCCGAAAGCAATCTCATCATGATCGAATCGGCCGACAACTACGTGTGCGTGTGGTATTTGAACCACGACAAGATAAAGAAAGCGATGATACGCAACACCATGAAAAACATTGTCAGCGACCTCGCCGACTCGAACATCCGCCGATGCCACCGCTCCTACTCGGTCAATCTCGACCACGTGAAGGTCATGCGCCGCGATCCGTCGGGGATCGTGATCGAACTCGGAATCGCGGGTGTGCCCGACATCCCGATATCGAAAACTTACAGCGAAAGCATTACGCGCTGGTTGATGCAATAGCCGCATCTATCATGTCCAGCTCCTCGGCATCGATGCAATTCGACGGCGTGCCGCAGGCGACCATCTCGCGGCACTCCTCCATACTCGTCCAGCATACGCCGTCGAGTTCCGAGCGTTGGAACCGCACCTCCGAAGCGTCGACGTCGCGCCACAGCAGATATACCCTACTTACCTGATTGTCGATGAACTCGCCGCCCGCGAACATCGTCCGTCGGCGGATGCGCCGCAGTCCGCACGGCACCAGCTCCTCGGACGAAGCGTTCATGCCCAACTCCTCGCGCAGTTCGCGCAGAGCCGATCCGACGAATCCGTCGCCCGCGGGGATATGCCCCGCGCTCGACACGTCGTAACACGACGGAAACGACTCCTTGCGGCGACTGCGGAGTTGCAGCAACAGCTCGACACGGCCCGCGCGGCGTCGCGCCACCCACACGTGCGACGTGCGGTGCAGCACTCCCGAGGCATGGGCCTCGGCACGCTCCACGGTGAGGCCCGTCGGCTCGCCAGTCTCGTCGACAACATCCAAGATCTCCATAGATTACGATATAAATTCCGTATGTTCGGGCAGCAGACTGCGGAGGACGCGACAGCGGGCCTCCGCGGGCGGAGGCTGCGGCCCGCGCGGCTCGAAGAGCCGCATCATTCCGATCGTCCCGAACTCAAAACGATGCAAAATTAGAAAAATTCCGCGCGAAAAATCGGCGATTCAGGCCGAAATACCTTATCTTCGCACAAGAACCAACCCGAAACCCCATGAAAGTACGATTCACGACCGACAGAAACAGCATCCTGCACATCGACTGCCAACTGCTGCCCACCCACCTCGGCGAGATGCTCACCGCATGGACCGACGCGGGAGAGTTATGCTTCGCGGCATTTACCGCATACCGAGGTCGCGAACAGGTAATGCGGGAGTTGACGACGCTCTTTCCCGCTGCGACTCTGCACGATGTCGCCGACCGCCGCAGCATATTCGATGAGGAGCCCGCGGCGATACTTCTGGCAGGCACGCGGTTCCGTCACGACGTATGGCGTGCCCTGCTCGAAATTCCCTACGGCCAAACCGTCACATACGCCCGACTGGCCGAGCTCGCGGGGCATCCGCGTGCCGTGCGCGCCACGGGTACCGCCGTAGGCAGCAATCCGATATGCTGCATCGTACCGTGCCACAGAATAGTGCCCGCCGCGGGAGGCACGGGCAACTACCACGGAGGGGCTGAGATAAAAAAAGCGCTCCTCGCGGAAGAGGGCGCGCAGATAAAATAATGATTTAGCCATCGCGATGCGATGGCGGCAGTTCGCCGCCGCCCCCACGCGGCGGACTGCTGTCGCATTCCGACCGCCGTCGGCGAACAGCAAGCACTACCCTAACGCCACGTCGAGCACCATCATCAATGCGAAGCCGAGCGCGACGCCTATCGTACCGATATTGGAGTGGCTGCCGCTCTGCGATTCGGGGATGAGCTCCTCCACAACGACATATATCATAGCCCCCGCGGCAAAAGCCAGCAGATAGGGCAATACGGGTGCCAGCAGATCGATAAGCACGATGGTGAGTATCCCCGCCAGCGGCTCCACCGCACCCGAGGCGACACCGATAGCGAACGCCTTGCCGCGGCTGTGCTCGCTGTCCTTAAGAGGCATCGATACGATGGCTCCCTCGGGGAAGTTCTGTATCGCAATGCCGAGCGAAAGCGTCATCGCGCCTGCCATGGTGATTCCCGTATTTTCGGCCATGGCACCTGCCAACACCACGCCCACGGCCATTCCCTCGGGAATGTTGTGCAGCGTGACGGCCAGCACCAGCATGGCGGAACGGCCCAATCCCGTCTTGACGCCTTCGGGCACCGACGAGTCGATATGCAGATGCGGCACCACGCTGTCGAACAGCAGCAGCGAGAAGATTCCCGCCAGAAAACCGACCGCAGCGGGCAGCCAGCCTATGCCGCCGCTCTCGACGGTCATGTCGATCGACGGCAGCAGCAGCGACCACACCGAGGCCGCGATCATGACTCCCGAAGCGAATCCGAGCAGCAGCTTCTGCAACCACGGCGTAATCTCGCGGCGCAGCAGAAAGACCATCGCCGCTCCGAGCGAAGTACCCAGAAAAGGTACCAGAAGACCGTATGTCACCTCGCGATACAAACCGTTCCCGTTATTTCAGATTCTCCAGATAATCGATTATCGCGCCGAAATCGGAGTGCGAATCGACGAATTCTTCGTAAGAGTGTTCGGTATCGCCCTCCTCGGGCACGTCCGAAACCATCTTCACCACCACCACGGGCAGATCGCCGAACAACTCCGCCGCCTGACACACCGCCGTCGACTCCATGTCGAACAGGCCCGACGTCATGCCGAAGCGCTCTTTGGCTTCCGCTATCATCGCGGCGTCGACGAACGAATCGCCCGTCCACACCACGGCATCGTCGTGGCCCATAAGGGGGTAAGGCTCGGTAAGCTCGGGCACGAAATCCTGCGGAATGCGGCAGTCGTGATAGCGTGCGGCACGCGGCGCGACTATCTCGCCTCGGCTTCGGCCGATGGTCGAGGCCGCATACCCCACCACCGCCACGCGGTCGAACTCGCCGCCCGCGCGGGCTATGGCCAGCGCCGTATTGGCGGCCGCCAGCGCCTTGCCGATGCCGCAGCGTACCACCGTGTAGGAGTGACGCAGGTCGCGCCTCTGCAAAGAGTCGTTCATGTAGCGATATTCGCTGCTCGTGGGAGCCAAAACCAGATAATTCATCACCAAGCGCAATTATAGATTGAACCTATGCCCGCCTCGTCGGCCTCGGCACGCGTGTAGAGACTACGCATATATTGAGCCATGGCGTCGTTGGCAGACGCTATGGCGTAAAGTCCCGGGTTGCCGCACTGCACCTCGTTGAGTCCCACTATGTCGTCTTTCGAACGCAGCGGAAACACATTTTTATATACTCGGGCCAGCGCCTCGCGGATCATCTCGGCCGTGACGTCGTTCATGGTCGAGAGGTAGAATCCCGTTTTGCACCCCATGGGGCAGAACGACACGATGCTGCCGCCGATGACGGGATCGAGACGGAGATGATAGGCCATCAGATGTTCGATGGTGTGCACCTCGCCCGAACCAAGCGGCGCATGATCCATCGGCGCGCGGAAACGCATGTCCCACGAATGCACGGCCAGTTTGTCGTCGATCGTGTAGACCGAACGCAGGTAGAGTCCCGCTTTCAATGTAAGATGATCCACGTCGAAAGACGAGACCACCGATTTCTTGCTATCCATAATACTCTTTCTTTATGTTTTCTATTTCAACGCCTCTTCGGCTGCCTCCTTCTTCTCGGGCGACTTGCGGTCGAAGAAGGGATTTTTCGACGCCGCGCCGAGCGGAATGGCGAACACCAGATCGGCACCGTCCAAAACGCTCATCCGCTTCGCCGCCCAGCCCGCCGAGAACATAACTCTCGAATCGAGCCGCAGATCGGCCGCCTGCGCGCAAGCCGATCCTATGGCTATGCCCACATCCACACCGTTCATGGCACACGGGACACTCGCAGGCTTCGCCTCGCACGACGGATAGCCGCAATAGGAACAATTCAAACCGCATACCGATCCCGCCTCGCGGATGCCTATCGCCAGTACGGCTTCGGCCTCAAGCACATTATTGGCGTCGCGCAGCAGGAACTTCATCCCCGATTCGGCGCTCATCTCGCGCATCGTATCGGCCAGACGCCGCAAATCATCTTCGGTAATCAAAGCCGCCTCGACCAGATCGCGTCCTTTGGCCTTGGGAGCCGTGCGCGCGGCCGTCATCACCGCCTCGGCCAAAGCCCGCACCGTGCGGTTGCGTATGTCGCGTTCATTACAGATCATAATCACGATTATTTTTCTCGGGGCTAAAATTACAACTTTTTACGTAAACGACGAAAAACGGCACACTATTTTCCATCGGCGACATCCGAGTTGCCGACTGCGCCCATCACGCTGTTGGCGTGTTTTTTGCTCATCCTCACGGTAAACATAAATAACTGACGACATGAACAAAATCACCGTTTACCAATTCACCGACCCCGTATGCGTGTGGTGCTGGGGCAACGAGCCCGTAATGCGAGCCATAGATTACCTCTACGGCGACAAAATCGACATCGAATTCATCATGGGCGGGCTCGTGGAGGATATAGCCACCCTGTTCGACGACACGGCTTCGGACGAGAATGCCGCCAAGATCGCCGACGAACGTCTGCGCCGCAACTGGATCACGGCATCGGCCCGACACGGCATGCCCGTAAAAGTCACCGACGCAGCCCTCTTCAGTCGAGAGCAGCCGTCGAGCTTCCCGCAGAACATAGCCTACGAAGCCGCCAAGCGGCAGAATCCCGTCGCCGCAAAACGATTCCTGCGCCGCATACGCGAAGCCACCTTCACCGAAGCGCGTCCCACGGCACGTATCGACGTATTGATAGAGTTAGCCGCCGAATCGGGACTCAACGTCACCGAGTTCGTCGACGAATACACCTACGGCAACGCGCAGGCCGACTTCATGCAGGATCGCACCAAATGCCGACGCAACGGCATAACGGGATTTCCGTCTTACCTCATACAGAGCGAACAAACGAGAATAATACTCGGCGGATACCAGAATCTCGGAACCTTCCACACCATCATACGCCGACTCTCCGACGGAAAGATCAAACCGCGAAAGGTCGGTCCGTCGAAAGCCAACGTGGCCGATTTCATCAAACGCTACACGACGGTGTATCCCGTGGAGATAGAGACGGCGTTCGGACTCGATCGCGACCGCACCGATGCCATAATCGACGAATTGATCGCCGACAAACGCATCACGGCCGAACCGATAGGCGACGGACGACGCCTGACGGCTGTCCCGACGGCTCGAAAAGAGCGTTCGCAAAGTACAACGACGGCAAAAAAACGCTCGACAAAAACCGAGGCCAAAGCCGAAAGCAAGAGCAAAGCAAAGGTCGAAAGCAAAGCCAAAACCGACGAGGGCAACACCAAAAAGACGAAAAAAAAGCCGACGCCCGTGACGACCGAAGCGTAGACGAATGCGACTCTTTAGAGTCGCGCGGGCCGCAGCCTCGCCCCGCGGAGGCCCGCCGTTATTCGCTTGCGCTCATCGCGGTCTCCGCAGGCTGCCGCCCGAGTCGCATCCCCTCTACCCTCCCGCAATCGGATTGCGGGAGGGTTTTCGCTTGTCCGACCGCAAAAAACATTATCTTTGCAAAAGCGGTCGGAACGAACCGACCTTAAAACCCAACCTGCAATGAAAAAATCATACATCGTCGGAATCGGCGAAGCGTTGTGGGACGTGCTGCCCGACGGGAAAAAACTCGGCGGCGCACCCGCCAACTTCGCATACCACATGTCGCAGTTCGGATACGACGCCATGGCCGTGAGCGCCGTGGGCCGCGACGACAACGGCCGCGAGCTCCGCGACATGCTCGAAACCCGAGGGATGAAGTTCCTGCTCCCCGAGGTCGACCGCCCCACGGGCACCGTCGACGTCTCGCTGGACGCCGAAGGCATTCCTCAATACGTCATAACCGAGAACGCGGCGTGGGACTTCATCCCTTTCACCGAACAGATGGAAGCCGCGGCCCGCGAAACGGCCTGCATCTGCTTCGGGTCGCTCGCGCAGCGCAGCCCCGCATCGCGCGAAAGCATAAAACGGTTCATCGGGCTGATGCCTGCCGACTCGTTGAAGATATTCGACATCAACCTGCGGCAACACTACTACGGCAAGGAGGTGATCGCCTCGTCGCTCGACGCATGCGACATACTGAAGATCAACGACGAGGAGACGCAGACGGTAGCACGTCTGTTCGGCCTCGACCCCGACATGGAGAGCGTGTGCCGCCATCTGAAGGAGGATTACTCGCTGCGCGCCGTGATACTCACGTGCGGAGCCGCGGGAAGCCGCGTATATTTCGACGACGAGGTATCGGTTCTCGCCACGCCCGAGGTGAAGGTAGCCGACACGGTCGGAGCGGGCGACTCGTTCACCGCGGGATTCTGCGCCGCGCTGCTCGCGGGATGCCCCATTGCACGGGCGCATGCCGTGGCGGTGGAGACTTCGGCCTACGTATGCACGCAAAACGGCGCCATGCCGCTGCTGCCCGAACGGATAAAGGATATGATAAAATAGAGGCCGCCCCGCCGCCGTCGGCGGAAAGCGTCGCAACGTCGTAAAAAAAGCGGTTCCCGCATGTACGGGAACCGCTCAACTATTTCAATCGGCAAGATTACTCGCCCCAGCCCGGGTTCTGCTGACCCGCAAGATTGGGGTTGCTGAGGATATCGGCACGGGGAACGGGCCATACCAGTCGGTCGGCATCGGCAGCCACCGTCATGTCGTGTCCCGTCTGGCCGAAGAGTAAGCCGCGAGCCGTCTGCTTGTCGCGGGTAAAGCCGATGTGCCAACGCTTGATGTCGGGAATACGACCGCCCTCGGCAATCATCTCGCGTACACGCTCGTTCTGAATCTCCTTGAAGAGAGCCTCGCCCGAAGCCGCCGTCGCATCCAGTCCGCGCGCCGCGCGCAGAGCGTTGAGCGGAGCAGCCGCGTCGCCGTTCGAACGGTACTTGGCCTCGGCGTCGATCAGATACATGTCGGCAATGCGCAGCACCTTGGGCATGTTGTACCAGTTGAGAATCGAAGATGAAGTCTGGAGATTGATGTTACCGCGCAACTTGGTCAGCACCACGCCCACGACCTCGTCGTCCTGCATGTTGTTGATATGCTGCTCGTCGACATAAGGACCGTAGCGCCAATCCTTCTCCTTGTCGTAGAGGTCGCACACCCACTGCTCGGGAATGTACGCCGCGTCGCAGCGGTAGTCGCCGATCGAGGCATCCCACTGCCCCGCATGATAGTCGGTATAGCGGCCGAACAGATCGCTCTTGGTCATGGCAGGCTGGAAGATGGTCTCGGTAGAGCTGTCCTGACGCCACATGGCCTCCAACTCGGCAGCGCTCTGCACCAACGGATAAGACGTGTAGAGAGACGAAGCCGCCGCCGAAGCCTCGGCATACATGTGCTTGTCGAGATATACCTGCGCCTTGAAAGCCGTCACGGCATCGACCGTAAGATAGGCGGCATCGGCATAACCCTCGGTGGTGATCAGACGCTCGGCCACCGCGATGTCGTCGTCTATCTGCGTGTAGGTGTCGGCCAGCGAACCGCGCGAAGGACGCTCCGTCACGTCGTAGGTCGTAACCACAGGCACGCCGAAATCGGTCGCAGCCGTCGCGGGCTCGTAATCCTTGCAGAAACGCAGCGCCGCCGAACGCAGCGTCATGGCACGCAACAGGTGCATCTCGCCGCGATAAACATCCAGCACGGCCTGCTCCTCGGCCGATAAACCGTCGTACATGGCATCGATCTTCTCGATCAGGAAATTAATGTTGGCCAAAATGGCATAGTGGCGATTCCAATTGGTAGCCACGTCGCTGTCCGAAGTATAGATGTTCCAACGATACATCATGCCGCCGCGATTTCCCGACGACGATAATTCGTTGAACAGATCCGACTGGTAATCGGGGTAATACACGTATTCGCCCATGAATATGCTGCGGAAGATTCGGTACACACCCTCACGGACCGCCGAGGCATCGGCCAACGTGGTCACGGTCTCGGTACCCATGCTCGTCTTGGGGGCGAGGTCGAGATCGCACGACACGCTGCCGAGGGCCAAAGCTCCGACGCAAACGAATTTTATGATATTTTTCATATTATCTCTTTTGTGTTTGGTTTGACATTAGAATTTGAACTCGGCACCGAAAGTCCACTGGCGCGAAGCGGGATAGTTGTCTATCGAATACGAGTCGTCGATCTCGGGATCGAGACCCGTGTAACCCGTCACGGTCCAGAGGTTACGCGCACCCACATACACGCGGATGCCCTCGATGAACTTGGTCTTGGCGAACCACTTGGCAGGCATAGTGTATGCCAGCTGAATGTTCTTCAGACGCAGGAACGAACCACGCTCCAGCAGATCGTCGCCGTAATAGTTACGACCGCCGTATGCTATCGACGACTCCAGCGACGCATACTTCGCATTGTCGCTGGGCTGACGCCAGTAATCGAGCGCACCCGTGGTCTGGTTGCGGTTCCAGTTCACGAACAAGGGGTTTTCGGTGAAATAGAGCGAGTTATTGTAGAGGTAGTTGCCGTGTACCCACGAGAAGTCGGCCACCAGCGAAAGACCTTTCCACATCACGTTCACGCCGAAACCGCCCGAATAGGGAGCCTGCCAAGACTTGCCCGTGTTGAAGAATGCCGCCTCGTCGGGATCGGCCGTCACGCCGCCGTCGGCCGTGGCCCACATACCGTCGCCCGTCTCGGGATCGACACCCATCCAATGCTGCAAATAGTGGTTATAGTAAGGATCGCCGATGGCCATGATCGACATTTCGTCGAGCGCATATTCGGTAAGTCCGTCCCACATCTCGGTAATCTGGTTCTTGTTGTAGTTGAAATTGGCATGGAAATTAACCAACCAGTTGCGGTCGCGGTAGATATCGTAATTCATCGATATATCGATACCCGAGTTGCGCATGCCGCCCACATTCACCCAGTTAGAGGTGAAGCCCGTGGTACCCGGGATGGGTACTTCGTTAAGCATGTCTTCCGTCTGACGGCGATACCACTCGACATTGAGTCGGATCTTGTTCAGGAAACCTACCTCGACACCCACGGTGAGGGTCTTCTGAGTCTCCCATCCGAGCGACGGGTTACCGGCCGAAGCAAGGCTCCAACCGCTGTTGCCGTTGTATGACGTGGCACTCAGAGTGGCATACTGACGATAGTTTCCGATGCCCGAGTTACCCTGCGTACCGTAAGATATCTTGGCCGAAAGTTGAGTTACGGCCTCGCTGTCGGCGAGGAAAGCCTCTTTCTTAAGGTTCCACATGGCGCCCGCCGACCAGAAAGTCGCATTGCGATTATTGGCGCCGAAACGCGACGAAGCATCGTTACGCAACGAGAAATCGACGAAATACTTCTCGTCATAGTCGTACTCCACGCGGCCGAACACCGAATTATAAGCATATTCGCCGAAAGTATACGTCGGAATGCTCGTAATCTCGGTACCCTGACTCAGATAGGGGAAACGCGAATCGGTCAGACCTTTCATGCCGATCAACGTCCATTCGCTGGTGCCGTAGATGGTCTCGTGACCGAGCAGAGCAGAAAAATGGTGTACGTCGGCAAAAGTAGTCTTATACTCGGCGGTGTTGGTCCACGTCCAATCGTAATTGCGCTGGAAACCGTTGCTCACCGAACCCACGCCCTGATTGTAGTAGTAATCGGGCGAATTGAGGCTGTTCGATTTATAATCGAATGCGTTGGCAGCCAGATTGGTGCGGATCGTAAGGCCCTTCACGGGATTGATCTCGAGGAACATGGCTCCGTTGAGCTGCAAACGCTCCTTGGTGGTCGAGAACAGATCGCCCAATACCAGCGGGCTGGCATAACCGCCTGCATGATCGAGAATTTGCAGAGGATTGCCGTCCTCGTCGTAAGGATTCTGGTACGACGGCACGAACGTGATGGCATTCACGGGATTGGTAAACCACAAAATATCCGTCGAACCCAACGTAAATGCGTTGTTCGACTTGTGGTAGCCCACGCCCATGCTTATTCCCGACTTGATCCAATCCTTGATGCGGGTCTCCACGTTGCCGCGGAAAGTGTAACGCGTCATGTCCGACGAAGGAAGTATACCCTCCTGATCGGCATAGTTGGCCGAGAAGTAGTACGACGACTTGCGGGTACCGCCCGACACGCCGAGGTCGACTTGATAGAGAGGAGCGTTGTCGCGCATGATCACGTCGAACCAGTCGGTATCGATGCTTTCGTCGATGCCGTAGGCATTCACATAGTAATTGCGCACGAACTGCAACTGATCGGGATCGTCGGGATCCATTCCGTTCAGAATGGTGTAGATACGAGAGGTGTAGTCGATCAACTGCTCGGTGTTCATGGCCGTCACGCGAGGTTTGGTGGCCGACGAGATCGAGTACTGCGTACGCAGCGTCACAGTCACGTCCTCGTTGAGATTACCCTTTTTCGAGGTGACGTAGATGACACCGTTGGCGGCACGCGAACCGTAGATAGAGGTTGCCGACGCATCCTTCAACACGTTGATCGAGGCGATGTCGTTCTGGTTCATCGCCAGCAGCGTACCCGTGGTGATGGGCGCACCGTCCAAAAGGATCAGAGGTTCGTTGCCTGCTTTGATCGAACCCACACCGTGCAGACGGATGGTCGAGGTGGCATCGAGCTCGCCGTTACCCGAAATAATCTGCAAACCTGCCACCTGACCCTGAAGGGCGTCCACGACGTTGTTGCTCGGACGATTCTCGAACTTCTCGGCCTTGATGGATTCTACCGAACCGATCACCGTGCCGACCTTTCGGCCCGTACCGTAACCCATGACCACCACATCGTCGATGTTCTCGGCAGTCTCCGTCATCACGACATCGATACGGGTTTTTCCTGCGATGTTCACCTTTTGATCCTCGTAGCCGATGAACGACACCAAAAGGTGGCCGTTAGCGGGGGCCGAGATCTTGAAGCCTCCGTCGGCTCCCGTCGTGACACCGTTGGTGGAGCCGTCGACTATGACCGACGCTCCGACGATGGCGTTGCCTGCCTCGTCTTTAACGGTACCGCTAATCTGCCTCGTCTGAGCGTAGGCCGCGAAGCCCAACGCCAACA
>CAYMIH010000003.1:0-58867 GCA_964390585.1 uncultured Alistipes sp.
CGTATGTCCCGATATGGCCATGATCGTCAGCGTCGGCAGTCCTCGCTTGTACATATTCGTACAGAAACTGCGCCGCCCCGTATGACTCGATACCAGCATCCACTTAGGCGAGACGGTCGTCTTGAGTACTCCGCCCTCGGTACGCGTCTTCGACTCCATGTTATTGATTCCTGCCAAAAGACAGACAATCTTCAGATAGTGATTGAACTTTTGATTGCTGATCGCCGGAGGCATCGCATAACCGTACCGTTCCAAAATTTCATGGACAACAGGATGTACCGGTATTACTACTTTCGTGTTGGTCTTTTGCTGTCGGAAGGAGATGAAACCCGTTCCGACTTCCTGTTGCGATATCTTTTCCAAATCGCTGAAACGCGATCCCGTCCACGCCAAGAGCAAAAACCTGTCGCGTACTTTTTCGAGCTTTTTGCCGTAGATGCGCCAATCGTCATCGAGCATCTCGAATTCGATATTCTGCCCGACGATGAGTTTTTTACATCCAGCGGCTTTACATTCAGATCTGCCGTGCGGATTTTCTCCAACTCCTCCTCCGATAGGTAGACATTATCGACGGCTTCCGTATAGACAGTGAAATCTTTACAGGCTGTATTGGGATTCACTCCGTCCTTTTCTGCTTGCCTGAGTACGGCTTTCAACTCCTTGATGATCTTGCCGACGGTATTCGCAGTGAATTGTCTGGCTTGAAGGTAGATAACTAAACGATTGTAGAATTTCATGTCGATCTCGTCGAACTCGAAATCCTTTTTCCGAATTGTGCGAGCGAACTCGAAAAGGTGACGACGCATGGTTTTGTAGACGCGCGGCGTACTGGCCGAGAGTAATCGTCCCGTCTGCTTGTGGCGGCGTTGCGGAGTCTCTTCGATAAAACGGTCGAGATATTCAGCACGGTTTGCTTCCGCACGACCCTTGCCTGTTTTTCGACGGCATGGTATTTCTCCGGATGATGGAATTCGTCGATGACCTGTTCCAACCATGCTTTGGTAACATCCTCTATCTCTGTGAACGAAAAGCGTTCCAAGATCAAGTTGGAAAGTTCGGTCAATTGTCGTTGAACAGCGAGCAACTCTTTTTGTTCAGGGGTCTTGATTGTAGATATGCGAACGTCGCCCGTTTTTTCATTCCATCGTTCGGGCGGAACGAAAAGACCCGTACGGGCGCGGAGGGTCAGAAGTCTGGCGGCGACGAAGCGGATCATCACTTCGGATTTTCCGGTTGCGCGATCTACGTGCGAGAAGAGTGTTTTGTTAATTTCAGCCATTGAATACCAATCGTTTATGTTGATGCAAACATAAACAATGTATTCCGAATAAAGAAGACAAATGTCCCTAAATCTTGTCAGCAGATTGTCAGCATTTTAACAATCGTGTGAAATCCCTTGCAACCGTCTGCAATCTTTTTCGGCGATGTATCTCTTTGACGCACATTGCAGTTAGCAGCATATTTCGCATAATATTAGCATTATGTATAAATCGCTTTATTCCAATATTATGGAACGCTTCAGACCTCACCAAAGCCGCGTTGCAGCAATCTGCAACGCGGTTTCGATTTATTCGCATTTTGTCTGCCGCCCCGCAGAGCCGAACGAATCCGATCGACATTTTCGATTTCAAAGTCTGCAAATAGAACGGAACACATCCTCCGCGCAACAGCAAAACGGGCCGTCCCGAAAAGGACGGCCCGCATCTCGAAAAAGGTATCCAAACACGAGGATTAATAAACCCACTCGAAATCGTCGACATACAACTCGTTGTCGGGATTTCCGCACAGATAATCGCCGTATTTGCTCGACGCACACGAAATGACGAGCGAATAATTGCCTTCGGCGGGACGGCTCTCCTTGTCGCGCCAGATGAGAGGAACGGTCACCTCAACCCAATCGGTGCTCTCGGTGACTATCACCGAACCGTAAGCGATTACAGCACCCTCGTCGGTCGAGGCGTGCACCTCGGGATCGAAAACATTGAGATCCTCCTCCTTGACACCCAAACCCGAATGTACTGAATGGCGGTCGGTCCAGTCGGTGATACATACGAACACGGTGGCAGGATCGGGATCCTCGGTCGTAAGAATCTCTTTCTTCAATCCCAAAACGGAGATTTTACCCACATTGGCCTTGTAACGCAGTTTCAATGCGCTCGGACGCGCCGAAAATTCATACTTCTGTCCGAAACGGGCATATCCCGAAATTCCGCTCATTTCGAACACTCCCGTAAAGAGGTTGCCCGCCGCGAATATTCCGAAAGTACTCTTACCCTTGAGCAGCGCGCACTTGTCCTCCTCCGACAGCTCGAAAGGCGTGCACAACGTCTTGGTAATCGAGTTGTTGCCGTTGCTCCAGAATGCGTCGTCGGCCGACGCGTTGGGATAGTCGACCTCGGCTCCGCTCAGGGAGGTGTTATAACCCGCATAACTGCTCCAAGCCGACATGTCGCCGTTGGGAACCGTGTCGCCCGCAGCGGTCTCGAATGTCGAAGCGGCAACCTCCTCGCCGTCGACCAGCAGACGATAGTCGTACTTTTCGTTCGCGAACACGCCGCAACGGCTGTCGAGCGTGGCAAGCCCCTCCTCGCTGCCGTCCGCCCACACGGGTGCGATGCGAGCCGTGTAGAGTCCGTTGCCCTCGGCTGTCACCGCGGCCGTCTGCCACTCGTCGGCGGCAGCGCGCTTATACTCCACGACGACCGTACCGCCGGCTTGATTCTCCACCGAGAACGACGCGGTGTTGAGCCACAGATCGGCATCGTCGTTATAGGTTATGCTCGCGGGAGCGGCCGAAATATGGAACTTCAGGGTTTTGACGGTGCTTTGTCCGTATGCGTCCGTGACGGTCAACACGAAATTGTGGTTCGAATCCACCTCGTGACCGCCGTACAACGATTTAATCAAAGGCACGAAATCCGATATGTCGAACGACTGCTTCGTGGATCCTTTCACTTCGGCGCCTACGGGGAATCCGAGTGCCTTCAACGCCTCCGACATGGCCGTGCTCGCGGGAGCCGTAAGCTCCATATCGGCGGCAAGCCCCATTTCGGCCAAAAGGTCGTTCGTCAACATCGGCGATTCGATCTTCACCGAGAATTTGTCGATCCCGCCGTCGACCGTCACGTCGACCTTAACCGTCATGGGATCGCCCGTAATCTCGTGAACATCGTCGATATTCAACCCATCCATAACTATGGTCGGAGCCGACGGAACGTCCGGATCGTCATTGCTGTCGCACGCAACCTGCAACAATGCGGCAAAGGCCGCAAAAGCACAAAAAAATCGTTTCATAACAAATATGTTTTTAACATTGATTGATTCCGATCGCACTTAATATCAAGGCAAAAATAAAGCCTCGCCGCAGCCGATCAAAATAATTTCAACGAACCGAACGAACGGATATACGAACGCATGAAATTCGACAACGAACGTCGCGAAATATTCACATCTGTCAGCAAACGAAATCGTCCGCAAGGGCGAAACGTCCGACAATACTCGGCAAAAAAACGGGCCGCCCGCAAAAGGCAGCCCGTTTCCGTATCATGATGCGGAGAGACGTCACGAACGCACCTGCGCTCCCGCACGCGCTTCGAGCTGGCGGGCCAGATTGTTCATGGTCTTCTCGATGGTCTTGTCATCCAACGTTCGTGTCTTGTCCTCCAGCGTGAAGCCCAGAGCGTACGACTTCTTGCCCTCGGGGAGCTTGTCGCCCTCGTACACGTCGAACAGCGTGACGCGTTTGAGCAGCTTCTTTTCGGTGGCGAAGGCCACGTCGCGCAGCTGCGAGAAGGTGACGCTCTTGTCGACCAGCAGCGCGAGGTCGCGCTTCACCTCGGGGAACTTCGACAATTCGGCAGCCACTATCGCATGCTTCTTGGCCGCCCGCGTGATAAGTTCGAAATCGATCTCGGCGAAATAGACGGGTTGCTTGAGGTCGAACATGCGGCGTATGGCAGGCGCCACCACACCCATGCGTATCACCGCTCTGTCGCCCTGCATGTATTCTATGGCGTCGGCGAACAGATCGCACTCCGACGTACGGCTGCGGAGCGACTCTATGTCGATCCCGAAGCGGGCGAGCACCTTCTCCACGGCGGCGCGGAGCGTGTAGAACGAGCTTTGCGCGGGCTTGACGTTCCACGACGCGGCGGTATCGGCACCCGTCACGGCTATCGCCAGACAATATTTTTCGCTGTATTTGGCCAGCGGCTTTTCCGCATCGGCGGCCGCGGCGTCGAAGAAGTAGCAGTTGCCCAGCTCGTAGAGCTTCAGATCGGCGTTGCGGCGGTTGGCGTTGAGCTGTATGGCCTCCATCGCGTTGAACAGCAGCGTCTGGCGCATGACGTTGAGATCGGCGCTCAGCGGGTTGAGTATGCGCACGCAGTTCTCGGCCTTGAACGATTGCAGATTGTCGTAATAGGCTCCCTTGGTGAGCGAGTTCGACATGATCTCGGTGAAACCGCGGGCCGAAAGGAAATCCGAGGCCACGTTCACCAGCTTGGTTTTGTCGGGTTTGGGCGCATACGAGAGCGTCGAGTGCACGCGCTGCGGCAATTCGACGTTGTTGTAGCCGTAGATGCGGAGTATGTCCTCTATAAGGTCCGCCTCGCGGCGCACGTCCACGCGGTAGGGCGGCACGGCCACCGTCAGCACGCCGTCGCGCTCGGCCTTTATCTTCACCTCCAGAGCGTCGATTATGGTGCGCACGGTCTGTTCGGGGATGCGCTTGCCAATGAGCGAGTCGATGCGGGCGAACGAGATGTCGAACACGAAATCCTCGGCAGGCGCGGCGCACACGTCGGCTATGTCGCTCGAAATCTTGCCCCCTGCCAGCTCCTTCATCAGAAGCGCGGCGCGCTTGAGCGCGTATACCTGAATATTGGGGTCGATGCCGCGCTCGAAGCGGAACGATGCGTCGGTGTTGAGACCGTGGCGCTTGGCCGACTTGCGGATCGACACGGGATTGAAATAGGCGCTCTCCAGAAAGACGTTCACCGTGGTGTCGCTTATGCCCGAGTCGAGTCCGCCGAATACGCCGCCTATGCACATGGGACGCTCGGCCGAGCATATCATCAGATCCTCGGCCGAGAGCTTGCGCTCCACGCCGTCGAGTGTCACGAACGGGGTGCCCTCCGCGCAGTTGCGCACCACCACCTTGCGGCCCTCGATCTTGTCGGCGTCGAAGGCGTGCAGAGGCTGGCCTAACTCGAAGAGCACGTAGTTGGTTATATCCACCAGATTGTTCTTGGGGTTGATGCCCGCGGCGCGCAGCTCGTTCTGCATCCACTCGGGCGAGGGGGCTATCCTGCAACCCGTCACCGTCACGCCCGTGTAACGCGGCGCGGCGACGGGATTCTCCACCACGACCTCTATCGGCATGTCGCGATTGTCGACGGCGAAATCATCCACCGAGGGCATCTTCACGCGCACGTCCTCGCCGCGGCTGCGCAGATAGGCGGCCAAGTCGCGCGCCACACCTATGTGCGAGGCGGCGTCGACACGGTTGGGGGTGAGTCCTATGCCGATCAGATAATCGTCCTTGACGTTCAGATACTCGCGCGCAGGCATGCCGACGGGCGCGTCGGCGGGAAGCCCCATGATACCCGCGTGGTCGGAGCCTATGCCTAACTCATCCTCGGCGCAAAGCATGCCGAGCGACTCCACGCCGCGTATCTTGCTGCGCTTGATCTTGAACTCCTCGTCGCCGCCGTTGGGATAGAGCACGGCGCCTACGGTGGCGCACAGCACCTTGAGCCCCTTGCGGCAGTTGGGCGCGCCGCACACGATGTTGAGCGGGGCGTCGCCGCCAACGTCGACCGTGGTTACGTGCAGGTGATCCGAATCGGGATGGTCCTCGCACGTCAGCACCTCGCCGACCACCACGCCCGCGAGTCCGCCGCGTATGGTCTCGATCTTGCGGAAATCCTCCACCTCCAGACCTATGTCGGTCAGGATCTCGGCGATCCGTTCTGCCGACAGATCGGTGTCGATGTATTTCTTAAGCCAGTTGAAAGATATCTCCATGATATGTGGTTTTTTATTGTAACCTTAATAATAAGGGCAAATATAGTGATTTTTCGCCAATGGCGGACCGATTATCGGGTTCCGAAGTACAAAAATATCATGCCCGCGATAATGAAAGCCAGATCGACGGCCTTCGAGCGCAGGTTGCGTTCGCGGAACAGCAGCGCTCCGCAGGCGAACGACACCACCACCGATCCGCGGCGGATCATCGACACCACCGAGATCATCGCCCCTTCGTCGCTCAGAGCCACGAAGTAGGCCAGATCGGCCGCCGACAGCAGCAGCGAGATCATCGGAATGGCCCACGACCAACGGAACGGCGCGGTGCGACCCCGCTGCACGAGCCGAATGACGCCCACCGCCGCGGCCATCATCCCCAGCTGGTAGATGTTATACCACCCCTGCACGAAGAGCGGCGGCAGCTGACGCATGATGTAACGGTCGTAGAGGCCGCTCGCGGCACCCAATACGGCGGCCGCGGCGACGCAATATATCCATACGTTGTGCTTGAAGTCGATGCCCTCCCTGCGGCCCGAGCGGCTGAGCAGGAACAGCGAGACCAATGCGAGCGCCACGCCGATCCATTGCAGCGCATTGAGGCGCTCGCCGAATATGGCCAGAGCGCCCACGAGCACCAGCACGGGGCGCGTGGCGTTGATCGGCCCCACGATGGTTATGGGCAGGTGCTTTATGCCTATGTAGCCGAACACCCACGACGAGAGTACGATGGCCGACTTCATGATTACGAGCAGATGGGCGTGCAGGTTCTCGGGGTGCGTCTCGAAGAAGGTGCCGTCGAACCACCCCGTCCGCAGCTCGCCCGAAAGTATCACGGGCAGGAACAGCAGCGACGAAAAGAGCGTGTTGAGCAGCAGCACCGCGGGGACCGAGTTGTCGCGCAGCGCCTGTTTCTTGGCCACGTCGTAGAATCCGAGCAGCGCGGCCGATATGAATGCGAGGATCAACCACATGGGTGCAGAGTGCTATGCCGTGAGCAGTCCCGTGACGACGAATGCGGCCAGCATGAGGCTCGCCAGTCCGTTCAGGGTCCCGAACGCCAAGCCGATGTCGGTCTGGCGTGTAGGCGTGACGAGCAGATGCTCGGCGACGAGTATGATCGTGAAGAGCACGGCGCCGACCGTGATCCACACGCTCGACGGCAGCAGCGACACGAACCATACGAGGGCGGCCACGCTCACCGCATGCAGCGCTACGCTGATGCCCAGCGCCGTCGCCACGGAGAAGCGCGCGGGAATCGAGTGCAGGCCGTTGGCGCGGTCGAACTCGCGGTCCTGAAGTGCGTATATTATGTCGAACCCGCCGCACCATGTCATGACCAGCAGCGCCAGCACGCACGGCGCGAGCGCGAAACGGCCCGTGACGGCTATGTAGGCTCCCACGGGAGCTATGCCGAGCGACAGTCCCAGCACCAGATGCGCCAGCGAGGTGAAGCGCTTGCAGTAGCTGTACGACATGACGACGGCCAGCGCCACGGGCGACAGCCACGCCGTGAGGCTGTTGATACTCGCGGCCGTCGCGACGAACAGCGCGGCGTTTATGCCCACGAACCACAGCGCGGCGCGCGGCGAGACCTTTCCCGCGGGAATCTCGCGCGAGGCGGTGCGGGGATTGGCCGCGTCGATGTCGCGGTCGGCCCAGCGGTTGAATCCCATCGCCACGTTGCGGGCGAAGACCATGCACAGCACGACCTGCACCAGCAGCACGGCCCACCAGAAGGGGCACGAGTTCTCGGCCGCGCCGAAGCCGATGCTCCGCAGAGCGCACACGAACGACATGACGGCAAACGGCATGGCGAACACCGTATGCGCGAACCTTACGAGTCGCAGATATTTAGAGACTGAATCCATAGCTTCGATTTCCTATGCTTAAGACGGCTGCAAAGATACGAATAAGCGAGAGCAAAAGCAAGCTCGCTTGCATTTTGCCGAGCGGGAGTATCTAAGGCGAAGCCAAAGATACGAAAAGTCGAGCGCATAATCAAACCTTCGGTTTGCTTCTGCCGAGACGGAGTATCTAAGGCGAAGCCAAAGATACGAATAAGCCGAGTGCAAAATCAAATTTATTTGCGGTTTTGCCGAGACTGTGCGAAATTCGGGCCGCAGCCTGCTTGCCGAGACGGCGCGTGTCCGAAATTTATCTTCGGCGGCTGCGGGGGTCGCACCAAAGGTGCGAGCCGCCGAAGATAACGCCGCGCTGCGGCGCAGCTTCTCGGGCCTCTGCTGCGGGAGGCTGCGGACTGCATTTTCGGTTTTTGGTGTGTCGTTCGCCGACGGCGGTCGGAGTGCGATAGCAGTCCTACGCAGTGGGGCGTCGGCGGACTGCGCGGCTCAAAGAGCCGCAGGTGGCGTTAATGGGAACCATTTCGTTAAGCCGAGTGCAATCGAGCTTGCTCGAATTGCCGAGGCGAGAAATGGAAGAATGAAATTCAACGTTTTCGGGTCGCAGCCTGCGGGGACCGCGACGTGAGCATTCGCGAACAACGGCATTACAGCACGTTGCCGAGCATGGGGAATATCCGCATCAGGGCCTCGATTATATGGTTGCGGTTGGCATCCTCGCGCAGGATTATGAGCACGGTGTTGTCGCCCGCTATGGTGCCGAGTATGCCCGGGCAGTCGAGGTTGTCGATGGGTACCGATATGGCGCTGGCGTAGCCCGACTTGGTCTTCAGCACGCCCAGATTACCCGAAAAGGTGAGCCCCGTGATGTTGTCGGATATATTCGACGACACGTTAATGTCGTGGTGCGCCGTATTGGGCAGAACATACACATACCCTTTGCTTTTGTGGGGTATCTTGGCCACGTTCATGAATTTCAGGTCGCGCGAAAGCGTACTCTGCGTAATCTCCACGCCGCATTCGCGCAGACGCTCTATCAACTCGTCCTGCGAGCCGATGAGTTCGCTGCGTATGATCTTTCGAATGGTGGCGAATCGTTGCGTTTTACGGTTCATAGTCCGATTTACCTACATATTTATGCAAAGGTAGCGCATATATTCCTTGTTTCCAAAATATATTACGTATTTTTGTCGAAATGAATCTCACCGAACCAATTAGAAAAGGTACATATATATGCAGACAACAAAACGCGCGGCGATAGTCCTCGAAGACGGCAGCCGTTACGAGGGGCGTTCGTTCGGCCACGAAAGCGGCACGGCAGGCGAGGTGGTCTTCTACACCGCCATGACGGGCTACGTGGAGAGCCTCACCGACCCGTCGTACAAGGGACAAATACTGGTGCCCACCTACCCCATGATCGGCAACTACGGAGTGCCGTCGGGCGAGAAGGACCGATGGGGCATAGAGAAATTCTACGAATCGGACCGCATACACTGCGCGGGACTCGCCGTGTCGTACTATTCCGACGAGTACAGCCACTGGAACGGCTCGAAGAGCCTCGGCGAGTGGCTCAGGGAGCAGCGCGTGCCCGCGGTGTACGGCATCGACACGCGCGCCCTGACGCAGAAACTGCGCGAATGCGGATCGATGCTCGGCCGCATCGAGATCGAGGGGTGCGACGAGGTTCCGTTCTACGACCCCAACACCGACAACGTGGTGGCGCAGGTGTCCACGCGCGAACGCATCGTCTACGGCGACGGCCCCTATCGTGTGGTGGTGGTCGACTGCGGCGTGAAGTACAACATCCTCCGCTGCCTGCTGCGCCGCGGGGCGACGGTCATCCGCGTGCCGTGGGACTACGACTTCTCGGTCGAGGATTACGACGGTCTGTTCCTCTCCAACGGTCCGGGCGACCCGTCGCAGTGCGGCGAGACCATAAAGCACATAGCCGCGGCATTGAAGGAGGACCGTCCCGTGATGGGCATCTGCCTCGGCAACCAGCTGCTGGCCCGCGCGGCGGGAGCGACCACATATAAATTGAAGTACGGCCACCGCGGGCACAACCAGCCCGTGATGGTACCCCGCACCGACCGCTGCTACATCACCTCGCAGAACCACGGCTTCGCCATCGACGACCGCACGCTGCCCGAGGAGTGGCAGACGTTGTTCGTGAACGTCAACGACGGCACCAACGAGGGCATCCGCCACCGCAGCAAACCGTTCTTCTCGACGCAGTACCACCCCGAAGCATCGAGCGGACCCGTCGACACGGAGTATCTGTTCGACGAATTCATCGAAAACATAAAGGCATGGAAAGCCTCGAAAAAGTAACCCCGACTATGGAAAAAGAGATAAAGAAAGTGCTGCTCCTCGGATCGGGAGCTTTGAAGATAGGCGAGGCGGGCGAGTTCGACTACTCGGGTTCGCAGGCGCTCAAGGCCATGCACGAGGCGGGCAAATACACCGTCCTGATAAATCCCAACATCGCCACGGTGCAGACCTCGGAGGATGTGGCCGACAAGATATACTACCTGCCCGTGACCGAGGAGTTCGTGGAAAAGGTGATCGAGCAGGAGCGTCCCGACGGCATACTGCTGTCGTTCGGCGGCCAGACGGCCCTCAACTGCGGCGTGGAGCTCTACCGCAAGGGCGTGCTGGAGAAGTACGGCGTGCAGGTGCTGGGCACCCCCGTGCAGGCCATAATCGACACCGAGGACCGCAAGCTCTTCTCCGAGAAGCTGGCCGAAATAGGCGTCAAGACCCCGCGCAGCATAGCCTGCTCGACCATGGACGAGGCCGTGGCCGCGGCCCACGAGTTGGGATTCCCGCTCATCATACGCGCCGCCTACACGTTAGGCGGCCTCGGCTCGGGCTTCTGCAAGAACGACGAGGAGCTGGAGACCATCGTGGCGAGCGCATTCTCCTACTCGCCGCAGGTGCTGATCGAGAAGTCGCTCAAGGGATGGAAAGAGGTGGAGTACGAGGTGGTGCGCGACCGCTACGACAACTGCATCACCGTCTGCAACATGGAGAACTTCGATCCGCTGGGCATACACACGGGCGAGAGTCTGGTGGTGGCCCCCTCGCAGACGCTCACCAACAGCGAGTACCACAAGCTGCGCGCCATAGCCATCAGGATCATCCGCCACATCGGCATCGTGGGCGAGTGCAACGTGCAGTACGCCCTCGACCCCGAATCGGAGGACTACTGCGTGATCGAGGTCAATGCGCGACTGTCGCGGTCGAGCGCGCTGGCATCGAAGGCCACGGGCTATCCGCTGGCGTTCGTGGCGGCCAAACTGGGTCTGGGCTACGGGCTGCACGAGATCAAGAACTCGGTGACCAAGGTCACCTCGGCCTGCTTCGAACCCGCGCTGGACTACGTGGTGTGCAAGATCCCGCGCTGGGACCTCAACAAGTTCGACGGCGTGTCGAAGCTGCTCGGCTCGTCGATGAAGAGCGTGGGCGAGGTGATGTCCATCGGCCGCACGTTCGAGGAGGCCATACAGAAGGGTCTGCGCATGGTGGGACAGGGCAAGCACGGCTTCGTGGGCAACAAGCCCGTGAAAGTGGATATCGACGAGGAGCTGGAGCACCCCACCGACAAACGCGTCTACGCCATAGCCGAGGCCTTCGAGAAAAGCTACACCATAGAGCAGATATACGAGCGCACGCGCATCGACCGCTGGTTCCTGCAACGCCTCCACCGCATACATCTGTTCAAGGAGGTGTTGCGCTCGCACGACGGCGACGGCTCGCAGCCGCTGCCCGAGGAGGTGCTGCGCGAGGCCAAACGGATGGGATTCTCCGATTTCCAGATCGCCGAGCTCACCATGACGCGCTCCGACAAATCCATGTTCGACCGCATGCTGCACATACGCCGCATGCGCAAGGGGATGGGCATACTGCCCTGCGTGAAGCAGATCGACACGCTGGCGGGCGAGTATCCCGCCCGTACGAATTACCTTTATCTTACATACAACGGCGACAAGAACGACTTGGAGTACGAGCGCGACCACCGCTCGGTAATAGTGCTCGGCTCTGGCGCCTACCGCATAGGCAGCAGCGTGGAGTTCGACTGGTGCGGCGTCAACACCCTGAAGACCCTCTCGCAGGTGGGTCTGCGCTCGGTGATGATAAACTACAACCCCGAGACTGTCTCGACCGACTACGACATCTGCGACCGCCTCTATTTCGACGAACTGACGTTCGAGCGCGTGATAGACATCATCGAGCTGGAGTCGCCCTACGGCGTGGTGGTGTCGACGGGAGGACAGATCCCCAACAATCTGGCAATGCCGCTCCACCGTCAGGGAGTCAACATACTCGGCACCTCGGCCGAATCGATCGACCGCGCCGAGGACCGACAGAAGTTCTCGTCGATGTGCGACGCGCTGGGCATCGACCAGCCCCGCTGGCGCGAACTCACGAACCTCGACGACATATACGCCTTCGTCGACGAGGTGGGCCTGCCCGTGCTGATCCGTCCGTCGTACGTGCTTTCGGGCGCGGCGATGCACGTGGTGTACGAGCGCGAGGAGCTGGACCGCTACCTGAGCGCGGCGGCCGAGATCAGCTCCGACCACCCCGTGGTGGTGAGCGAGTTCATCGAGCACGCCAAGGAGATCGAGATGGACGCCGTGGCGCAGAGGGGCGAGATCAAGGTGTCGGCCATAAGCGAACACGTGGAGTTCGCGGGCGTGCACTCGGGCGACGCCACCATAGTCTTCCCCGCGCAGAGGCTCTATCTGGAGACCATACGCCAAATACGCCACATAGCCGCCAAGATCGCCCGCGAGCTGAACATATCGGGACCGTTCAACATACAGTTCCTCGGCAAGGACAACCACGTGAAGGTAATAGAGTGCAACCTGCGCGCTTCGCGAAGTTTCCCGTTCGTGTCGAAGATCATGAAGTTCAACTTCATCACGATGGCCACGCGCGTGATGCTCGGGCGCACGGTCGAGTCGCACCCCAAATCGATGTTCGACATCGACTACGTGGGCGTCAAGTCGTCGCAGTTCTCGTTCGCGCGCCTGCAAAACGCCGACCCCGTGCTGAGCGTCGACATGACCTCGACGGGCGAGGTGGCCTGCATAGGCGACAGCTACTACGAGGCACTGCTCAAAAGCCTGCTGTCGGTGGGTCAGGCCATTCCCGAAAAGAACGTGCTCATATCGTCGGGCCCCGCGCGCTCGAAGGTGGAGCTGCTGTCGGCGACGCGCACCCTGCTGCGCCACGGATTCAAGGTCTACGCCACGGCGGGCAGCGCCGATTTTCTGGCGCAGCACGGCATCAAGGTCGACGTCCTCGGCTGGCCCGACGAGGAGGGCATGCCCAACGTGATTGACTACATACGCGACAAGAAAGTCGATCTGGTCATAAACATTCCGAAGAACCAGACCCGACGCGAGCTGGACAACGGATACAAGATACGCCGTGCGGCCATCGACTTCAACATCCCGCTGCTGACAAACGCGCGTCTGGCCTCGGCATTCATCATGGCCGTGTGCCAAGTCGGCAAGGAGGGGCTGGCCATCCGCAGCTGGGGGTCGTATTGACGCGATCGGAATATTTCTGCATAAATATCCGCGTATTATGCAAATATGCGGATATTTATTTGCGCCGACTAAATAAACAGGAATAAATATTTGCATTTTGCGTATTTGTATGCAATATTTGCACCCGCGAAATAATACGTATCATTTTAATTCATCAGAATAAGCAATGAAAATCGATGTGATGGTCGCTTCGAAAGAGCATCTGCGTTACGTGACGCAGATCAACGACTCGATCGACGAGGCAGCCAAAAGCCGTGGAACGGGCATCGCCCGCCGTACCGACGAATATATCGCCGACAAAATAAATTCGGGTAAGGCAATCATAGCCGTCAACCGCGAGGAGTTCGTGGGATTCTGCTACATAGAGTCGTGGGGACACGACGAGTTCGTGGCCAACTCGGGCCTCATCGTGCGCCCGCAGTACCGCGGCATGGGCGTCGCGAAGCGCATCAAGCAGGCGGCGTTCGAGCTGTCGCGCAAGCGCTTCCCCAACTCGAAGATCTTCGGACTCACCACGGGCGAGGCCGTGATGCGCATCAACACCTCGCTGGGATACGAGCCCGTCACCTTCGCCAAGCTCACCGACGACGAGGAGTTCTGGGCGGGATGCCGCTCGTGTGTCAACTACGACGTGCTGCAACGCACCAACATGACCAAGTGCCTCTGCACGGGCATGATCTACGACCCCGAGAAGGTCGCCAAGCGCAAGGCCGCCGAGCAGGAGGCCGAACGTGCCGCCGCGAAGAAAGGGTCGTGGTGGAGCCGAATTTTCGGGAAGTAAAGATTTTGCGACTCGTCAGAGTCGCGCGGGCCGCAGCCTCGCCCCGCGAAGGCCCGCTGCTCGCTGTCGCTCGGTCGCGTGCTTCGCAGGCTGCGCCCGAGGCAGGACATGAAACAAAAACATAAAATACGAAATATCATGAAAAAAGTTGTTTTGGCGTACAGCGGAGGTCTCGACACCTCGTTCTGCGTGAAGTACCTCAGCAAGGATCTGGGTTACGAGGTTCATACTGCATTGGCCGACACGGGCGGCTTCTCGGCCGAGGAGCTGGCAGCCGTCGAGAAACGCGCCTACGCGCTGGGTGCCAAGTCGCACGTGAATATCGACGTGACGGGCGACTATTACTCGAAGTGCATAAAATACATGGTCTTCGGCAATGTGCTGCGCAACAAGACCTACCCCATTTCGGTCAGCTCGGAGCGCACTTTTCAGGCTCTGGCGATCGTTAACTACGCCAAGAGCATCGGCGCCGACGCCATAGCGCACGGCTCGACGGGCGCGGGCAACGATCAGGTGCGTTTCGACCTCACGTTCGAGGTGTTTGCGCCGCAGATGGAGATCATCACCCCCACGCGCGACATGAAACTCTCGCGCGAGTACGAGATCAACTATCTCAAGGATAACGGCTTCGATGCCGACTTCACCAAGATGCAGTACTCTATTAATAAAGGTGTGTGGGGAACGTCGGTCGGCGGCAAGGAGACCCTTTGCTCGGCCACGAACCTGCCCGACGAAGCCTACCCGTCGCAGCTCGCCAAGGAGGGCACCGAGTCGCTGGAGATCGAGTTCGAGAAGGGCGAAGTGGTGGCCGTCAACGGCGAGGCCGTGAAGGGCGTGAAGGCCATAAACAAGTTAGAGGCCATCGGCGCCGCTTGGGCCATCGGCCGCGACACCCATGTGGGCGATACCATCGTGGGCATCAAGGGCCGCGTGGGCTTCGAGGCCGCCGCGCCCATGCTCATCATCAAGGCGCACGAGCTTCTGGAGAAACACACCCTCACCAAGTGGCAGCAGTATTGGAAAGACCAGTTAGGCACGTGGTACGGCATGTTCATGCACGAGGCCATGTACTCCGAGCCCGTCATGCGCGACATCGAGAAGTTCCTCGACAGCAGCCAGCGCAACGTCACGGGCAAGGTGTTCATCACCCTGCGCCCCTACACTTTCTCGCTGGTGGGCATCGAATCCAAGCACGACCTTATGAACGCCAAGTTCGCCGAGTACGGCGAGGATAACAAGGCATGGACGGCCGACGACGTGAAGGGCTTCACCAAGATACTCTCGATGCCGCTGAAGATCTATCACGCGGTGAACGAGGAGGAGTAACCCCACGAAAACTACTGCACACTTCGATATATCGTCGGAGCGAAGCGACCTAAGTCCCCTCCTCGGAGGGGATTTAGGGGTGGGTCGGATTTGTAAATGCGGCCTCGGGCCGCAAGCAACGGCCGTCGGATTTTTATTCGCAACAATGATATCGAGACTAATAGACTTAATATGATAAAAATCGGAATAGCGGGAGGCGCGGGATACACGGCGGGCGAGCTCATCCGCCTGCTGGTGAACCACCCTCACGCCGAGTTGAAATACATACAGAGCGAATCGCAGAAAGGCAAGCCCGTAGGCGCGGTGCACACCGACCTGCTGTGGTCGCCGCTCGTGTTCGGCGACATCGACTTCACGGATATCGACATGCTCTTCATCTGCATGGGTCACGGCAATTCGGCCAAGTTTCTGGCCGAGAACCCCGTGCCAGCCGATGTGAAGATCATCGACCTGAGCAACGATTTCCGCCTGAAAGCCGACGCGGGCGAGTTCGTATACGGCGCGCCCGAGCTCAACCGCGAACGCATACGCGGCTGCCGCTGCGTGGCTAACCCGGGATGCTTCGCCACTTCGATCAATCTGGCATTGATTCCTCTGGCCGCGGCAGGAATACTGCCCGAGGAGGTGACTGTTACGGGCATCACGGGATCGACGGGTGCGGGACAGAAGCCCACGCCCGACACCCATTTCAGCAACCGCAGCGCCAACCTGTCGAACTACAAGGTATTCACCCACCAGCATCTGGGCGAGATAGGCGAGACAGTCGCCGCGGCGGGAGGTTCGCCCGCGACCGACATAGCGTTCGTCCCCGTCAGAGGCTGCCATGCGCGCGGCATCATGAGCGACGTGGTGATGCGTCTCGACGAGGATGCCGACCGCGTGACGGAGATCTTCAAGAGCTTCTACGCCGACCATCCGTTCGTGTGCGTGAGCGACACCCCCGTATACATGAAGCAGGTGGTGAACACCAACTACTGCTTCCTGTCGATACAGAAGTCGGGCCGCAAGCTGCTCGTCACCTCGGTGATCGACAACCTGCTGAAAGGCGCCTCGGGTCAGGCGGTGCAGAACATGAACCTCATGTTCGGACTCGACGAATGCGAGGGCCTGCGACTGAAGGCAGGGTGTTTTTAGAATACAAGTAAAATCGACATCGCTCGGCGATGTCGGCAGTTCGCCGCCACCCCGCACGGCGGACTGCAACTCGCACGAGGCTCGTGCATTCCTCCGCTGTCGGCGAACAGCGGATTTCGCAAAAACGCTAAAAATTTCGAAAAAACCATGGATCTGTTTCAAGTATATTCGCTGCTCGACATGGAGCCCGTGAAGGCCCGCGGAGCCTATCTGTGGGACAAGAACGGCGAGGAGTACCTCGACTTCTACGGCGGTCACGCCGTCATCTCCATCGGCCACACCCACCCGCACTACGTGGCCGAGATCACCGAGCAGCTGGGACGCATCGGATTCTATTCGAACGCCGTCGTCAACAATCTGCAACGCGAACTGGCCGAGAAGCTCGGCGAACTCGCGGGCTATCCCGACTACGAGCTGTTTCTGTGCAACAGCGGCACCGAGGCCAACGAGAACGCCCTGAAGCTGGCGTCGTTCACCACGGGGCGCAGCCGCGTGCTGGCCATGCGCGGAGCTTTCCACGGCCGCACGAGCATGGCCGTGGCCGTGACGGACAACCCCGCCATACAGGCCCCCGTGAACCGCACCGACAAGGTGACTTTCACCCCCCTCAACGACATCGAGGCCATGCGCGCCGAGCTTCGCACGGGCGAATACGCCGCCGTAATCGTCGAGGGCATACAGGGCGTGAACGGCATCCGCGTGGCGTCGGACGAGTTTCTGCGCGCCGTGCGCGAGGAGTGCGACGCCACGGGCACGATCATGATTCTCGACGAGGTGCAGTCGGGCTACGGCCGCAGCGGACGTTTCTTCGCCCACCAGTGGTCGGGCGTCAGGGCCGACATCGTATCGCTCGCCAAGGGCATAGCCAACGGCTTCCCCGTGGGCGCCATAATGATCTCGCCCGCCATCCCCGCCAAGAAAGGCATGCTGGGCACGACCTTCGGCGGCAGCCATCTGGCCTGCGCGGCAGCCATAGCCGTGGCCGACGTGGTGAAGAGCGAAAATCTGGTGGAGAATGCCCGCACGGCGGGCGAAAAGATCGTGGCGGCCATCGAGGGAGTGAGCGGCGTGGAGGATATCCGCGGCCGCGGCCTTATGATAGGCGTCGATCTGGCGGTTCCGCAGGCCGATTTCCGCAACGTGTTGATGCGCAAGCATCATATAATGACGGGATACAGCGGCAAGAATACCCTGCGTCTGCTGCCGCCGCTCATCATAGGCGACCGCGAGATCGAACGCTTCGCCGAGGCGTTCCGCGCCGCCGCGGCCGAGACGGGAATGTAGACAGGACTACCCGACGAAAGATTCGATTTCGGCTTTCAATCGCGAGGCGTAGCCTGCGGAGCGAGCGAATAGCGAGCCTCCGCGGGGCGAGGCTACGGCTCGCGCGGCTCAGAAGAGCCGCAAAATATCCAAGTCCGAATCGGACTGTTCCGAAAAGCAATGCCCCGCGGGACATCGCCGAATGAAAGCAAAACCTTTTTTCCGATGAAGATAAAAGTGATAAAGATCGGCGGCAAGCTGATCGAAAACGAAGAAGTGCTCGCTTCGCTGTGCGACTCCTTGGCGTCGCTCGGCGAGGCGTTCGTTCTGGTGCACGGCGGCGGCGTGATGGGTTCGCGTCTGGCCGAAAAGTTGGGCGTGGAGGTGAGAATACACGAGGGACGCCGCATAACCGACGCCGCAACGCTCGAAATAGCCGTCATGGCCTACGCTGGCCTTGCCAACAAACGCGTGACGGCCGCATTGCAGGCGCGCGGAGTGAATGCCTGCGGACTCTCGGGCTGCGACATGGGCATGGTGGTCTCGCACCGCCGTCCCGCGGGCGAGATCGACTGGGGATTCGTGGGCGACGTCGACGGGGTGAATGTCGATGCGCTGTCGATGCTGCTCGATGCGGGCGCCACGCCCGTCATATCGCCCATCACCTGCTCGCGCTCGGGCGAGCTGCTCAACACCAACGCCGACAGCGTGGCTTCGGCCGTGGCGACGGGGCTGGCCTCGAAATACGACGTGGAGCTGGTCTTCACGCTCGACAAGGCGGGCGTGCTGCTCGACGTCGACGACGATTCGTCGCTCATCCCCACCATAACGCCCGCGTCGTACACCGCCCTCAAGGCCGAGAACAGGATACATTCGGGAATGATCCCCAAGATCGACAACGCCTACAAGACCATCGGAGCGGGCGTGGGCTCGGTGCGAATCACCTCGCCGAACGATCTTACGGGCGGCACGATAGTGGTAAAATAGAGAGCGCCATGCATATGATGAACCATACCGATGCCGTCGGCCTTCTGAAGCGGCTTATATCCACCCCCTCGCCGAGCCGCGAGGAGGCTGCCGCGGCCGATATCGTCGAGGCGGAGTTTCGGCGTATGGGCTTCGCGCCGCGCCGCAAGGGCAACAACGTGTGGGCCGAGGCCGCCGAGCGCGACCCGCACAAGCCTACCCTGCTGCTCGACGCGCACATCGACACCGTGAAGCCCAACCCCTCGTGGACGCGCGACCCGTTCGCTCCCGCGGAGGAGCAGGGGCGCCTCTATGGCTTGGGGAGCAACGACACGGGCGGCAGCTTGGTATCGCTCATGACGGTCTTCACGCAACTCGCCGCGACCGAACAACCCTACAATCTGCTCTGCCTCGCCTCGGCCGAGGAGGAGGTGACGGGTGCGGGAGGCGTCCGCGCAGTGCTGGAGGATCTGGGCCGCATTGACTTCGCCGTGGTGGGCGAGCCTACGGGAATGCGTCCCGCGGTGGCGGAAAAAGGGCTGCTGGTGCTGGACTGCACGGCGCACGGCCGTGCGGGACACGCCGCACGCGACGAGGGCGACAACGCGATTTACAAGGCAATGGCCGACATGGAATGGTTCCGCGACTACCGTTTCGACCGCGTATCGCCGCTCTTAGGCCCCGTGAAGATGACCGTCACGTGCGTTCAGGCAGGCACGCAGCACAACGTGATCCCTGCCGAGTGCCGCTTCACCGTAGACATAAGGGTCAACGAATGCTACACCAATGCCGAGATTCTCGACCGGGTGCGGCGTCACGTATCGTGCGACGTCGTGCCGCGCTCGACGCACCTCAACTCCTCGTCAATCCCCGTGTCGCACCCAGCCGTGCGACGTCTCGCGGCTATGGGACGCAGCCCGTTCGGATCGCCCACGCTGTCGAATCAGGCCGTGATGCCGTTCGCCACGCTGAAGATCGGCCCGGGCGACAGCGCGCGTTCGCATACGGCCGACGAATACATCCTCACGGACGAGATAGCCGAGGCGATCGCCGTCTACCGCACCATGCTCGACGGACTTGATTTGACGGAATAAAATCCGTATCTTCGCGGATGTTCGGGGCCGCGCGCAGCGCCGACCGCCGAAAACTAATATTACACAAACAGACTGAAATGAAACTTTGGGATAAGGGATACGCCACCGACTCCTTCGTGGAGGAGTTCACCGTGGGACGCGACCGCGAAATGGACCTCTATCTGGCCGAGGCCGACGTGCTGGGCAACATGGCCCACATGCGGATGCTCAACTCGATAGGATTGATCTCCGACGAGGATCGCGCGGCGCTGGAAAAGGGGCTGAAAAAGATATACGCAGCGGTCCGCAGCGGCGATTTCCGCATCGACGAGGGCGTGGAGGACGTGCACTCGCAGGTGGAGTTCATGCTCACGGCCGAGTGCGGCGACGCGGGCAAGCGCATCCACACGGGCCGCTCGCGCAACGATCAGGTGATGGTCGACATAAAACTCTTCTCGCGCAGCGCGCTCATAGCCTTGCAGCAGAGCGTGCGCTCGCTGTTCGACGTGTTGATGGCCAAGGCCGAGGAGTACAAGGATGTGCTCATGCCCGGGTACACCCACATGCAGGTGGCCATGCCCTCGTCGTTCGGCCTGTGGCTGAGCGCCTACGCCGAGGCGCTGGCCGACGACATGCTGCAACTCGACGCGGCCTACAAGCTGGTGAACACCAATCCGCTCGGGTCGGGCGCGGGCTACGGTTCTTCGGTGCCGCTCGACCGCCGCATGACCACCCGACTGCTGGGCTTCGACGATCTGGCCTACAACTCGATCTACGCGCAGATGCAGCGCGGCAAGACCGAACGCACCGTACTGACGGCCATAGCCGCCGTGGCCGCGACGCTGGGCCGTCTGGCGCAGGATGTGTGCCTCTATTCGTGCGCCAACTTCGGCTTCGTGAAGCTGCCCGACGCCTTCACCACGGGATCGAGCATCATGCCCCACAAGAAGAATCCCGACATATTCGAACTCATACGCGCCAAGTGCAACCGCTTGCAGGCCCTGCCCACGGAGGTGACGCTCATCATGACCAACCTGCCGTCGGGCTACTTCCGCGACATGCAGCTTACCAAGGAGATCTACATCCCCGCATTCAAGGAGATAGGCGACGCGCTGCGCATGGCGGGCGAGGGCATCGGGCGGATGAGCATCGACCGCGACATTCTGCGCGACGACAAATACAAGTACCTCTTCACCGTGGAGGATGTCAACGACGCCGTGGCACGCGGCGTGCCGTTCCGCGACGCCTACCGCGAGGTGGGCATGCGGGTACAGAACGGCACCTACGAACACGACGGGCGCAAACTGCACCACACGCACGAGGGCAGCATAGGCAACCTCTGTCTGGACGGCATACGCGCCAAGTTCGAACGCCACGCGTTCGACTACGCGCCCGCACTCAAGGCCGAGGAGGAGTTGATGAAATAGCGGCGTGACCGAATTCGGATTCATAGAACACATGGCGCGGCTCTTTGCCGACGCCGATCGTCACGGATGGGAGGCCATCGGCGACGACTGCACAGTGCTGCCCCTCGGCGACGAGGCGCTGGCACTCACGACCGACCTGCTCGCCGAGGGGGTGCATTTCCTGCGCGACGGCATCACGCCGCGCGAGCTGGGCCGCAAATCGCTGGCGGTCAATCTGAGCGACGTGGCTGCGATGGGTCTGAAGCCCGAGGCGACGCTGCTGTCGATAGCCCTGCCCGCCGACATAGGCGAGGAGTGGGTGCACGAGTTCGCGGCGGGCTACCGCGAGCTGTCGGCCGAATACGGCGTAGCATTGGTCGGCGGCGACACCACGGCCTCGAAAAACGGCATAACGATAAACGTAACGGCCATAGGCCGCGGTCCCGCATCGCATGTGAAACGCCGCTCGGCGGCACGCGAGGGCGACGCCATCTTCGTCGGCGGCGAACTCGGCGCCTCGGCCTTAGGGCTGCGGGATATTCTGGCGGGACAGCACGACACACCTTTGGCCGCGGTGCACCGCAACCCCGTGCCGCAGGTCGCGGAGGGCGAGTGGTTAGGCGGCCACGCCGAAGTGCACGCCATGATGGATCTGTCGGACGGACTCGCATCCGATCTGCGGCACATCCTGCGGGCTTCGTCGTGCGGGGCCGAAATCGTCGTCGAGAACATACCCGCCGCGGACGGCGACACGGCGACGGCCGTATGCGGAGGCGAGGACTACAAACTGCTGTTCACCGTCGGCGCGGCCGAGGCCGACGATCTGCAACACGCTTTCGCCGAGCGTTTCGGTCGGCCGATACACCGCATAGGACGGATAACCGAATCGGCGGCGCCCGACATCCGCTGGATGGAGCACGGCCGCGAAATCACTCCCCCGTGGCGGGGATTCACACACTTTTGAGAATATTCGATATCGGCAGTCGCCGTCGGCGACGGAATGCACGAGCCTCGGGCGAGTTGCAGTCCGCCGCGTGGGGCGGCGGCGAACTGCCGACATGGCTTTGCCATGTCGAAATATCATCGCATAATTATCCTATTCCCCCTCGGCCTTCATCTCGGCCTCGACCTGCCGCGTCAGCTCCTCGCGCAGCCGCTTGGGCGTGACCGTATTGCGCAGCGTATAGAAATAGGAGTTGCGGATAAGACGGCGTATAAGCGCATCGGACAGGTCGCCGCCGACGGATAACGAACTCCAGTAACGTTTGTTGAAATGAAACGCGGGCGTGATCTCGGCATATCGGTCGCGCAGCTCCTCGCCCTCGTCGGGATCGTGCTTCACCGTCACGCGGTCGAACTCCTCCATGTCGGCGCAAGCGAACATGCGGCCGCCGATCTTGTACACCAGCGTGGTCTCGTCGAAAGGGGTGCACTCCTCGACCAGCGGCAGCGAGAGAACATACTCGCGGAAGTCCATAATATCCATGACAAGCAGTTTTACGACAAAGATAGCGGTTTTGGCACACCTATTGCTCGACAGAAAGGCAGAATTACCAAAATCATCGACTTTTTATGAAAAAGATTCTACTTTATCTCCCTCTGCTGGCCGTTGCGGCTGTCATGCTGGGTTGTTCGCCCCAAGCCAGATGGAATCATGAACAGAAGAGGGCCATGCGCGAGTCGCTGCGCCAATATCGCGATATGGTCTACTTGCAGGACCTGACCGATCCCGAGTTCGTGGTATTCTCGGACGACGTGGCCGTCGACCTCGAAAACAGCTATCCCGTCTACACGACATTCATGCAGATGGACGGCGTGGACGACACGGTACGCATGTTCGTCGTCACCACCATCGTGGAGGAGCTCGACGCCGATGCGCGCAACATGCGCCACCTCTATCCCTACCGCTATTTGGTAAGTCAAGGCATGCTGCCCGACGGACTCACCCACGAACAACAGGGCGAATTCTACAAATGTCTTGCGCAGAAGGTCAACGGACAGTACAGCACCATGAATCAATTCTTCAACGCCATACTCGCCGACACCACCGACAACTCGCAGCTCGCGCAGTTCCAGCGTCAATGCGCCAACGATCTGTTCAATTGGGTCGTGGAGGTGGAAGAGGTGGAGATCACCGAAGATTAATTCCGCAAAACACCGAATCGACCATAATATTACCTTTTTTCCTGACCGAAAAGGATCGCCCCCGCACAATGCGGAAGCGATCCTTTTCAATCTGTATTTCTACCGTAAATACCTATCTTCGGCGGCTGCGGGGGTCGCACCAAAGGTGCGAGCCGCCGAAGATAGTCCCGCCCGAGGCGGGACAAACTTGCCCCCACCTCTACTCGTCCAAAAAATCCTTGTTCACCACCACCCTCACGCAGCGGTAACGCATCCTGAACTCCAGAGGCGTGCCGCCCAGCAGCTCGCCGTCCAGCTCCATCGGGATCTCGGGCGACGACTCGATGCGGATATGCCGACCTCGGTAGTGGTCGACATGACCTATGGTGTAGATGCTGCCGTTGAAGAATCGCTTCAGGCGGAACACCGCATGCCACCAGTGGATGGGGCGTATGAGCGTTATGTCGAACAGTCCGTCGTCGGCCACCGCCTCGGGCAGCTGCTGCATGCCGCTGCCGTTGTACTTGCATATGCCGATAGCCGCACTGAACATCATGCCGTTGTGCACTAACTTGTCGTCGACCCACAGCTTCACGCCCGTCGACCGATAGTGGAAATAGCTGCGCAGGATGCTCCACGGATAGAGATACCTTCCGCGACGCCCTTTGTTCTTGTAGTGCTGGTAACGCTGCACCACGTCGGCATCGAATCCCACGCCCGCCACGTTGGCCATGTAGCGCATCTGCGAGAAGTGCGACTCCTCGTAATATACCTCGCCCACATCCTGCAAGAATGTGCGCCCCTCGCGAATGGCGCGGATGGCCTCGGAATAACGGGTCGGGATGCCGAACATGCGTATCCAGTCGTTGCCCGTACCCACGGCCACCACCGACACGGTAATCTCCTCGGTAGGCACGGCCTGCTGTATGAACAGACCGTTGACCACCTCGTGCAGAGTGCCGTCGCCGCCCACGATCATAATACGCCGATAGCCGTCGTTCACGGCCTGCACCGTGAGTTCGGTCACGTGGTATTTGTGCTGCGAGAAGACCAGCTCGTAAGGAATCTCGTTATCGCGTATCAACTTGATTATCTGAGGCAGATCGGCCAGTCCCCTGCCCGATCCCGCCACGGGATTCACTATCACGAACCACTTCTGCGATATATCGATCCGTGCGTCCATCCTACTTTGCGGGAGCGTTTTTGAGCGTGTGCAGCAGGAAGTCGTAGAACTTGGCCACCGAAGCTATCTCCACCTTCTCGTCGGGCGAGTGGGGATAGCATATTGTGGGTCCGAACGAAATCATGTCCAACCCCTCGTATTTGCTGCCTATGATGCCGCACTCCAGTCCCGCGTGGATGGCCGTCACCGACGGACGCACGCCGTACAGCGCCTCGTACGAAGCCAGCATGGCTTTCAATATCGGCGAGTTCATGTCGGGATTCCAGCCGTCGTAGCTGCCCGTAAGCTCCACCTCGGCGCCCGCGAGCTCGAACACCGCCGATATGGCGTCGGCCAGCGCCTCTTTCTCCGAACGCACCGACGAGCGCATCAGGGTCTGCACCTTCACCGTCGAGCCGTCCGACACCACGCGCGCCAGATTGTTCGACGTCTGCACCAGCCCCTCCATCGCGGTCGACATGCGGGCTACCCCGTCGGGGCATGCCACCATGGCGGCAGCCAGTCTGTCGGCCACGGTGTCGGGGATCATACGTGCGGGACGCTCCGCAGCCTCGGCCGTTATCGATATGGAGTCCTCTATGCCCGCGAACTCGGCCGCAACCGTCTTCCCGAACGCCTCCACGGTCTGCTTCACGGCCTGCACGTCGGCCGCACCGACCATCACCACGGCCTCGGCCTCGCGCGGAATGGCGTTGCGCAGTCCGCCGCCGTCGACCGAACACAGTTTCACGTCGGTCACGTGCCCGAGCATGCGGACGAGACGGAACAGCAGCCGGTTGGCGTTGGCGCGCTGGCATATGATCTGGATGCCCGAGTGACCGCCCTTGCAGCCCTTCACCTCTATTCGCAGAGGCTCGTAACCCTCGGCAGGAACCGCCTCGGCCTCATAACGCAGCGTGACGTTGGCGTCGGTACCGCCCGCGCAGCCCACATAGAGCTCGCCCTCGGTCTCCGAGTCGAGGTTGAGCAGTATCTCGCCCTTGAGCAGGCCGCCCTTCAGGCCGAACGCGCCGTCCATGCCCGTCTCCTCGGTAGCGGTGAAGAGCGCCTCGATGGGACCGTGCTCGATGGTGTCGTCCTCCAGCACGGCCAGTATGGCCGCCACGCCGATTCCGTTATCGGCGCCCAGCGTGGTGCCGTTGGCGGTAACCCACTCGCCGTCGATGTAGGCCTCTATGGGGTCGTTCTCGAAATCGAACACCTTGTCGTTGTTCTTCTGCGGCACCATGTCCACATGCGCCTGCATGACGATGCCCTTGCGATTATCCATGCCCGCCGTGGCACCCTTGCGCATGTATACGTTGCCCGCCTCGTCAACCGTGTGCTCCAGCCCGCGGCTCTCGGCGAACGCCACCAGATATCGGCGGATCTTCTCCTCGCTGTGCGACGGGCGCGGAATAGCCGCTATCTCCGCGAAATGCTTCCACAGGGAAGCAGGTTTCAATGACGTTAGATTCTTGTCCATAATATCCTTTTATTAAAAATCGATTCTCTTCTTTATCCTCGGCGGCCCGCGCTACGGCAGCCGCACACCCTCGTCCATGCGGTCGAAGGCCTCCACTATGTGTTTCACCAGCGGATGACGCACTATGTCGCGCTTGTCGAACTCCACCATGCCTATGCCCTCTATTCCGCGCAGCGTATCCATCGCCCGCGTCAGGCCGCTGTCGCTCTTGCGCGGCAGGTCGATCTGCGTCACGTCGCCCGTGACGATGAACTTCGCGTTGCGCCCCATGCGCGTCAGGAACATCTTGATCTGCGACGCTGTGGTGTTCTGCGCCTCGTCCAGAATGACGAACGCGTTGTCGAGCGTGCGCCCGCGCATGTAGGCCAGAGGCGCTATCTGCACCGTGCCGTCCTCCAGATACTTCTGCAACTTGACCGCAGGGATCATGTCGTTCAGTGCATCGTACAACGGCTGCAAGTAGGGGTCGAGCTTCTCCTTCATGTCCCCGGGCAGGAACCCGAGCTTCTCGCCCGCCTCGACGGCGGGACGGGTGAGGATCACGCGCCGCACCGTGCGGTCTTTCAACGCGCGCACGGCGAGGGCTATGGCGGTGTAGGTCTTGCCCGAGCCCGCGGGGCCCACGGCGAAGAGCAGATCATCGGATTCGTACATCTCCACCAGACGCCGCTGGTTGACCGTGCGGGCGCGGATCACGTTGCCGTTGTTGCCGAACACTATCGCATCCTTGTCCGACACGGGCTCCACGCGGTCGCTCAACCCCTCGGCGAAGGCCTGCGCCACCACCTCTTTCGACATATGGCCGTACTTGACGTAATAATCCACCAGCGCGTTCATCTTGCGCTCGAACGCCTCCACGTCGCGCGCCGAACCCAGCACGCGCAGCGACGAGCCGCGCGCCACGATCCTCACCTTGGGCGACAGCGCGCGCATCTGCTCCAGATAGACGTCCTGCGCCCCGTAGAGCTCGCGGACGTCGGCCCCTTCTATCGCTATCTCTTTGTTGACTGCCTCTGCATCCATAAAAATCAAATCTTTATCTTCGACTGCCGCTCAGAAAACGTATCCGATTCCTATCGACAGCCACCCGCTGCGGCCCGAGAACTCCGCGCCCTCGAACCAGTTGTCGGTCCTGCCGAAACAGCCCGTCCACCGCACGTCGAACGTCACGTGCCGCGAAACCGCCACCTCGGCACCCGCCGCATAACCGAGCGTGGTGCGCAGACGCCCGAACTCCAGCCGCTCGCCGCCCGCGTCGTAACGCCCCGTACCCGCCGGCGACAGCACGGGACCCGCGTTAATCCGCACAATCCCCCAGCCGCGCCACGAGAACATGATCGGTATCTCCATCACGTTCGACCGCACGTCGTACTCCGCGCCGCCGCGCTCGGCCCGTATCTTGTTGTAGACATACGCCAGCTCCATGCGCAGCGCATAACGCTCGCGCCAACACAGCGACATGGCCAGCGCGCCGCGCACACCCAACTTGGGTGTCAGCGACACCCCCTCGTCAGCCGACATGAACATGTAAGCCGCACCGACCGACACACCCATCTCCATACGCGGCGGCAGACGCTTCTCGACGAAGTATCGGCGCGACTGCTGCGCGCCGCACACCCCGACGCCCGTCAGGAACACCATCGCGGCCGACATGAATATGAGTCGGAAAATCTTCATCGCAGTACCGTTACATTTTTCAAAAATACGAATTTTTCGTTAAACCCGCGCATCCGCACCCCAATTATCGGGCAAAACTTTTTTGTCCGCAAACTTTGCACTATCTTTGCGCCGCATCAAAATTGTGAAAAATATGAGTTTAGTAGCTATCGTAGGCCGCCCCAACGTGGGCAAATCGACTCTCTTCAACCGTCTGGTGGGACAGCGCCAAGCCATAGTCGACGCCACGGCGGGCACGACCCGCGACCGCCACTACGGCAAGACCGACTGGAACGGCAAGGAGTTCTCGGTGATCGACACGGGAGGCTATGCCGTCAACACCGACGACATATTCGAGGACGACATACGCCGTCAGGTGATGCTGGCCATCGACGAGGCCGACCTCATACTCTTCATGGTGGAGATCAAGACGGGCATCACCGACCTCGACATGATGATGGCCGACGTGCTGCGCCGCTCGGGCAAGAAGGTGATGGTGGTGTGCAACAAGGTCGACAACTACGACCTGATCTACCAGTCGCACGAGTTTTATGCGCTCGGACTGGGCGACCCCTACTGCATCAGCTCGATGTCGGGCAGCGGCACGGGCGACATGATGGACGCCATACTGGCCGCGCTGCCCGAGGACACACGGGCCGAAGAGGAGGACGATCTTCCGCGCATAACCATCGTCGGCCGTCCCAACGTGGGCAAGTCGTCGCTCACCAACGCCCTGCTGGGCGAGGAGCGCAACATAGTGACCGACATTGCAGGCACCACGCGCGACTCGATCCACACGCGCTACAACAAATACGGCATGGACTTCTACTTGGTCGACACGGCGGGCATGCGCAAGAAGGGCAAGGAGATGGAGGATCTGGAGTTCTACTCGGTGATGCGCTCGATACGCGCCATCGAGAACTCCGACGTCTGCATACTGATGCTCGACGCGCAGCAGGGTCTCGAATCGCAGGATCTGAACATCCACAACCTCATCGTCCGCAACCGCAAGGGGTGCGTGATCGTGGTCAACAAGTGGGATCTGGTGGAGAAGGAGAGCAACACCATGAAGGAGTGGCGCGAATTTCTGGAGAAGAAGCTCGCCCCGTTCAACGACATTCCCATCATATTCACCTCGGTGATCAACAAACAACGCATCCTCGAAGTGTTGCAGCAGGCCATACGCGTATTCAACTCGCGCCGCCGCCGAATACCCACTTCGGAGCTCAACGACTACATACTGCCCGTGATCGAGGCCTACCCTCCCGCCTCGACCAAAGGCAAATACATCCGCATCAAATACGCCACGCAGCTCCCCACCCCCACGCCGCAGTTCGCCTTTTTCGTCAACCTGCCGCAGTACATCAAGGAGCCGTATCGCCGATACCTCGAAAACAAGCTGCGCGAGAGGTGGGACTTCTCGGGCGTCCCCATGCAGATATACTTCCGACAAAAATAGGCCGCCCCGCGGTCCGCGCATACGACACCGCCCCTCAAGCGAATCGTTGCTTGAGGAGCGGCGGTCATTCAAGGGCAATCATTCCCGCGGCGGGGATCATCGCCAGTAGGCTCCCACTTCGGCCAGTGCGGTGAACTTGGCGCCTTTGTAGTCGGACTTGGCCTTGAGCTGGAAATAACGGGCCTCGACCTCCTCCTTGATATCGATGAACTGGTAGGCCGTGGAGTTCTCCAAGAAATAATCTCCCGTCGAAGTCCACTCCTCGCCGTCGTCGCTCACCAGCATCTCGACCTGATTCAAAGCGCCGTCCAACGGCAGACGCTGCAGGAACACGAAGCCGCTGATACGCTGCTTGACACCCATATCGACATACATCACGTGAGGATAGCCGAACGACTTGTCCATGTGCCATACGGTATTGCTCTTGCCGTCGATCGTATTCGAAGGCGGGCGGACATTGCTCTTGTCGTAATCGTCGCCGTAAGCCCGCCAGCCGCTGCGGTCGTACTCCTTGGCTATGCCTCGCACGGTGCACTCCTTGTAATCGGAATAGAACTTGTCGATCGAGAGGGTGTCGGGCATGAATACGGTACGATACGAGAATTTGGATCCCGTTTCATATCCCTCGACGAGCGTCTGTTTGGCCGCGGCATCGATATAAAGATTGCGTATGTCGCCGCTCTTATCGGTGTACGACAGCTCCGAACCTATCGCCGAAGCGTCGGCCACGCCCCAGTTGATCTCGAAATTGTCGGGAGCGCCCTCGATCTCGTAAGCGCCTTTCATGGGGGTTATCAACAAGGTCTTCTCGTACTCGTCGCCGTAAACGCGGCCGATGAGGTTGATGGCCATCGACTCGGCCTGAGCCTTGTTGTAGGAGTATATTTCGAACGAATAGGTAGTCTCCTTCAAATCGGGCAGATCGATATAATAGGGACCTTGGTTGTTGACGGGATCCACTGTCGCATCGACGAAATTCGACTTGTTGTTCCAATAGATACGTACCGAAACCACCGACGGATCCTTTACCATAAAACTTATGCGCGCCCTGTTGCGCCCGGGATGGAACAGCAGGTCCTCGACCACACCGGCATATACGATCTCGCCGTCTTTCCAGAAATCGCGATATGTCTCGTCCATATCTCCGCAACCGAAAAACGAAGTTGCGGCAATCGAGACCGCGGCGAGCGCGACGATATATTTTTTCGTTTTCATGACTTCACGCTTTATTCATTGGTTACTGACTGGTCGCCGCTGCCCCAGAAGGTCAATTCGGCGATATACATGTGATCCAAAGCACCCCACACCTTGTTGATCTTGAATCGCAGATACCTCACGGGAGGAATACCGGCAGGGAAATCGAAGTCCTCGCCGTCGACGCATGCGAATTGATAATCTTCCGAAGTAAGAGTGCCCGTGGGGGTTCCCGACGGTTTGGTCGACTCGAATGTTCCGAGCAACACCCAATTGTCCCAGCCGCCGTCCCTGTCGGGATCGTTGCTGCCCCATATCTCGTAAATCTTGGGGTCGCCGCCGTTATACACGCCCTGAGCGGTCTTGTCGGGACGGTGGTGCAGTTTGAAATGGCTCAAGACACTCGTGACGCCCGTGTCGAAATTGAACCACTGCGGCAGGCCCGAGCCGGGCTTGGTGTGGAAAATGTTACCCGTCGAACCGTCCCACAGCCCCTCGAACGAGCCGACATGGGCGGTATGCGTGCAACCGTCGAGATCGACTCTGCGGAACTTGGTCTTGTCCAACTCCTCCTCGTAAACGGGCGTCAGCGACATGAACAGCGTATCCGACAGATTCAGCCATTGGTCGCGCACGAATACTCCGAATTCGCGTTTCTCGGGCTTGAATCCGCGTGCGGCGAAATTGCCCTTCGCACGTTTGGTGTAGTAGGTTTCGGCAGGGATGAATATCCCCTCCTCGTCGCGCGTAACCACGGTTATGACCACATTGGCCTCGCTCTCGTTATCGAAGTATACGCGTATTCCGCCGAACGTCTCCTCCATCGACAACGATCTGAATACGGTCTGCACGGGAGGATCCAGCGGCACGATCTCCAGCTCGATCGGCTCGCTGCGAAGCTCGTTGCGGCCCACCGAATAGAGTTCGACCCTGCACGGATCGGTATCGGCCAGACCTATGATCTGCAACGAGTTCTGATAGAACGACGCCTTGACGTTCTTCACTTCGCCCGACTGCAACGTATAAACGGCCTCCACATACAACATCGATGCGTCGGCGGGCAGCGTGTAACTGATATTCGCTCCGCCCGCTATGGGTGTCCACTTCACGTCGGTCACCTTCTCGGGTATGCCGTCCCCTTTGCTGATCGGCTCGTTCTTCACATCGGTGCATCCGATTGCCAGCGCGAGAGCGGCACACAGGGTAAAAATCATGTTTTTTCTCATAATTCGACAAATTACGGCCGCATTACCAGCCCGGGTTTTGTTTAATGTTCTTGTTCGAGAGCAGTTCGTTCTCGCGGATGGGCCACAGATAGTCGCGGGCCGAGAACTGCGGCGTGAATATCACCTTCTGACGATAGTACGACTCGGCATCCTCCTGCTCCAAATCCCAACCTACGATGGGTTTGTTGAACTCGTCGATGGCCATCTTCCATCTGCGCAGGTCCCAGAAACGCTGCCCCTCGAAACAGAGCTCGATGAGGCGCTCGCGGCGGATGATGTCGCGCATGCCCTCCTTGTTCTTGTATTTCTGCGGATTGGTCGAGTAACCCTCCCACGAATCCTTCACCGAAAGGAGTCCCGCGCGCTTGCGCACCTCGTCGATCCAGTAATACACCTCGTCGTCGGGCTGGTCCTTAATCTCGTTCAACGCCTCCGAATAGAGCAGATAGAGGTTGGTCAAACGCATCAACGGCCACGGATAGGTGGTCTTGGTGTAGGTCGAGGTGCCGATCACGTTGTTGAAGTTGACCAGCTTCTTGGGCCAGTAGCCCGTCACCGAATACGACGTGAGGTTCTGGGCCGCACAGGGCTGTCCTTTCTTCGCCTGCACGTACAGAAGGTCGCTGCTCTCGTCGTCGAAACGACCCTGACCGTACCAGATGCCGCCGTCGAAACCGAGACAGGCATAGAAACGGGGCTCGCGGTTGAAATGCAGGTTCACTGTGGTGTAACCCTCCTTGATGTAGTATTTGTGCTCCTTGTCGCCCACCGACAGACCCCATCGTCCCGCATAGTCGTAGGTCTTGTCCTCGTCGATGGGAACGCCGTTCTTCGAATAGAACATCTCGGCGATCTTCAACGGCGGAGCCATATTTCCGGCCGTCGTACCGTTGGAGATATACTGCGGATCGAGACCTCGCGGAGTGGCGGCATCCTGAATCGAGGCGGCCATGTTGCGGGGATTGGCCCACACGATCTCGTTGTTCCACTTCTCGCACAGCGCGTTGCGGATATTCATCTGCGTGCGCGTCTCATCCGAAATGTCGTACTGGAAGAAGCTCGGGCGGAAATAGTAGAGCTCGTACTTCTCGGCTTCGGCGGCCTCGATGGCGAAACGGCACGCCTCGGCGGCCTTCTCCCACTTCTGCTTGCTGTACTCCTGATTGAAGAGCTCTTCGCCGTGGATGTTCGTCATGCCCGCATAGTCGTTGTTGCCGTTGAAGAATGGGCTGGCGGCGGTAACGGCCATCCACGCCTTCATGCAGTAACCCGCCAGCTGAGTCAGGCGCCCCAGCTCCGTGAGTTCGTTCTCGATCTTGACGGGCAGATCGGGAATGGCTTCGTCCAGAAGCTCCTCGATGTAGGCGAAACACTCGTCGACGGGACGACGCGCGGGATATACGTCGCCGTAAGAGGCATCCACGGGCACGTTTTCGCGTATAATGCATATCGGGCCGTACATGCGCACCAGATAGAAGTGGTAGAACGCCTTCAGGAACTTAGCCTCGGCTATCCATCGCAGCTTCTCGGAGTTCTCCATGTCGGGCACGCGGTCGATATTTTCAAGAAATATGTTGCAGGCGCGTATGGCCTCGTACAGGTCGCGGCCGCCGTTGTTTCCCTGCCAGAAATTCATATAGGGATTCGAAACGTTCTGATAGCCGCGGGCTATCATCCATGCCGCATCGGTACGCGACGAGGGGAGCCAGAATTCGTCTCCCGCGCCCATGCCGATATTGCCGTTGAAGGTACCCTCGTTGGGGAGGTAGGAGTAACACGTGAACAGATAACGCTCCGCCGTCGTTCGCAGCGAGAAGGCATTTTCGAGCGTTGCCACGTTGTCGGGCACTATATCCAGATATTCGTTGCATCCGACACCCGCAAGCGCCGATGCCAGAACGATAATGGTATTATAAAAAAATCTTTTCATACGAGCGACGTTTACAAGTTAATGTTAAGACCTATGTTGAACACCCGCTGTACGGGATAGCCCAGACCGTTGCCGGCCATCTCGGGATCCCACAGATCGAAATTACTGAACGTAAGGAGGTTTGTTCCGCTGAAATAGAGACGGAATCCGGCATCGGGCCATCTCTTTATGCGGAACGTATAGCCGATTTCCACCGATTTGAGACGCAGGAACGAACCGTCGCGCATGAACCACGTGCTCTTCTGGTTGTTGTTCTGGTTCAGCGTGGTGCTCAGGCGCGGCCACAGGGCGTACAGATCGCGGTTGTCCTCCGACCAGTGGCTGTCGGCGTATGCCTGCAACAATTGGTGCTCGTTGTAAAACGGAGCCGTGGCAGCGGAGTCTATCCAGAACGACTCGCGCGCCAGTCCTTGGAAGAAGCACGACACGTCCAGATTCTTCCATCCGACCGAAACGCCGAATCCGTATACGATCTCGGGAGTGGTGGGCCATCCGATGGGCACCTCGTCCAGAGTCGTGATCTGGCCGTCGTGGTTCACGTCGTGATACTTGATATCGCCCGCACCGTATTCGCCGAAGTTCTGATACGGCGAGTTCTTCACCTCCACATCGTCGACGAACAGACGCTCGGCCAGATATCCCCACTGCTGGCTTATGGGATAACCCACGCGGCTCTTCCACGGCGCAGTGTCGTAGGTGGGCTCCTCGTAGACGAGATATTTGCTGGTCGAATAGGTGAAGTTCATTCGGCCCTGAATCCACAGATTCTTGTTTATCGACTTATTTATGTCGATCGACAGGTCGACTCCCGAACCCTCGGCCTCGCCGATGTTGGCGAACGGCTGCGCCGAGAGGCCCATCGTGGCGGGCGTCGCGGTGCGGGTCATGAGGATATTCTTACGGCGCTCCTTATAGTACTCCGCCTGAATCTCGAAAGCATCGAAAAACGTCAGCTCCACGCCGATGTTGCCCTTTCGCGACACCTCCCAAGTGATGGCGTCGTTGGCATAGCGGCTCAACGAGATACCGTTTCTCGAATAGCCGTTGTCGCGGCCGAAAGTGGCGCTCTTGTCGCTGTCGTTCATGTTCACCTCCGACAGATAGAGGAAGCGCGAACTGCCTATGGCGTCGTTGCCGACCAATCCGTAGGTACCCTTCAACTTCAGTTTGGTGATGATACGGCCGAGGTTCTCGCCCCAATAGGGTTCGTTCGACACCATCCAGCCGAAACCCGCCGACGGGAAGAATCCCCAGCGATGGTTGGCCGAGAAGCGCTCCGAACCGTTATAACCGAAATTCAACTCGACGAAATAGCGTTTGTCGAATCCGTAGGTCGCACGTCCCGACAATCCGAGATTGCGGTAAGGCAGCGACTCGTGGAGCGTGGATGCGTTGCCCGTCACGTTATGCTTGGCCTGAAACACTAACAAGCCGCTCACGGCATGCTTCTTGGCGAACGTGCGGTCGTAATTCACCGAAGCCTCCACATACGTGTCGGAACTTACGGTCTTCTCGCCGGGCTCATAATTGAGATACTCCGTACCTCCGTCCTCGTTTATGGCGGTGAGGCTGTACGTGTCGCTTATCTTGTCGTAGTCCGATGCGTAGTAGTAGAAGGGAGTGTACGATCGCGTGGTCTCGTAATACGACGTGCGCTTGGTGTTGAACATCACGCGCGCCGACAGGCCCTCTGTGACGAAATCGAAGTTCTGCTTCACCTCGAACTGCGAGTTGAGCACGTTGCGCGAATACTCCTTGTATCCTTTCACCATGTCGGCATAGGGATTTATGTAGTCGCCGTTGCCGTAGTTGCCGAACAGGATGTGGTTCACGTAACGGTGATCGTCGTCCTTGGGATAATAGGCGGGGAACAGCACGGGATTGGTCTGCATGATCTTGTTGTAGAGCGTCGTACCGCCGTCGATCGGTCCCGTGTAATCGGCGAACTGTCCCGACATGCGGATTATCAGCTCGGTGGTTTTGGTGATGTTGATGTTCACGTTCGATCGCAGCGAATAGTTCTTCAGGTCGATGTTGTTGTTGAAATTGTTCTGCTTGTCGACCTTCAGTATACCGTTCTCCTGCGAGAAGCCCGCCGCCACATAGTAGCGCGCCACCTTGCCGCCGCCGCTGATGCTCAGGTTGGCGCGGTGGTTGGCGGTCAGATCCTTTATAAGAGCCTTTTTCCAATCGGTGGCGGGATAATAGTATGGATTCGTCCCTGCCAGCGTATTGTCGATCTTCTGGTCCGAATAGAGCGTCATGCCCAGCGGATCGCGCGTGAGCACGGCCTCGTTGGCCAGACGCATGTATGTGATGGGATCGGCGAGCTCCACGTCGCGCGTCGGCCCCGATATCGATGTTTCGTATCTGAAACTGAGTCTGGCCTTGCCCTCGGATCCCTGCTTGGTGGTGACGAGAATCACGCCGTTGGCGCCGCGCGCACCGTAAAGGGCCGTGGCGGTGGCATCCTTCATTATCGAAAAGCTCGCTATGTCGTCCACTTGCAGACGGGCCAGATCGGTCGAGGTCATCTCCACGTTGTCGATCAGAATCAAGGGGTCGACCTTATATCCGAACGTGGTGACGCCGCGAATGAAGAAGTCGGCATTGTCCTGCCCGGGCTCTCCGCTTCGCTGATACGAGATCATACCCGCCACGCGGCCTGCCAGCGCCGTGGTGAGGTTGCTCGACGGCACCTTCAGTTCGGCGGGCTTGATGGTCGATATCGAACCGATCACCGACTCCTTTCGCTGTTTCGAGAATGCCACGATGGTGACCTCGTCCAGAACGCTCTCCTGCGGCGTCATCTTCAGATTCAAACGTTTGTCGCTCGTAATCGGTACCACCTGATCTTGGTATCCCAGATAACTCAATTCGAGTTTTTGCCCGATCTTCACCTGTATGGTGAACGTACCGTCCAGATCGGTCGATACGCCTCGGGTACTGCCCTGCACGATGATGCCCACACCTGCCAGCGGCTGGTCGTTCTCGTCCGTCACGCGGCCGCTTACATTCACCGTTTTTCCATCCTGCTCCGCATCCGCGGCCGACGACGGCGACGGCATACAAACCATGCACGCAAGAAGAAGCATGGCAAATATGCGCCAATGCGCATATCTGTCGAAATATAACATACTTAAATAGTTTTAGGGTTAATAATTTAAGATTGTCCGACCGACGCCGCCCGAAAATCTCGCGACGACTCGGATTCGATATTCAAGAAGTTCGAGGTTTCATTTTCTCATGGGCACACGGGTTTTAAGGTTTCATTCTTCAATAACAGTTTTTTCAGGTCGGTAGTTGTTCTTCCTGTTTTTCGGGTATCGCACCACGGCCGACGGTACGATAAAAAATGCTTGCGCAGTTTAGGTTTTTACAAAAGTAGAAAAAATCCCCCCCCCAGAATTGGACTCTTTGTAGGATTGTTTGGACTATTAAGACACAATATAGCGAACCGAAATACTTTATCGCAAAATATTTCGTTGCGAGCCGCACATAAAAAAAGCCGCCCGATAAATTCGGGCGGCCGCATGTCGACCAATCGACATCGAAACCACACGTCGCCGACTACTCGGCGGCGATCATCGGCACTATCAATTTTTCCGACACCTCCAATCGATAACGGCCCTTGCCGCCCGCGCGGTCGCGGCGGAATCGCACGGGTGCGATCAACGTCTGACGCGACTGCACGCGGCTGCCGTCGTAATGCGCATGGTAGACCATATACAGGTCGCCGCGCCCCGTGCGCAGCAACGCATGGTGCCCCGTGCCGACATACCCGCAATGGCGGTGCAGCACGGGATTCCCCTCGCACCGCTCGTAGGGTCCCATAGGGTCGTCGGCCACGGCCACGCCTACGGCATAGTCGCGGCTGCGGTAGTCGTTGCAGCTGTATGTCAGATAGTAGCGTCCCTTGTGCTTCACCACGAGCGGCCCCTCGGCCACGCGGCCCATCCGCTGCTCCCACGTACCCTCTTCGGCATCGATCAGGCGGCGCGCCGTCTCCAATCTCACCTCGCGAAAATCGGGCGTCATCTCGGCCACCCACACCACGTTTCCGTGGGTGAACCGCACCCAGAACATGTAGGCCCGACCGTCGTCGTCCACGAAGATCGACGAGTCGATACCCTTCTCGTCTAAATAGGGACGCTTCTCGCGCTGCACGAACGGCCCGCACGGAGAGTCCGACTCGGCATAGCATATATGCTCCTCGGCGCTGTACGTCATAATGTAACGGTCGCCGATCCTGTACACCTCGGGGGCCCAGAACCACTTCTCGCCCCACACGTCGTCCTTGTGCAGCGCCAGATCGTGCGCGGCGTTGCCGCATCGGCCGCTCCACTGCTTCAGGTCGCGCGAACGGTAGACCACGATGCCGTCGTCGGCTTGCGTGCCGTAGATGTAAAACCAGCCGTCATCCTCCAGAATGAACGGATCGGCCAGCATAAGCTGCCCCTCGCGCGCACGCACTCCGCTCTCGGCGCCCTCCTGCGCATACGCTCCGCAGAGGCCGAGCACCGACAACAACAATATAAAAATTCGTTTCATAACTCTTATGTCTATTGCGGATCACGAAGCCGCAGACCCGACAGATAATGAATGTTTTCAGATGTTATCCGCATTGGGCTCGTAACCGAGTCGTAGCCTGCGGAGCGAGCGACCGGCGAGCCTCTGTTTTTTCAATACGCATGCACGCTCACACCCTGCGCCGAGGGCAGATAGTTGATGCCGTACCAGCACATTTGCAACATTAGGAACGAGAACAATATCAACGCGAAAGCCCAATGGTAGTCGTCGCGCCTGTGCGCCCGCAGATGCAGATATAGCAGATACCCGAGCCATGTGGCCGCGGCCCATGTCTCCTTGGGGTCCCACGTCCAGTAGTCGCCCCACGCCTCCTTGGCCCACAGGGCTCCCATCGTCATGCCCAGCGACAGAAACGCCCAGCCTATGCGCACCAGATTGTCGCACAACCCCATCTCCTCGTCCGACGGCTCGCGGCGCGACGAGCGCAGCCACAAATACACGGCGAAGAGCGCTACGGCCCCCATCAACGCGTAGGCGAACATGTAGACTATCACGTGAGGCACGAACCACACGCTCTGCAACGCGGGCATCAACGACTTGTTGTGAATCTCGGGCTTGAAAAGATTTATGCAGACGAACACCACCGACATCACCGTGCTGAACGAGAGTATCCACTTATAGCGCCACCGCACATACACGGCCACGCCCGCCAGCGAGAGAAAGAACGAGTACCACAGACGCGTCTCGCCCATGGTCCGCATCGGCGGCCGCTCCAGCGCCACCCACAGCCCCGCTATGAACGTCACGAATATCGCCGACCCGAGCAGCGAAACCGTAGCCGCGGGCCACACCCTGCGGCTGCGAAGAGCCAGCACGGCGCCCGTTACCCAGCAGACGGCGGCCGCGGCGGCATACCAAATCAATTGTTTCCAACTCATTGTCCGACCTCCTTTCCTTTCTCACGCGCGACCTTCGCGATGCGTCGGCCGCCCGCCGTAGCGAACATCACAACTCCCGACGCCAACACGAGCCACAGCGCCGCATGAGCGATCACGTACCACGGATCGCGCACGCACTCCAGCACGCTGATCGTGCTCCAGCGTCCGCGCGCCGTGTCGTACCCTACCTGATATATGCGCCACGATCCCGTGCGCGCGGGGCTGTTGACCTCCACGTCGAAGTTCTCGCGCTGCCCCTCGGCGTCGGTCACCGTGATCCTCGACAGATAGCGTTTGGCCTCCCGCCGCGGCATCGCGACGGCATATCCGCCGTCCAGAAGCAGATACGACGGCTCGAAAATATGGCTTCCGCAGCTCACCCAGCCTTCGCTGCGCTCGCCCGAAACCATGTTCTCGGCCGTGACATACACCGCAGGCGCGGCGCCCACATGCTTCATCGGGCGGTACTCATCGTCGTCGGGCATGCGGCCCGCCATATCGATGCTGCGCTCGGCGCGTATTCTCCAACCGTCAATCTCGGCCTCGGCACCCTCGGCCTCCACCGAGAGGAAATCGCGCGACGAGGTCTCCGACCGCGTGTCGAGCAGATAGAGTTTGGGCGGATACTCGTCCATGCGAAATTCGCGCAGCGTGACGGCGAACGGCAATTCGACCTCGGCGCCGCGTCCGTCCGTACCTGCGTTCACGGGTCGGTCGAGCGACGCGGTTATGCTCACGCGCTCCTTGTCGGCACCTCCGAAGATGCCCGTCACCAGCAGCGCGAACACCCCCGCATGCGACAGCACGGCCGCCACCCTGCGGCGGCGTATGTGCATGATGTCGTCTATCACGGTCAGCCCCACGGTCGTCATGAAGTAGAACAGCAGCAGATTGAACTGCCACGACGAGGTCATGCGCGAGAAGCCCAGCGCTCCCGCGATGCCTCCCGCCTCGGGATCCTGACGCGTGAGTCCGAAAACGATGGTCATGACGACCATCGAGGCCAGCGACGACACGCATGCGTAACGGTCCCACAGCTGCCCGAGGCAGCGCCACTTGTCCGACTGCACGCGGAGCACCACCAGCACATAGAGATAATTCACCGCGAGGATTGCCCCCCACGGATATCGCAGAAACGAGTTGTCGATATCGCCTACCGTCATTTGCAACGTTGTGCCCACTACAAATAGTAAGGCACAACGCAGAAATGCTCGTTTATAACCCCATTGCAAGGTCATAGTTCGTTATTTTAAGGTAATCACACAGCCGCATGCCATCGCAGCGGCGGCCCATACACAATGGTTACGCCTTCTTCCACTGGGCGCGCAGCAGCTCCACGGCTGCGGGCACTGTCTGCTCGCGATCGCCCTGAGTGCCGCACTCGAAGCTGATGTAGTAGGGATAGCTCATCTCCTTCAGCGCGCGCATTCCGTCGACGTAGTTATCCTTCTCGCCATCCTCGCCGGGCATTATGCGGCGGCCGCGGCTGGCCACGTGTACATGCTGCAAGTACTCGGGACCTGCGGCCATGAAGGCTGCGTAGTCCGACGTCTCCTCCTGCATGTGCCAGAAGTCGCCCATGCACTTCACGCCCGCGCTCTTCGAGTCGCGGCAGATGGCTGCGGCGTCGCCCACCTGACGCAGATAGTGCGCCTCGCGACGGTTCAGCGGCTCCAGAATCACGGTAGTACCGCACTTGAGGGCATACTCGCCCAGATCGTGCAGCTGCTCGCAGAGGAACTCGCGCGTCTCCAGCGTGTGGGGACGGCAGGGCTTCTGACCGTTGAACGCAGGCACCATGATGACGCCCGTAGAACCCAGCTCGCCCGCTGCGGCCACGATCTCGCGCATCGTAGAGTCGAATTGCGCCTTCACCGCGGGATCCTCCGCAAGGATGAATCCGCCGAAGCCCGCGCAGATGGCCGACACCTTTATGTTGCGGTTCTTCAGCGCCTGCTGAATCTCGTTCACGCGCTTTGCGAGGTTGCCTCCGTTCGGCTCGAAGCCCACGATGCCCAACTTCTCCATGTAGTCGAGCTTCTCGTCGAGACTATTTCCCGGGGCTATGCCCTCCTGAAACGAGAGGCGAAGCTCGGCCTTGCCGCTCTTTTTGCCTTTGGGTGCGCAACCCGCCATCAACTCGATGGGTGCGGCAGAGGCTGCCACTACGGCTGCGCCTGCCAGCGAACGCTGTAAAAATTCTTTTCTATTCATAATTTTTCGATTTTGTTAAATTCATTTTCCTGCTCGTTCACGAAATCGCGGACCGCTTCGGCATCGTCCGCCGCGGGCGTCCACGGCGCTAAGTCATTCGATGCGATGGGAGCGAAAGGCCCCTGCTTCACCTCGAAGAGCACCGTATCGTCCTCCAGCACCGTCAGTCCGTGCCACACTCCCGCTTCGAGATCGAATCCCGCGCAGCCGCAGCAAGGTCCCGCGATGCGCCGCTCCGTCACACGGCCCTCGTCGTCGTAGATCGTAAGGCCCGCACGTCCGCGCAACACCACGCAGCTCTCGCTGCGCTCGGGCGACAGATGTCTGTGCACGGGGATGTAACTGCCGCGGTGCATGGCGTTGAGCAGTCGGTTCACCGCCTCGTCGGTCGAGCGGTGGAAATTGCGGTTCATCCTCAGGCGCGGCGAACGGCGCCCCTCGGCGCACACCTCGTCCAGCATCCCGTCGTCGATAAACTCGTATTTCGCTTTTCCGCTCATTCTCAACTCTCAACTGCTTCGCGATTCGAATCGCGACTCGTAAACGAAAGGGGCGGAGAGGGAGTTTTACAGCTCCTGCCCCACCCCTCATTACGGTCATGCAATCATATACTTCGTTGTATCAGTGTCTCGTCGGCCGATGCCCCGCATCCGATCGTCATGATCGGGCGGTCGCATCCGCCTGTCCTAACGACAGACTGCGTATATAAATTGCGTACGGCTGTCGATTACTTGCCCGGAACAGGTACGACGCACTTGTCCATATCCTGCTTGCCGAGCTCCTGCTTGAACTCGCCGAGGTAATCCAGCGGCGACTGGCTCATCTCGTCCCAAGTCACGGTCGAGCCTGCATAAGCGGCCTCGCGACCCATTACGCCTGCCAAGCATGAGATGGCGCACTCGGTAGCCTCGTCGTGAGCCTCGCCCTTGCGGATGTGGTTGACCCAATCCACGTGCTCCAGCACGTAGGGGTTGTGCTGCTGGTACTGCCCCTTGGCTGCCTCGTCATCGAACTTCCAGATAACGTTGCCTGCCAGATCCTTGATCACGCCGTCGCTGCTCCACGAACCCTTGGTTCCCTGAATGAACTCGCTCACGTTGTTGCTGCAACCGTTGATCTGACGGCACATAGAGTGCATGTGAATACCGTTCTCCATCTCGAAGTCTACGCTGAACATGTCGTACTGGTCGCCCGTAACGCGACGGTGACGCGCACCGAAGCCCGTAGCCTTCACGGGTTTCAGACCCGACATCCAGAGGAATACGTCGATATTGTGCACGTGCTGCTCCACGATATGGTCGCCCGAAAGCCACTTCCAGTTAACCCAGTCGCGGATCATCCACTCGGTGTCGCTCCAATTGGGCTGACGGTCGCGATACCACAGCATACCCTGATTCCAATAGACGTTACCGCCGGTGATCTCGCCGATGTAACCCTCCTGAATCTTCCGGAAAGCCTCCACATAGGGGCGCTGGTGACGACGCTGCGTACCCGTAACCACGCTCAGGTTCTTTGCCTTGGCCTGCTTTGCGGTAGCCATGATCATGCGGTAACCCTTTGCATCCACGGCGATGGGCTTCTCGAGGAACGAGTGAACGCCCTTCTCGGTGGCATACTGGAAATGCAGAGGACGGAATGCGGGAGGAGTGGCGATAACGACCATATCCACACCCGAGTCGATCACTTTCTTGTATGCGTCGAAGCCCACGAAGCAGTTCTCCTCGGGAACCTCTTGGCTGTGATCCTTCTTCAGATACTCGCGAAGACCGTTCAGACGATCGGCGAAAGTATCGCCCAAAGCGACCACCTTGATGCCGTTGGCGGCGTTCAACAGGTCGACGATAGCGCCAGAACCGCGGCCGCCGCAACCGATAACGCCCGCTTTCAACTCCTTGCCGTCATCGGCCTTATCGTTAAGTACGGGGACATAATATTCGCCCGCCTGCTTCAGCGGAGTGTAAACCGGTCCCTTCTCTTTACATGAAGAAAGGATTGCCGACGAACCCACGAGGCTCGTCACGCCCATCAATGCAGAGTACGACAAGAAGTCCTTTCTGCTGAGTTTGTTTTTGCTCATAGTAGTAGTTTTATAGAGTTAAAAATCGTTCATCGCATATTCCGCCGCGCCGTCCGCGCACTCGGGCTACTGCGCCGCCACGCCCTCGGGCACCTCGCACACCACGCGGAAGCCTATGCCCTTTATGTCCGAGTACCACCAGATACTCTTCGGGTTCTGCGGGTCGGTCTTGAGCCAAGCATCGTGCTCGGTATGTCCGCGGGCCGCACTGCGCAACGCCGAGGCGTCGTCGCCGTAGTAGCCGCCGCGCACCACATGCTCCGTACCCGACTCGGGACCTTTGGGATCGACCGCGCCGTCCTGCATCTTCGAATAGGCATCCTCGGCATACCAGTCCGAGCAATACTCCATCACGTTACCCGCCATATTCTTTAATCCGAACGGATTGGCCTTTATCTTCGCAGGCTCCTGCGTGCGGTTCTTGCTGTTGTTGGCATACACCGCATAGCTGTTTATCACCGTAGTGTCGGCACCGAACATGCCGTTCCAGAAGCCTTCGTTGCTGTACTTCTTGGGGCTGCCCTCGAAGAAATAGGGGGTCGACGTACCGCCGCGCGCCGCGTACTCCCACTCGGCCTCGGTCGGCAGACGGTATTTCTTACCCGTCTTGAGCGAAAGCCACTGGCAGAAGGTCCGGGCCGCGTAGTGCGTCATGGTTATGGCAGGACGCTCGCCCATGCCCCAGCCTTGGTCGGGGAATCCGAACGGCGCCGTAGGGCCGCTCACCGCATCCACGTCCTCGCGCGAGTTGTTGGCATACACCGCCTCGGGCGGAGTGCGCCCCTCCGACATGGTCTCGCCGTAGAATGCCCAGAACTGGTCCCACGTAACCTCCATCTCGCCCATGAAGAAAGGCGACACGGTAACGTTACGCTGCGGCGACTCGTCCGCACCACGGAAAGGCTCCTTCTCGGGGCTTCCCATCGTGAAACTGCCGCCCGGGATGGCGATCATGCTGATCGAAGCCGAAGTCCCGGGGATGGTCTCGGTGAAGTTGGCGAACTCCGTCACGGGCGTGGCCTCGGCGTATATCTCGCCGCTGCCCGTCTCGGGACGGCCCACCATCTTGGCATGCTGGTAATTGGGATTGTAGTGACCCACGTCGAGGTGACAGCTTATGCACTGAAGGTCGAGCTTCTCCTCGTTATCCTCGTAATAGAGGTGCGCCGTCACGCCCTCGTCGGAGAGTCCCGCAGGGAACAAATTGACGTGGCAGGCCTTGCACGACTCGTTGTACACGATCTTGGTGGCGTACTCCAACTCGCCCTTGCTGTCCCAATCGATATCCTCCGATTTCTTGGTGATGTACGACCACACGTCCTTCATACCCGTGGACATCTTGGCCTTGAAATAGGCGAACGATCCTTTGGGAGGCAGGTGACAATCCACGCAGTCGGTCATCACGCCGCTGGCGTTGTTGTAGTGTACCGACTGTTTCCAGCTCGCATCCGACTCGGGATGGAAGTGACACATCATGCACGATTCGTTCTTGGAACTTTTGACCCACAACGAATTGAGTGCTATCATCAAAGAAAATCCCACGACGAGTCCGCCCAGACCGACCAACAGGATCTTCTTTTTATTACTTGATTTAGACATAATTATTATGCTACTCAAAAATAATTTAAGTTAAAGCCTATGTTCTGCGGCCGCCGCCGTACCCCATTCGCCGCGACTTGTCATGCGGAATCGGGTGGTCCGATCAAGCCGTATCATGGTCAAAAGTAGTAATTTTTTCGCCATCGGCAAACAAAATTTTCACTTTTTTATTAAAAAGTATCGACACCCCGATGCTCGAACGTGCCGTGAATTTCACGGCACGCGCCCGAATATCGGATCGTCGGCAGCGACCATGCCGACACTACTTTTCGACCCATTTATGCCATTTCTGCTCCTTGTCGTAACCCGCCTGCACCATGGTCTCCACGAACTGCATGCCGCGCACGCCGTCCTCCACGGTCGGGAAGTCGAGCATCTCCTCGGTCGGGGTCTCGCCCGCCGAACGGGCACGCACGGTGAGTGCGAAGTTACGGTAGATGTTGGCGAACGCCTCGATGAAGCCTTCGGGATGACCGCCCGGGACGCGGGTATTCCACTTGGTGAAGTCGGTCAGGTAGTCGTAGCCGTTGCCCACGCGGATCTCCTCGGCGGGACGGTCGTGCCATTTTATATATAAGGTATTCGGCTCCATCTGGCGCCACTCGATTCCGCCGTTTTCGCCGTAAACGCGCAGACGGATGTTGTTGGCCTCGCCCGTAGCCACCTGCGTGGCCTGCAACAGGCCCGTGAATCCGCCGTCGAAACGCATGAACGCGCAGGCGTCGTCGTCGACGGGACGCCCCTCGGCCACACGCAGCAGATCGGCGCACACCTCCGTCACCTTGGCACCCGTGACATACTCGGCCAGATGCCATGCGTGGGTACCTATGTCGCCCACGCAGCCGCCCTTGCCCGCCTGCTTGGGATCGTTGCGCCAAACGGCGTTGTTGCCGCCCTTGAGCTCTATGCGCTTGGTCAGCCAGCCCTGCGAATATTCGACGAAGAGGCGGCGCACCTTGCCGATATCGCCTCGGGCGATACGCTTCTTGGCCTCCTTGACGGCGGGATAGGCGCTGTAAACATGGGTCAGAGCCAGCGTGAGACCCGTTTCGCGCACCTTCTCGCGCAGCGACAGGGCCTCCTCCAACGAGAAGGTCATGGGCTTGTCGATCACCACGTTGAAACCGGCTTCCAAAGCCCGCACCGCGGGTTCGTAATGGAACTTGTTGGGGGTGACGATGGTCACGAAATCCATACGTTCGTCCTCGGGCAGCGCGGCCTCCTTCTCCAACATCTCCTGCCACGTGGTGTATATTCGGTTATCGGGAACGTAATACGAACGTCCCGAGTTGAGAGATATTTCGGGATTTATGCTGAAACATCCGCAGACGAGTTCGATCTCGTTCTCCATAAGCGCGGCGCGGCGATGGATGGCTCCGATGAAAGCATCGCTTCCGCCGCCGATCATTCCCATTCTCAGTTTTCTGTTTTTCATAATCGGTCTTAAGTATTAGCAGTTTTTTACACTCAAAATTAACATCCGTTATCGGCAAAGACAAACTTCCGACCGCCCGACATCGGACATTTCGCAACTTTGCAACATCTGTGTCACTCCGATGCACCAAATATTGCAATCCGTGCATAATCATGCGCGGCCCGCCCCGTCGCTGCCGCCCGCAGGCAAACGTGTTTTTTTCATGTACGGACAACGAAAAACAGGTCGGGACCCGATTTTTCGGGTCCCGACCATGTAGAAAATCGAGAATGATTATTCGTGAGAAAATAGGAGGTCTGCGGTTCGCCGACGGCGGCAGGAATGCACGAGCCGAAAGCGAGTTGCAGTCCGCCGCGTGGGGGCGGCGGCGAACTGCCGATATCGCCATGCGATATCGCACCCTCGACAGCGAAAATTAGTCCTCCGACCTTAAATCATATCCGAGACATTCCACGCGAAGGCACGCATACCCTGCGCTTCATTCTCCTCGTCGAGTTTGTGCAGACGGGCCAAGAAATCCGAGGCCTGCTCGTCTTCCATCACGGCGATCAACGCCGAGTTCATTCCGGGCCAAGCATGGCTGCCGAGGTGAGGCTCGCCGTCCTTGCTGCCGCGTCCCATGAGCTCCTCCCAGCCCGTAAAGCCGCGAAGATTCATCTCATCCATTATTTCGATCACCGAGTCGTACATCGACTGGTTGCATGCCATAAATACAGCTTTCATAAAAACGAATTTTATCGATTCGGCTTCCGCATCCCGATCGCCGCGCCCGAGGTCACCGCCGCCCCTCCCGAAAGAGGGAGCGGAAAGCGACGCATCGAGACGGCGTAATCGCACGGATCGCCTTAGTTATTCTGCTGTTGCGCCTTACGCAACATTCTGTTTCGACGGTTCTCGCCATGCACCGCAAACGAGGTGTAGATGGTGGGGATGAGGATCAACGTGATGAGCGTCGAGATCGAAAGACCCCAAGCCACCGACATACCCAGCGGGTTCCACATCTCGGCACCGACGCCTCGGCCCAATGCCATGGGAATCATACCCAGCACAGTGGTCACGGTGGTCATGAGGATGGGTCGCAGACGGCTTCGTCCACCCGTAACCACGGCCTCGTATATGCCCATACCTCGCTCGCGGCAGAGGATGGTGTAATCCACCAGCACGATACCGTTGTTCACCACTATACCGATAAGCATCAACACGCCGAGCAATGCCATAACGCTCATCGGGGTATTCGTTATCGCCAGACCGATGATAACGCCCACGAGTGCGAACGGAATCGAGAACATGATCACGAACGGGTAGGTCAACGACTCGAACTGCGATGCCATGATCACGAACACGAGGATGATCATCAACGCCATGAGGGTGATAAGGTCGGAGAAGGTATCCTGCTGATCCTCGAAAGTTCCGCCCAGACTCCACATATAACCCGCGGGGAATGCGATCGACGGCATGGCTTGATTCACCTCGTCGACGAGCTGGCTCATGGCGTAACCGTGGGCCACGATGCCCGAAACGGTCACGTAACGCTCGCGGTCCTTACGTTCGATGGTCGGCGGGGTGTAGGCCTCGCGCACGACGCCCAGATCACGCACCTTGACGCCCACGCCCTGAGCATTGTAGATCGTAATGTTTTCGATATCCTCGATCGACTCGCGGAATTTGCGGTCGTAACGCACGCGGATGTCGTACTCCTCGCCGTCCTCGCGATAATACGAATTGACCGAACCGTTGATGCGGTTACGCAGATAACTTGCGGCGGTCGTGACGTCCAAGCCGTTCATGGCCAGCTTCTCGCGGTCGAAGTCGACATGGTATTCGGGAGTGTATTGGTCGCGCGAGATGGTCACCTCGCTACAAGCATCCATGCCGCGCATCATCTCGGCCACCTGCTCGGCCAAGTCGTCGGTCGTGTCGAAATCGTAACCGTAGATCTCCACCTCGACGGCGCTCTGACCCATACCGCCTCGCTGGCCCGACTCGTTGACATTATATTTGCGAATCTCGGGATATTCGTTCAGAATCCGACGCATGCCGTCGCCGATCTCCGAAAGGCTGCGGTCGCGCTCGGTCTTCTTCGTGAGCGAGATGTTCATCGAGATGATGTGGGTACCGTTATCCTGCATCGACGCGAAAGCATTGTCGGTATCGGCCTGACCCTCGCGGAGGTTCACCGTCTTGATCTCGGGGAAAGCCTCGCGGAAGCGGCTCGACAGCTCCAGCGCCAGATCACGCGTGATGTTCTGGCCCGTACCCACGGGCAGCTGGATATCGACACCTATACGCGCGTTGTCCTGCACGGGGAAGAACTCCGACTTGAGGTTCGACCCGGGGCCCATCAGCACTCCGACGAACGCAGCCACGGCGACCAGAATCACGGTCTTGCGATGATGCACGCACCAGCTGAGAATACCCGCATAGAAGTTATTGAAACGCTCCATCACGGCATCGATACCCTTTTGGAACCACGCCTTCGTCGGGTTTCGTTTCATCATCATCGATGCCAGCACGGGAGTGAACGTAACGGCGGCGATGGTCGATATGGTAAGCGTGATGGTCACCATCCAACCCATCGAGTTGAAGAGGATACCCGCCATACCCTGAATCATGGTAAGGGGCAAGAACACGGCGATGGTGGTAAGCGTACCGCCCATGACCGAGATACCCACCTCCTTGGTGGCGAATATGGCCGCCTGCTTGGGCTTCGCACCGCGGTCGATGTGCGAGGTGATGTTCTCCAGCACAACGATGGCGTTATCGACCACCATACCGATGGCGATGGAGAGCGACGACATGGTGATGATATTCAGCGTCTCGCCCGTAGCCAACAGATAGATGATGGCGGCCAGCAGCGAGATGGGGATCGTCAGCACCACCACGATGGTTGCGCGCCAGCGTCCGAGGAAGAGGAACACCACGATCATCACCAGCACGAAGGTGGTTATGATGGTATCGCGCAGCGACTGCACGGTAGCCACGATGTTCTCCGAGGTGTCGACTATGGTGTAGATGCCCACGTCCGACGGAAGCGACGAAGCCACGGCGGCCACCTGCTTCTGCGCGGCCTTCGAGATGGCCACGGCATTGGCGCCCGACTTCTTCTGCACGATGATCATACCGCCCTTCTCGCCGTTGTTGTAGGTCTCCTGTATGCGCTCCTGCACGGTGTCCTGCACCTTGGCCACGTCGCGCAGATAGATCGGCGCGGTGCCGTTGCTGCCCACCACTATGTCGAGCAGCTCCTGCGGATCATCGAACTCCTGATCCACACGCAGCGAGTAGGCATTCGAACCCACGTCGAACGAACCCGCGGGGGTGCTTCGGTTGGCGGCAGCTATGGCCGACGATATGGTCTCGATGCTCAGGCCGTAAGCCTCCAGCTTGTTGGGATCGCAGTAGACCTGAATCTCGCGCTCGGGCACACCCACCACCGACACGGTACCCACGCCGTTGACGCGGGCCAGAGGGGTGGCCACCTGATCGTCGAGTATCTTGTAGAGTCCGTTCATACTCTCGTCGGCCGTGACGCCGAGGATGAGGATGGGGATCATGTCGGCCGAGAATTTGAAAATAATCGGCGAGTTGGCATTGTCGGGCAACGTGGTCACCATGTCGAGCTTGTCGCGCACGTCGTTGGTAGCCACGTCGATATCGATTCCGTATTCGAATTCGAGGGTGATGATCGAAACGTTCTCCTTCGATTGAGATGTAATGTGTTTCAGGTCCTCCACGCCGTTGAGCGTGTTCTCCAAAGGTCGGGTTATGTTGTTCTCGATATCCTCGGCACTCGCACCCGAATACGTGGTCATCACCATGATCGAGTTCGACTCGATATCGGGATACAAGTCGATTCCCAGACGCGAGAGCGAGAACAGACCCATGATACCGATCGCTGCAAAAATCAGGATGGTGGTAATGGGATTATGGACCGCTGTTTTATAAATATTCATCGATTACTGCTTGTTAACTCGTTCAACACTCATTCCGCCGTTCAGTGCGCTCTGGCCCGTAACGACCACCTCGTCGCCGTCCGACAGGCCGCTTACGATCTCGTAAGTGTCGCCCATGCGGCGTCCGAGCTCCACGCGGCGGAATTCCACGGTTCCGTCGTTCTTGTAGACATAGACGTAACGGTCGCCCGAACCCATCTGCTTGACCACCGAACGGTCGGGAACCACCACGTTATTGCGCGTTCCGTAGTTCATCGTCACGCGGGCGTACATGCCCGGCTTGATCATCTCGTCATTGTTCTGCACCGTGATCTCGACAGGGAAGGTACGCGACGCGGGATCGATCGACGGAGTGATGCGCGACACCTTGCCTTCGAACGTGCGGTCGCCCATGGCGTCGAACGTCACGCTTACGGCCATGCCGTTCTTCACGTAAGGATAGAGCGTCTCCGACACGTTCACCATTATCTTCACGGGACGTATCTGCTGGATGACGAATATGGGCAACGAACCGACCATGTCGCCGTTGTCGTAATTGCGGGCCGTAACTACGCCCGAGATGGGCGAACACAGCGTGGTGTTCTCCACCAAGTTCTCGTAATTGGCTTTCGACACCTCGTAGGTGGTCTGCGCAGCCTCCCAATTGGCTTTCGACTCGCCGCCGAAGCGGTAGAGCTCGTCGGCGCGCTCGAAAGCGGCCTTGTTGTTCTCGTACTGGGCCTTGGCCTGCGCGAGGCTCGAATTGTCCATTTCGGCCACCTGCTGACCTGCTCTCACATGGTCGCCCACATCCACCAGCAGGCGCGATATGCGGCGCGACGACTGCGGCGTGATGTTGTTCACGGCGTAACCCTCCACGTTGCCCGTGAAGACGCTCTCCTGATCGACGTCCTGCGTATGCACTACTTGGGTAGTCACCTTGGGCTTGGCAGCGGCCTTCTGCTCCTCGGCCGCATCACTCTTCTGCTTCGATCCGCAAGCGACGCTTGCCATGCAAACACCGCCGATGAGCAGCGTTTCGATGATAACGTTCATTTTCATATTGTCTCTCTGTTGTTTTTAGTTTTCCTCATGCGAATATGTTCCGTAAATCTTATCCAACGAGACTTGATTTACCAGATAGTTGTATATGGCCGTACTGCGGCTCAGCTGCGCCTGCGTGTAGGCGAGCTGCGAGTTGTCGATGTCGACCAGCGTGCCGCCGCCCACATCGTAACGTTTCACCGCGATCTCGTAACCGCGCTTGGCCTGCGAAATGTTCTCGGCCGAGGCGTTGTACTGCTTCAGGTTGGTCTGCATGCTGCTTATGTACTGCATGATCGAGGTGTGCAACTGACGCTCGGTGTTCTCGCGCTGCAACTGGAGCGTGTTCAGGTTGATCTTGGCCTGCTTCACGTCGGCGCGGCGCTTTCCGCCCGCGAAGATCGGGATATTGAGGCTCAGCGAGGCGTAGGCGTAGGGATTCCACGTATACTGGCTGAACTTGAAGTTCTCCTCCATGGCGGTGAAGTTGTATGCGGCCGAGAGGCTCAGCGTGGGCAGATTGGCCGCACGGTTCAGCTCGATGGTCTTCTCCAGCTGACGCTCCTGAATATCCAACTGCTTCATGGTGCTGTTGTTTTCGAGATTGAACTCCACGTCGAACTGCGCGCTCATCATCTTCTCGTAATCGGCCAGCGAACCCGCGCAATCGACATCCGTAGCCAGATCCAGACCCAGCAGCGCCTTGAGCTGCCACAGGGCCACCACGATCGAGTTCTCGGCATTCAGCACGTCGGGCTCGGCGTTCGACACCGTGACTTTCGAGCTTATGAAATCGTACTCCGACACGGCACCCACGTCATACTTGCGCTCCACGATTTTGTGATTCTCCACGGCATTGTCGTACACGCGTTTGTATACTTCGTAGGAATCCTTCGCCAGCAAAACCTGATAAAATGCCTTCGACACCTGCTCCACCATGTCGATGCGCGAACCGCGCGCCTGCTCGACGGCCAGTTCGACATCCATCGCCGATATCTTCAGCGACTTCCACAACTGGGCGTTCACCACGGGGATCGAGGCCGAGAAACCACCCGAATAGTTGTTCGAGGTACCCACCTTCATCGACTGGTCCATAATGTGCATGGTCTGCTTCTTTATATATCGCTGGTAAGTAGCCGACGCACTGATCTCGGGCCACAGCGAAGCGTATGTTCCGCGCTTGGCGTACTTCTTGGCTTCGATGGTCCGATCGGCTATCTTCACCGTCGGATTTTCGCTCAGGGCGATCTCCAAGGCCTGTTCGAGCGTGAGCGTCAAAGGCCCCGAATTGTCGGTTGCGGCACTCTCTTGCGCCATCGCGGGCGCCGTCGCGACGCACACGGCCGTCGCCAACGCATAAAAGAGATTTCTAAGTTTCATAAAATCACTCAATTTAGTATTGCATTTATTCTTTTTGTTCCGTATACCCCCCCCCTGCGGCAGGCTCCTTTTCGCGGGCCAGAATCTCGTCTATGACCTGCATGCCCTTCACCGAGCTTAGCCCGCGCAGGAAATTCACTATGAGCAGGCTGCCCGCCGCTTCGCGGGTGACGCCCTCGGGCAGTACTATGCCGTCACCGCATATGAACATGCCCATGGTCAGGAAAAACAGGCGCGTAAGCAGCTCTATATCTGCATTCGGATCGAGATAACCGTCCTCGCGGCACTTGTCCAACGCGGTTTGCAGCCCTTTCATTCCGCGTTCAGCTTGATTGCGCTGCACCTTGTCGAACACATGCGGATAGAACTTCTTGAGATTAGTCATCAACCTCTTCTCCGTCTCGTGCCACGCGTCCTTGCCGCTGAGTCTGCGAACGCTCATCAACAGCACCTCCAACATATTCCGGCAATCGGCCGTATTTTCGGCCACCTTGCGATGGAACATATCCACACGATACATCATGCTCTCGTACAGAAGCTCCTCCTTGTCGCCGAACATCTCGTAAAGCGTGCGTTTCGACATGCCAAGCGAATTGGCCACATCGTCCATCCGCACCGACTTCACGCCGAACGACGACAACATATGCGATACATGCTCGACTATTTTTTCACGCTGCGTCATAAGTTTTTCGAATTTATGCCGCTGCAAATATATATATATGGGAAACCGAAAAACAAAAAAAGTTTTCGGGTTTTTACGTTTTTTACAAAAATCGGACACATATTGAACATTGTCGATAAGCCGAGGCGAGAAAACGACTGTTGCAAACGAACTTTTTCCGCCTACCGCCGCTACACGTAACGCATCGGGCAGGGGGATTATTTTCGGGGGACATGATAAATATGATATCGCTCCGCGATATCGGCAGTTCGCCGCCGCCGTCGGCGAACAGCAGACGACAACAATATTCGCAATACCCGCTTCGGTTCGCTCGGGAAATATTATATTTGCATACACAACGACCGATTCCTACATGTCGCACGACGAGTACATAACATTCGGCGAGGCCGCACGCCGCGCCACCCGCGCTTTCGGCGCCATGCTCAAACCCGTGGGCGCGGCCTGCAACCTCGACTGCGCCTACTGCTACTATCTGGGCAAGGCCGACCTCTACGGCGGCCGCCTGCCGCGCATGAGCCTCGAACTGCTGGAAGAGTACACGCGGCAATACATCTCGGGCAGCGACTCCGACACCCTCGCTTTCGCATGGCACGGAGGCGAACCGTTGCTGGCGGGGCGCGAATGGTTCCTCGCCGCGCTGGAGTTCCAACGCAGGTACTCCGACGGGCGGCCCATCGCCAACTCCCTACAAACCAACGGGCTGCTGCTCGACGACGAATGGTGCCGTCTGCTGCGCGACAACGGCTTTCTGGTCGGCATCTCCATCGACGGACCGCGCGACATCCACGACGCTTTCCGCACCGACCGCGACGGCCGCGGGACGTTCGACCGCGTGATGAAAGCCGTCGAGCTCCTGCAACGCCACGGCGTGGAGTACAACACCCTCACCGCCGTCAACGCCCGCTCGGCGGGGCGCGGCGGCGAGGTGTACGAATTTCTGCGCGGCATAAGCCGCTACATGCAGTTCCTGCCCGTGGCCGAATACGCTGTCCCCGCCGACGGCACCCGACCGCGCATCGTGCCGCCCGACACCGAGGGGGCCTCTCCCGCACCGTGGTCGGTCGGTGCGCGCGACTTCGGAAAGTTCATGTGCGACGTGTTCGACCGCTGGGTCACGCGGGATGTGGGCGAACGCTTCGTACAGCTCTTCGACGCCACTCTGGCGGGATACATGAACGCTCCCGCGGGGCTGTGCACCATGTGCGAGACGTGCGGCGGCACGATAACCGTCGAGCACAACGGCGACGTCTACCCGTGCGACCACTTCGTCTATCCGCAATATCTTTTAGGAAACATCCGCGAACGCCCGCTGCGCGACCTCTACGGCAGCGACGAGCACTTCCGCTTCGGTCTGGCCAAACGAAACTCGCTGCCGCGCGAATGCCTGCGCTGCAAATACCTTGCGCTGTGCCGCGGCGAGTGCCCGCAGCACCGCTTCGCCGCCTCAAAATCGGGCGACCGCAACCTGAACGCGCTGTGCGGCGGCTACAAACTCTTCTTCGCCCACACCGAGCCCTACATGGAGCGCATGCGCCACCTGCTGACAAAAAAAATGCCGCCCGCGGCGATAATGCCGTGGGCGAGACGCAATATGGAAATAAAGTAAGGGGCATTCGCCAAGGATGCCGCGGGCGGCTCACACCTCGTCCCGCAGCACGATCATGCCGCCCATGTCGGGCCACGAGTTGTAAAAACGCTCTATGTAATCGCGCTCTTCGGCGGTGCAGCCCACCATGAGCTTCATCTCGGCGTCGCGCTTATCCAGATCCACGGTGCAGATGACGGCATCGAGCCGCCGCGCCGCATCGCTGCCCAACCACACGTCCACCCCTTCGCCGTCGGCCGAGGTGGTACCGTCCAGATAACCGTAGTCCAACCCATAGACTATTTCGGGAAATCGCGGATGACGCGATCCGCGCGGGCGGTCTATCACTATCTCCGACCGCTCCAGCAGCTCGTCCAGCCGTCGCCAGAAAGTATCGTCACGCTTCATCTTCATCGCTGTTTTTCGCATTAGGCAGCTCTGCCGCATCGTCGTCCGCACCGTCGGTCTCGTCCAACAGACGCTGCGGCTGCCGCTTCGCGGTGGGCAGTCCCAGCTTACGCAGCCGCTCGCCCGTGCGCACTATGTTGTTCTTGCCCGTGTGCAGACGCTTGTAGGCCTCGTCGTACTTGGCGCGCGCCTGCTCCAGACTCTGCCCCACGCCCTCCAGCGCCGAGGTGAACGCCACGAGCTGCTCGTAAAGCGCCACACCGTATTTTATTATGTTCTCGCGGTTGCGCGACTGGTCGTCGCGCCGCCACAGATCGTCCACGAGCTTCAGCAGCGCGAACAGATTGGTCGGCGACGACACGATCACCTTCTTCTCGTAGGCATCGCTCCAGATGGAGGGGTCGGCCTGCAACGCGGCCAGAAAAGCGGGCTCGTTCGGCACGAACATTATCACGAAGTCGGGCGACTGCATCAACCGCTGGTACTCCTTGCGTCCCAGCTCGTTGACATGCTGCCGCACCGAGGCCACGTGCGCCGCCGCGGCAGCCTTGCGCTCGGCATCGGTCTCGGCCGCCACAAGATTGACATACGCCGTGAGCGACACCTTCGAATCGATTACGATCTGCTTGCCGCCCGGGAGATAGAGAACCACGTCGGGCCGCAGGTTATTGCCCTCGGCATCCTTCACATTGAGCTGCGTATCGTAGTGCACGCCCCGAATGAGATTCGAGTTGTCGAGTATCGTCTCCAGTATCACCTCGCCCCAGTCGCCCTGCACCTTCGAATTGCCCTTGAGGGCATTGGTCAGGTTGGTAGTCTCGGTAGTGATGCGTTTGTTGAGCTCCATCAGGCGCTGCAACTCGTTGCGCAGCTCGCCGCCCTGCTCGGTCTGACGCGAATATATGGTCTCCACTCGCTCGCGGAAATCGCGGATATTGTCCTTGAACGGTTTGAGTATCACATCCATCGACTCGCGGTTCTCCTCCTTGAATCTGCGGCTCTGCTCGCCCAGCACATCGCCCGCCAGCGCTCGGAACTGCTCGCGCAGCGCCGTCTCCATCTCCTGCTGCGAACGCACCTTGTCGGCCACGGCGCGACGCTCCGCCGCAAGCTCCGTCTCGGCCTTCACGCGCGCCATCTGCTCGCGCTCGCGCATGGCACGCTCACCGTCGAGCGCAGCCAGAACCTCCATACGTGCCGCCACGGCCTCCGCTCGGGCCTGCTCGGTCCGCACGGCACTCTCCTCGGCCGCCGCGATCCGCACCTTAGACTCAAGCACGCGCCGCCGTGCCGTCGCAAGCATATTGCCCAGCACCGCGCACGCCACGGCCAATGCCGCAACCATAATATATAATAGTATCTCCATATCCATTATCGCACCCCGACTGCAAACCGGCCGCAACCGAGGCATTATCGTTTAATATTCCCATGTTTGCTGTTCGCCGACGGCGGCAGGAGTGCGCGAGCCTCGGGCGAGCCGCAGTCCGCCGCATGGGGCGGCGGCGAACTGCCGATATCGCTACGCGATATCGAAACATCGTTGTGCGTTTTATCCCAAATACTGCCCGCCTACTTTATATCGAAATATTCCTTATATCTGTCATACAGATGCCCCGCCTGCCGATAGGCCGACTGCGGACTCATGAAGTGCGAGAACTCGAAAGTGATCGCCTTGTCGTAGCCCGCCCGCTTGGCCGCTTCGAGCTTCATGCGCAGCTTGTCGAACTTTATGGGCAGAAACTTGATGGGCATGTCGCGGTCGAACGTCTCGGCATTGGTCCAGCACTCCATGCCGTACTTGTCGGCCAGACGCTTGTTGACCTCGAAAAAGGCGTCCAATTCATCGTAATCGATATGTCCGTCCTGAAACGCGCAGGCATCCACCACGTCGTGTATGCCGTCGAATATCTCGTCCCACTCGCGCTCGTGCTCCGCCACCGACACGGCCTGCTCCTTGGTCAGATCGCCCGATCCCGCCCACACGGCCTTCTTGCCGTCGATCCATGGCGATATGAACGTGGGCAATCCGCCCGACACATCCTTGCACTGCCTGCCCATGTCGCGGAAAGCGCCTATCGCGCCCTTGGTGCTGCGGCTTATCTCGCCGCTTATGTACCAGCCGCCGAAGCTCTTGTAACGGCTGCCGTACATCTCCCACACCTCGTCGATGACGTGCTTGTTATGCTCCACCTCGCTCGACATATCGCCCGTGTCCCAATATCGGCCCGAGTCGTAGAGCCCGAAGTAGAACTTCATGCCGTACTTGTCGGCCAGCCGCAGGAACATGTCCACCAGATCGACCGACGGCATGTAGCACCCCTGCTTGAGCAGATAGGGCGAGGGATAGGTTATGAATTTGCGATACCCCGAACGGATCACTATCACCGTGTCGATACCGATGGCTTTCATGTAGCGGAAATCGGCGTCCCACTCCCTCTCGCCCCAGTTCTGGTGGGGAATGTCGTGCGATATCTCGTCGAGGAAAGCGCCCGTGATGGGCAGCCCGTTCGCCTTGGGCACTATAAGGCGGCTGTGCGACTCGCGTGCGGCCGCAACCGCCGCATCCGACTCCGCGCCACGCACCGCTGCCGACGCCATAGCGGGTACCGCCACCGTCGATGCCGCCGCGGCAGCAACCCGTTTTATGAAATCTTTTCTGTCGATCCTGCTCATCTGTCGAGTGTTTTTTCAACTCTTCCTTTTAGGAAGAGTATCGATATCCGATCGCCGCCACGCCCTTTCGCGCGGCAGCATCAACAAATATAGTGATTTTCCACGATTCCGTCAAGCCGCATGACAAAATATTTCGCAAAACAAAATGGCTTGTTTGCATTCGGGCAGCGGCCTGCGGAGACCGCGACGTGAGCATCCGCGAACGACAGCGGGCCTCCGCGGGGCAGAGGCTGCGGCCCGCGCAGTCCTGCGGACTGCAACATACTACCACCGTTGCTGTTTGCTGACGGGAGAGCGTGTGTTTCATTTATCTTCGGCGGCTGCGGGGGTGGGTGTGTGTGAGCCGCCGAAGATAACGCCGCTCCGCGGCGCAGGCCCTCGGGATACAATCAGGTAGCACATCACTGCCCCACCGCCCGCAGCCCGAAATCGTTTAAAACAGGCGTTACGCCTGTTTTATAAAAAAGATAGTTCGTCATGCCACCGAGCTGTCAGGCGAGGATTGGCATCGCAAACGGGTGGTTGCCGGAGTATTCGGCTTGCTGTTCGCCGACGGCGGCGCGAGTGCTTTAGCAGTCCGCCGCAAGGGGGCGGCGGCGAACTGCGCGGCTCAAAGAGCCGCAGACGTCGTTAATGGGAAAGTTTTCGGGTCGCGGCCTGCAGGGACCGCTCTCGAACGCGAGTGAGTTGCGGACTCCGCAGGCTGCTGCCCGAGTGCCACCCGCAACCCGCCGCCC
>CAYMIH010000003.1:58967-98971 GCA_964390585.1 uncultured Alistipes sp.
GTGAGTTGCGGACTCCGCAGGCTGCTGCCCGAGTGCCACCCGCAACCCGCCGCCCACAAAAAAGCCCGCCGTTCCGCGAAGAAAACAACCGCCGCCGATTAAGAGACAACCCGCCCTTTCGACGGCATTGCAACCCCTTCCCGAAGAGATATTTTCGCCCCTTTTCGGGGCGCCGAACGGGCGAAAAAGCCGTTTCCGTCATAAAAGAAACGTTGCACAAAATCTTTTTATTTTGACCGATTATTTGCATTACATGCAACAATAATTGCATTTTATTAGGGGGGGGGCTTTGTAAATTTGCAATAAACTAAACGATTTTAAAACCTATGTAAAAAAAACCTGAAAGCCACGAATTGCATTTTCGTACAATTCGGCTCGAAAACGAAACCTTTAACTTTTAATCAACCATTATGAATGTAAAAAATTACTTTCTCGTCAGTTTGCTGACACTCGGGCTGCTCGGCATGCCGAACGCCATGCAGGCCGCCCGCAGCGAGGCCGCAGCGCCGGCTCAGCAGAACGACAATCGTACCGTGACGGGTACGGTGGTCGACTCCTATAACGGCGAAGCCATCATAGGAGCCTACGTGCAGGAGAAGGATAACCCGAACAACGTGGTCACGACCGACGTCGACGGAACTTTCGCCATCAAGGTATCGAAGAAAAAAGCGACCATCGAGGTATCGTATGTCGGCTACAAATCCGCCACGCTCGACGTTATGGGCATGACCGACATCACCGTGAAGCTCGAAAGCGACAACGCCCTCGAAGAGGTGGTAGTCGTAGGTGCGGGTACGCAGAAGAAGGTCTCGATCACGGGTGCCATCACCTCGGTCGACGGCGAGCAGCTGCGCATGCCTTCATCGTCGCTCACCGCAGGTCTCGCGGGTAAGCTCGCGGGTGTGATACAGATGAACAGCTCGGGTGCCCCGGGTTCTACCTCGGAGTTCTACATCCGCGGTATCGGAACCTTCGGCGGCCGCGCCACCCCGCTCATCCTTCTGGATGACGTGGAGATCTCGTCGGGCGACCTGAACCGCATTCCTCCCGAGACCATCAAGACCTTCACCGTGCTGAAGGACGCATCGGCCACCGCCATCTACGGTGTGCGAGGCGCCAACGGCGTTATGATCGTCACCACCAAGACGGGTTCGCAGAACACCAAGGCCAAGATCGGCGTAACGATCGAGAACTCGTTCGTGTCGCCCATGAACATGCCCAAGTTCGTCGACGGCGCCACTTGGATGGAGCTCTACAACGAGGCACAGATCGCCCGCGGCGCCACCACGGGCAAGTACTCGCAGGAGATCATCGACTACACGCGCAGCGGCATCAACCCGCTGGTATACCCCAGCGTCGACTGGCAGGACGTCATGTTCCGCAAGATGAACGTCAACCAGCGCGCCAACATCAACATTCAGGGCGGCGGTAACCGCGTATCGTACTACATGTCGTTGCAGTTCAACCACGACACGGGTATCGTCGACGCTCCGAAGAACTACATGTACAACAACAACATCCAGAACTACGACTACGTATTCCAGAACAACCTCTCGTACCAGCTCACCAACACCACGACCATCGACCTGCACATGAACGCGCAGATCTACCAGCGCAACGGCGTGGCCGAGGACGTGAACACACTGTTCGGATACGTTCAGCGTACCAACCCCATCATGTTCCCTGCTTACTTCCCCGCCGAGGAGGGCGACACCCACATCCGTTTCGGTAACGCCATCCTGACCGACGTCCGCCGCCGCACCAACCCCTACGCGGCCATGATGGACGATCACGCGGAGACCAAGTCGAACACGCTGAACACCTCGTTGAAACTCAACCAGAAGCTCGACTTCATAACCAAGGGTCTGGAGTTCACCGCTCTGGTCAACTGGAAGAACTGGTCGTCATCGACCTTCACTCAGGGTATGACGCCCTATTATTACAGAATCGTCGACGGCACGTGGGATCCCGAAAATCCCGAAGCCTACCAGATCGAGATGCTGGGCGACCCGGGTAACGACTACGTTACCGAGAGCTGGAGCTCGCCGAGCACCGACAACACCTTCTATTTCGACGCCCGCCTGAACTACAACCGCACCTTCGGCAAGCACACCGTGGGAGGTCTGTTGATGCTCATGATGCGTTCTTACCAGCCCGGCAGCGCGCTGCCGCAGCGTAACCAAGGTCTGTCGGGCCGTGTTACCTACGACTTCGACCAGCGCTACTGGCTGGAGTTCAACTTCGGTTACAACGGTACCGAGCGTCTGGCCAAGCACGACCGCTTCGAGTTCTTCCCCGCAGTGTCGCTGGGTTGGGTACCGAGCAACGAGAAGTTCTGGGAGCCCATGAAGAAGGTGATCGACTACCTGAAGCTCCGCGGATCGTACGGTCTGGTAGGTAGCGACGGCTTCGGCGGTAACCACTTCGTCTACTTCGACACGGTGACCATCAACGGCGGTTCACAGTACATCACGGGTCCCTCTACGAGCCAGACGCATACGAACCAGAGCCACGCCGTATCGGGCTACGCTATGGACAACGCTTCGTGGGAGCGCGTGAAGAAGCTCAACATCGGTATCGACGCATCGCTCTTCAACCAGTTAAGCATCACGGCCGAGTACTTCAAGGACAAGCGCGACCGCATCGCACTCCAGCGTGCGTCGTGGCCCTTCATCCTCGGTTATTGGGACGCTATTCCGTGGGGACAGGTCGGTGAGGCCGAGAGCCACGGTGTGGAGTTCAGCGTAAGCTGGGACAAGCGCATCAACAAGGATCTCGACCTGAGCCTGCGCGGTAACTTCACCTACAACCAGAACAAGTACGTCAACCTCGACGAGCCCGACTACGAGTCGGTATGGCAGGCCAAGACGGGCAAGCCGCTTGACGGCTACCGCACCGAGGGTTACATCGCCGAGGGTCTGTTCACCTCGCAGGAGGAGATCGACAACAGCCCCGAGCAGCTGCTGGGAACCACCGTTCGCCCGGGCGATATCAAGTATCGCGACATTAACGGCGACGGCCGCGTTGACAACGACGATGTGGCCATCATCTCGCCCTACGGCACCAACCCGCGCATACAGTACGGTATCGGCGCCAACCTGCGCTGGAAGAACTGGGATCTGGGCGTATTCTTCAACGGATCGGCCAAGCGCACCATCATCGCGGGCAACATCACGGCATTCGGCACCGAGGACTACAACGTGATGCAGTTCGTCGCCGACCGCGCATGGCGCCTCGACACTCAGGATCCCAACGCCAAATATCCCCGTTTGGGTCTGACCTCGTCGGACAATGCCAACAACATGGTGACCAGCACCTACTGGATGCGTAACGGTAACTTCATCCGTTTCAAGACTCTGGAGATCGGTTACACGTTCAAGTTCGGCCGCGTATACGTCAACGGCGACAACCTCGCCGTATGGAGCCCCTTCAAGGATTGGGATCCCGAGTTGGCATGGAACACCTATCCCCTGTCGCGCACATTCACACTCGGTGTGCAGCTCAAGTTCTAATCAACGATTAAAATTGGAAAACCATGAAAGTTAGATATAACAAAATATTTGCAGTCGCCGCATCGGCCTTAATGCTCGCCTCGTGCGACTTTCTGGATGTGGCGCCCGCTCAGCGCGCCACGCTCAACGACGCGATGAAGAACAAACAGAGCACCGAGAGTTGGATGTACGGCTGCTTCTCTCAGGTGAAGTCGAAAAGCCCCGTTACGCACAGCGCCTACGAAAGTTCGACCGACGAGACGGTAGAGCCCATAATCTGGGACTACGACCGTCATAAGGTCGCGTTGGGTACCCTCAACGCGTCGAACATGCCCGACTCATACTTCCGTCACCTCTACGGCGAGATCGGTAACTGCCACCTGTTCCTGCGCGAGCTGGAGCGTCAGGACCCCGATTTCCTCACCGAGGACGACAAGGCGCACTACCACGCCCAGATGAAGTTCGTGAAGGCATACTACTACTTCCGTATCCTCAACCTGTTCGGCCCCTGCCCCATCGTGGACGAGTTCGTCGAGTCGTCGACTCAGAAGACCGAGTTCCCGGGCCGTTCGCACTACGACTTCGTGGTGAGCTACATCTGCAATCTGTTGGATGAGGCTTATCCCGATCTCCCGGGCGAATATGCACTCGACAACACCTACGGCGGCGGCAACAAGACCGCTTGCAAGGCCCTCAAGTCGCGCGTGCTGCTCTATGCCGCATCGCCTCTGTGGAACGGTCAGGCACCGTGGGCCAACTGGACCAACCAAGGCAAGTACGAGACCCCGGGTTACGGCGACCAGCTCGTAAGCAAGACTTTCGACATCAACAAATGGACTCTGGCCAAGCAGGCGGCCCAAGATGCTCTCAGCGTAGCCAAGCAGTTCGGCCGCGAGTTGATGCAGGTGGAGACCGCTCTCACCATCGCAAGCCAGAACAGCGTGCCCATCCTTCCCGAGGACGGCGGCAACTATCTGCCCGTGCGCTTCCAGGACGACCCCACCACCGAGGACGTCGACGAGGGTGCGGCCGAGCTGGAGAACTTCGCCAACCACGTGATGCTGATGCGCTTCGTAGCCGCATCGGACGAGACTATGGGTAACAAGGAGCTCATCTGGACCTACCATTCGTCGGGTGACATCGGACTGGCCGAATGCAAGCCCCGCAACATTATCAAAAACAACTCGGGCGATTGGGTCGGCGGCTGGTCAGGTACGAGCCCCACGCTCAACATTGTGGAGCAGTTCTACACCAAGAACGGAAAGCGTCCCGCCGAGGATCCCGACTTCTCGGAGGAGAGCGATTGGCTGAAATCGGCAGGTCTGGAGCGTTCGGACATCATCAACCTCAACGCCGACCGCGAGCCCCGCTTCTATGCTTGGATACACTTCGACGGTTGCGACATCGGTCCCCTGATCAACAACGGCAAGCCCATCCAGCTCGACCTCAAATCGAGCGACCGCGGTGCCGACGACAAGTGCAACTCGGGTTACAACTACTCGCAGGCCAACCGCGACCTGAACCAGACGGGATATCTGGTCGACAAGTTCTTCTCGCCCGCGGTACGCTGGACGTCGAGCTCTTACAGCACCACCCAACGAACCTATCCCGTGGCTCTGTTCCGCATGGCCGAGCTCTACCTCAATCTGGCCGAGTGCTGCGCCGAGCTCTACATGAACAACGGCGACGAGACCGAATTGCAGGAAGCCATCGACAACCTGAACGAGATACGCCGCCGTGCGGGCGTTCCCGAGCTGACGAAGGATGATTGCAAGGGCGACAAGTCGATCCGCGAGTGGGTACGCAACGAGCGCACCATCGAGCTGTTCATGGAAGGTCACCGTTACTACGACCTCCGCCGCTGGGTAGAGTGCGAGAAGTATCTGGCCGCAGGCGTACGTCAGGGTCTCGACGCGTTCGTAAGCAAGCGTGTCAACCCCTCCTTCGAACAGTTCAACCGCCGCGTACAGGTAGACGGCGACTACGTTTGGAACCAACGCATGTATCTGTTGCCCATCCGTTCGCAGGAGCTCTACTCGAACCCGCAGATGGTACAGGCACCCGGTTATTAGTAGCAACCCTTTCAAGCAAACCAAAAGATGAAACATATAGTTAAAATAAGTCTTGCCGCGGCGGCGATGTTATCGCTGGCAGCGTGCGACAACTCGGATTACGAGTTGGACAATCTGATTCCCGACGAGTACAAACGCGTCGTGTGTATCAAGAACGATCAGAAGACCGATCTCGAATTGTTCGACGTGGGCTTCGAACTCGACACCGAGATCACCGTGCTCCGCTCGGGCGGCGATCCCTCGCTCGAAGCATCGACCTCGCTCGTACCCATGACGCAGGACGAGTTGTCGGAGTTCAACGCCGAATACAAACTGCTCGATCCTTCGCTTTACAGCGTGACGTCGAAGCTCGATTTCGCTCCCGGGGAGCGCTACAAGATCGTGTCGCTCGCATTTTCGAGCGATGCCATCAAGGAGATGAAGGAGAACTGCAACGACGGCACCTACTACGCGGCACTCAAATTGCAGCAGGAGGGCGAAACCAGCGTCGACACCGACAAGTACTACATCCTGCGCCGCATCGTGGTCAAGGATGCCACCATCGACTTCGGTCTGACGAGCGGCGTGAAAAACATGTCGCCCACCAATTCGAGCTTCACCGTAAGTCTGCCGTTCAACAACGCCACGTTCGACATCGCGTGGGATCTGGAGATCGACAACGTATTCGACGACAACGGGGAGTCTACCGAGTTGGGCAACTCGCTGGCCGCCAAATATGCCCGCAAGGGTATGCCTCTGGAGGCTTTCGCCAACACCGAAGCCTCGATGGCACCGGGCGTCAACAGCATGACCTACGAAATCGCGATGCCCGAGGGCACTCCCTACGGAGTCTACTGGCTGAAAGTCAAGCTGTCGAACCCCACCCTCAACGAGGCGCCCATCGCCACTACCACGGGTGAGGACGTGGAGGCCGTGATCCGCTACGAGTACATGCCCGACGGCGACATTTCGGGATTCCTCACCGCCCTGAACGGTTCGGCCACCCCCCTCGATCGCACGGGTTGGGTATTCCAAGCCGAGTCGGTACAGAGCAGTAACCCGCCCTCGCTCGTTCTCGACGGCGATCTCACCAACTTCTGGGAGAATCGTTGGGGCAGCAGCGGTTACGGTACTTACAGCTTGCCGTTCAATGCCGTTATCGACATGGGCTCGAAGCAGAAGGTCAACATTCTGGAGCCGTGGCGCCGCCCGGGCGGTTATGTGACCGACACCAAGACTATCGAGATCTATGCCGCCGAAACGGTCGACTACTCTACCGTTGCAAACGGTGACGAGATGGATATCTCGGGTCTTACTTATCTGGGTACGGCCGAGTTCGGCAACACGAGCAATACCCGTCAGGGACAGTTGTTCGCTTTCGATCCCGCCGAGACCCGCTATCTGATTTTGCGATTCGTAGGCACCAACCGAGGCAACTGCGCTTCGCTGGCCGAGATCGGAGCTTGGACCACCGAAGAATAAACCATCCGAACCGTTGTCCGCAGACGCGAGGTTTGCGGACGGCGGCTCTTCGGAGAACGGGTCCATCAAGCTGACGGACGCAACGTAACGCCCGCAGGACTACAAATCTGCGGGCGTTTTTTTATTATCACCCGCACGAACTCCGCTCGCAAGGCGGCGTTCGTTTTGAAAACCGCGATCGAAGCCCGAACGCTTCGCATCCGAACCGCTGAAAATGAAAAGGACGTATATAATAACGGTTATCTGCATCGTGCTGTGCGCGCTCGCCCCGCACGGGGAGCTCGGCGCCCGCGACGCCGCATCGCCGTACACGTCCGAGTCGTCGGACGCACCCGAAACACCCGTCGGCATATCGAAGGGCGACCACGACACGCTCGTCATACGCATACGACTGCCCCGAACCCGCACCGTGATACTTGCATTGTCGGCAGCGGCTCTTCTCGCGACAGGCATCGTCGTGCTGCGCAGACGCAGAACGCGCGGATCGGCACACACGCTTGACGACACTCCCGTGAAACGGGTCACGGCTCGGCGCGCGGAAACCGAATCCGTCCCCGAGGATACGGGCGACGAACAGAGCGTGTCCGAACCGATCGCCTCCCCGACTGTCGCACCTGCCGAAAGCGAGCCGTCGTCCGACAGCGCCGCATCCGACTCGAACGACAATACCGACGACATCGATCTGCCCCTGCTGACGCCGCCGTCGGGCAGCGACATGCACATGCTGCGACGTCTCAACGAGTTCATCACGCGGCATATCAACGAGGTCGACCTTTCGGTCAACGATCTGGCCTCGGCCGTATACATGAGCCGTTCCAATCTTTTCCGCCGTCTGAAAACGCTCTACGGCATCACTCCCAACGAGTATCTGCGCCGCAAGCGCCTGTTGCTCGCCGCCGCGCTGCTCCGACAGAACCGATACGCCATCTCCGACGTATGCGTCATGGTCGGCTTCAGTTCGCCGTCCTATTTCGCCTCTTGTTTCAGAAAGCAATTCGGCGTCCTGCCCAAGAATTACATAAGGTAGACGGGGCTAAAACCGTCGTGCGGAGCGACAGACGAGAATTTATCCCCCGAATCTTGGAGAAACGCATTACGAATCGTAACTTTGTCCCGATTATTACACCGTGCCGAGCGATTCGGCGAAAATTAAGGTCAAAGGTTATGAGCGTTGCATCATTCCTTGCCTCCGAGCACCCCACGGCATTCTCCTTCGAGGTTCTGCCGCCCGTGCGGGGCAAGAGTATCGAACAGGTATTCAGCACCATAGACAAACTAATGCCGTTCGATCCGGCTTACATCAACATCACCACCCACCGCACCGAGATCATCTATCGCGAGGTGTCGGAAGGCGTATTCCAGCGCACCTCCGAACGCACGCGCCCGGGGACGGTGGCCATCGCCGCGGCCCTGAAAGGCCGCTACGGCATCCCCACGGTCCCCCACGTCATATGCAGCGGCTTCACCCGCTCCGAGCTGGAGAACGAACTCATCGACCTCTCCTACCTCGGTATCACCGACCTGCTGGTGCTGCGCGGCGACCGCGCCAAGGGCGAGAACCGCTTCGTCCCGATGCCCGACGGCCATGCGCACGCCGCGGATCTGTGCCGTCAGGTGAGCGATTTCAACGACGGGGGCATGATCGACGGCTCGCGCCACGATCCTCCGACCGAGAGATTCTCGTTCGGCGTGGCGGGCTATCCCGAGAAGCACGACGAGGCGATGAATCCCGAGATCGACATCGAGCATCTGAAGGCCAAGATCGAGACGGGCGCGGAGTACGTGGTGACGCAGATGTTTTTCGACAACCGCCGCTACTTCGATTTCGTCGCGCGCTGCCGCGCCGCGGGCATCGGCGTGCCGATCATCCCGGGCTTGAAGCCGCTCACGGCGCTGTCGCAGCAGGCGCTGCTGCCCAAGACATTCCACATCGACCTGCCCGAGGAACTGGCGGCCGAGTTCCGCCGCTGCCGCACCAACGACGACGCCAAGGCGCTGGGCGTGGAGTGGGGCATCGCGCAGGCCCGCGAACTCAAGGCCGCGGGGGTGCCGAGCATCCATTTCTACTCGATGAACGCCGCCGCGAGCATCGAGGCCATAGCCAAGGCCGTCTATTAACCGCGCGCGCCGCAAACGCACAAGCGCGCAAATCCGAAACCCGATGGCAGAAACCATTGAAACAGCGATCCGCAACCGCGTCCTCGTGCTCGACGGCGCGATGGGCACGATGATACAGCGCGCGGGCCTCACCGAGGAGGATTTCCGAGGCGACGAGTTCCGCGACCACCCCGTAAAGCTCGAAGGCGACAACGACATACTCGTCCTCACGCGCCCCGACGTCATAGCCGACATCCACCGCCGATATCTTGAGGCAGGGGCCGACATCATCGAGACCTGCACGTTCAACGCGCAGGCCGTATCGCAGGCCGAATACCGCACCGCCGACCGCATCGTCAGCATGAACCTCGCCGCCGCGCGCATAGCCCGCGCCGAGGCCGACCGCATGAGCCGCCTGACGCCCGACCGCCCGCGCTTCGTGGCGGGATCGATCGGTCCCACGGGCAAGACGGCCTCCATGTCGCCCGACGTGAACGACCCTGCCTTCCGTGCCGTCGACTTCGACACGCTGCGCGACGCCTACGCCGAGCAGATCGGCGCTCTGGTCGACGGCGGGGTCGATCTGCTGCTCATCGAGACGGTGTTCGACACGCTCAACGCAAAGGCGGCCCTCGAAGCGGCGCGACTCACGTTCGAGAGCAAGGGGCGGCGCCTGCCCATAGCGGTGTCGTTCACCATCGCCGACGCCGCGGGACGCACCCTCTCGGGCCAGACGCCCGAGGCGCTGCTCGCCTCGCTGGCCCACGCCGCGCCGTTCGCCGTGGGACTCAACTGCTCGTTCGGCGCCGAACAGATGACGCCCTACCTGCGCCGCATGGCCGAGTCGGCCCCGTGCTACATCAGCGCCTACCCCAACGCGGGCATCCCCGACGCCATGGGACGCTACGACCAGACACCCGAGATCATGGCCCGCAACATCGGCCGTTTCATCGACGAGGGTCTGGTGAACATCGTGGGCGGCTGCTGCGGCTCCACACCCGACCACATACGCGCCATAGCCGCCGAGGCGGCGCGCGCGACCACCGTACGCCGCCCCTTGAAAGGGCGCCTGCCGTGGCTGGCGGGACTCGACGGCTTCGCGCCCGACGGCGCGTTCGTCAACGTGGGCGAGCGCTGCAACGTGGCGGGCAGCCGCAAATTCCTGCGACTCATCAAGGAGAAATCATACGACGAGGCACTGGCCATAGCGCGGCATCAGGTGCGCGACGGCGCGATGGCGATCGACGTCAACATGGACGACGGCATGATCGACGCCCGCACCGAGATGGTGCACTTCCTCAACCTGATGGCCTCCGACCCCGAGACGGCGCGCGTGCCGTGGATGATCGACTCGTCGCGCTTCGAGGTGATCGAAGCCGCACTGAAGTGCATTCAGGGCAAATCCATAGTCAACTCGCTGTCGCTCAAGGAGGGCGAGGAGGTATTCCTCGCGCGTGCCCGCCGCGTGCGCGACCTCGGTGCGGCGCTGGTGGTGATGGCTTTCGACGAACAGGGACAGGCCACCACGTTCGACCGCAAGATCGAGGTGTGCGCACGCGCCTACCGTCTGCTCACCCGACGGCTCGGCTTCGATCCGCACGACATAATATTCGATCCCAACGTGCTCACCATCGCCACGGGCATGAAGGAGCACGACACCTACGCACTCGACTTCATCCGCGCCACGCGGTGGATACGCGAGAACCTGCCCCACGCCCACGTGAGCGGCGGCGTGAGCAATCTGTCGTTCGCGTTCCGCGGCAACAACTACCTGCGCGAGGCCATGCACGCCGTGTTCCTCTACCACGCCATCCGCGCGGGGCTGGACATGGCGATAGTGAACCCCTCGACGGCGGTCATGTACGAGGATATCCCCGCCGATCTGCGCGAGGCTCTGGAGGATGCCGTTCTCTGCCGCCGCGACGACGCGGCCGAACGGTTAGTGGCCATAGCCGACAGGTTCCGCGACACCCCCGACGCCGAGCGGCACGAGACCGAGCAGACCGACCGCCGTGCCGTGCCGCTCGACGAACGTCTGGCCGCGGCGATGCGTCATGGCGACGAGGAACATCTGGAGGAGGACATTGCCGAAGCCCTCGCCGCGTATCCGTCGGCGGCCGACATAATATCGGGTCCGCTCATGCGCGGCATGACTTTGGTGGGCGAGCTGTTCGGTGCGGGCAAGATGTTCCTGCCTCAGGTGGTGAAGACGGCCCGCACGATGAAGCGCGCCACCGAACTGCTGCAACCCCACATCGAGGCGTCGCAAGCCTCGTCGGCCGCGCACGGCAACGGCCGCTATCTGCTGGCCACCGTCAAGGGCGACGTGCACGACATAGGCAAGAACATAGTGGCCGTGATACTGGCCTGCAACGGATTCGAGGTCATCGACCTCGGGGTAATGACCCCTTCGGAACGCATCGTGGAGGCTGCCATAGCCGAGAATGTCGACTACGTAGGATTGAGCGGACTCATAACCCCGTCGCTCGACGAGATGTGCCGCGTGGCGCGCGACCTGCGCGAGGCGGGCGTGCGCGTACCGCTCTTCATCGGCGGCGCCACCACCTCGGCGCTGCACACGGCGGCGAAGATCGCGCCGCTGTACGACGGGCCCGTGTTCCACGTCAAGGATGCCGCGCAGAATCCCGTTCTGGCCATGCGTCTGGCGGGCGCCGAGTGCGAACGCGCCATAGCCTGCCTGCGCTTCGAGCAGGAGCAGCTGCGGCAGCGCATGCAGCGCGAGGAGAACACGTCGATCACCGCGTCCGAAGCGCTCGAACGCAGGCTCGTCATCGACTGGTCGAAAGAGCACCTCGTCGCGCCCACGTTCGAGGGGCTGCGCATAATCGACGACATAACGATCGCCGACGTGCGCCCCTACGTCAACTGGATCCACTTCTTCAATCTGTGGGGCGTGCGTCGCGGAACGCCCGAGGCCGACAAGATACGCGCCGAGGCCGAACGGCTGCTCGACGAGATGGAACAGCGCCACGGCATACGCGCCGTCGTGGGCTTCTACCCCGCCTTCGGCACCGACGGCGGCATCGTGGTCAACCACGCCGCGGGCTGCCCCTGCTGCGGTGGCGTCACGAAACGCACCGTCATCGACACCCCGCGCCAGAGCCGCCCCAACGCCGACGGCCGCTGCCTCGCGCTGGCCGACTTCGTGGCCCCCGAGGGCGCGGGCGACCACATAGGCGTCTTCGCCGTCACCGTGTCGCAGTCGTTCGTCGAGGAGCTGGAGCGCCTGAAAGCCGAGGGCCGGCAATACGAGTCACTGCTCATGCAGAGCGTAGGCGACCGCATGGCCGAGGCCGCGAGCGAACACCTCCACGCCGAGGTGCGCCGCCGTCTGTGGGGCTACGCGCCCGACGAGGATCTGACCCCGAAGCAGATGTTCGGGGCCGCCTATCGGGGCATCCGCCCCGCCGTGGGCTACCCCTCGCTGCCCGACCAGCGGACCATATTCCGCCTCGCCGAGCTGATCGACTTCGCGGCCGTGGGCATCACCCTCACCGAAAACGGCGCCATGTACCCGCAGGCCTCCGTATGCGGACTCTACTTGGCGAGTCCGCATACGGACTACTTCATGGTCTGACCGCGCCCTACTCGCCTCCGAGCACGCTCGAAGGATTCTCGTTGGCCGCACGGCTGCTGCGCAGCGTGACGAGCCCCACGGTAATGAGGAAAACGGCGAGGAACGACACGGCGAATATCCACCACGACAGCTCGATACGCGTGGCGAATCCCGCGAGCCACCGCTTCGCCAGATACCATGCCACGGGCCCTGCCACGACGAAGCATACCGTGACGATGATCACGTAGCGGCGGTTGAGCATGCGCACTATGCCCGACGTCGAGGCGCCGAACACCTTGCGCACGGCTATCTCGCGGCGGCGATGCTGCGTATCGAACAGAACCATCCCGAACACGCCCATGAGCGAGATGACCACCGCGAGCAGCGCGAAGAGCGAGATGACGACCATCTGCACCTTCGTCGAACCGTAAAGCCGCTGCACGCCTTGATCGAGGAACTCGATCGACGGCTCGTCGGCATTGGGATCGAACTCCGCCACCGACTTGCGTATGAAGTCGCACACGCGCGGAATGTCGGCGCCCGCGCGGGTGCGCAGATAGATAACGCGCAACCATTCGGGGCGGCCGCATGTAATGCCTATGTAGACGTTTCGGTCGTTCTCGGCCACCGACAGCAGCTGTATGTCCCTGAACACGCCCACCACGGTGTTGCCCGCCATGTCGCCGCCCACCTCCACGCCCGTGTCGCGGTGGAAGTAGCGGCCGATCATCATATCCGAGCGTTCGTATGACGACGCGGTGAAGCCGTCGCCTTCGAGAATCGGGATGCCCATCACCTCGAAAAAGTCGGGAGCCACCGTCCATGCGTATATCTTGATCTGCCGATCCCTATACATGCGGCCCCACTGACTGGACACCCCGGGAATGGACATGCCCGCCGCCGTGACGGCCTCGATATCGGGATTGCCTGCGAGATGCGCGCGGAAAGCCTCGCTCTTTTTGGCGATAGTGCCCGATACGCGGAACGTGAGTATGTTCTCGCGGTCGAATCCCAGATCGTAATTTATCATGAAACGGTATTGCAGCCAGAACGAGAACGCCAGCACTATGAGGATCATGGATACGGCGAACTGCACGCTCACGAGCACGGTGCGCAGGCGCCGCCCCGCGGCCGAGCCCGCGAAGCCGCCCTTGGCGGCCAGCGAGGCGTTGAACGAGGTGATGTACCATGCGGGATAGAGCGCCGCGGCCACAGCCATGGCCGACACCACCGCCAGCACCAGCCCCACCGTCGGCAGGTTGTCGATCGGCGACAGCGAACATTTCACGTATTCGGTCAACGAAGTGTCCTGCACCACCACTATAAGGTACATCGCCAGCACCAGCGAGCACACCACCAGCCCCACGGCCTCGAACACGAAGTTCCACCTGAGCGAGGCGGTCGAGGCGCCGAACACCTTGCACACGTTCACGGCACGCAGACGCACGGGAATGAGTGCGAAGAAGAAGTTGACGAAATTGATGAACGCTATGACCACTATCAGCACGGCTATGCCGAGCAGCGTGGCCGTGGCCGACGCCGATCCCTGCTCTATGATATTCCACGAGCCGCCGCGAACCGACGAATAGTACTGCTCGCGCAGCGACTGGAGTTTCAGCACGGTGCGCTCCTCCTCTTCGTCCTCGCCGTCACCGTACTCCCTGCTCCTCTCGCGCACGTAATCCATGTAGTTGTCCTCCCACAGCTGCGCGAACGCTGCGGGGTCGGCGCCCTCGCGCAGCTTCACGTATACGCTGTAATTCCAGTTGTTGTTTTGGGTGTCGGCACTTTCGTCCTTGGCGACCACGAAGACGGTCTTGCCCTTCAGCAGCGTATTTTCGGCGAAATCCTCGAACACGCCCGCCACGGTCACGCGCACGTCGGGACGCAGATCCGAAGACCAGTCTAATTTAGGTATATATATGTCGTCGCCCACGCCCACGCCTAACAACTCGGCCGTCTTGCGCGACACTATGGCCGCCCCGGGGCGGCCCACATCGTACAGATTACCCGCCACGGTGCGGAACGACATGACGTCGACCATCGACGCCGACATTATGTACGTGTCCATGTCGAACTTCTCGAAATTGTAGTCGCTGCGTTTTATCCACAGTCTGTTGTAGATCGGGGAATGCTTCATCACGCCGCCCGCCTCCACGTCGGGCGAGGCGGCCATCGTCTGCTCCGACAAGGGGCGCGGGGCATTGGTCGAGTAGTCGTCGACGTCCCACAGCGGACGGAGCATGTACACCCGTTCGTTGTCGGCTATCGAGCGGTTGAACGACATCTCGTAGTGCACCTGCGCCATGATGATGTAGAATGCCGTGAAAGCCAGCGTGAGGCCCGCGATGTTGAGCACCGACGCCGTTTTGTAACGCCTGAGCGTCATGACGAAATTCTTGAATGCGATCTTCATTTTATTCTGTTTATTATAAGCATTATCCGTTTTTGGTCCTGCAACCGCGAGCCGTGGCCTGCGGGGCGGGCGGACAGTACCGTTTATTACGACATCTGCCGTATTGCAATCTCGGCACCGCCGTGCGGTGTCGGCAGTTCGCCGCCGCCCCCTCGCGGCGGACTGCTGTCGCACTCACGCCGCCGTCGGCGAACAGAGGGCCGCCGCAGACAATCCCGCCTCGGGGCTGCGCGCAGTCCCGACCCTACTCCGCCTTTATCATCTCTATCGGATTGGAGTCGGCCGTGCGCCACGTGCGCACCACCGTCACGCCGTAAACCACGGCCAGCACCGCCGCGCCGCCCGCCGCGAAGAGCCACCACGGCAGCGTGCAGCGCATGGCTGACGATGCGGCGAGGTAGGCGCCGCCGCCGTAGAACGCGGCCGCGATGCCCGCCGCCACGGCAGGCAGCGCTATGCAGGTCATGCCCGCGCACACCATGCGCAGCACCTCGGACGACGAGGCTCCCGCCACCTTGCGCAGGGCGATCTCCTTGCGGCGGCGCGCCATCTCGTTGTCCACGTATCCCACCAGACCCGACAGGGCTATGATGAGCGTTATGACGCACACCGTCGTCATTATGTTGCGCATGCGTCGCTCGCCCGCGAACATATTCTCCATAAGGTAGTCGAACGCGACTATCTCGTAGCGGAACTCTCCTTCGTACACCGAATCTATGGCACGCTTCACCTCGTCGAGCGTCGCGGGCGCGATCTCGGTGAGGCGTATCGAGAGACGGAACGAATAGCGCCTTTCGGGACTCACGTATACGGCCGACGGATGGCACACTATGGGCAGCGCACTGCCTCCGCCCATCAGGAAATCCTGCACCACGCCCACGACCTCGTAAGCGCCGCCGCTGTCGTAAACCGTCTTGCCGACGGCCGAATCCTCCCAGCCGCGCTTGAGCACGTAGGCCTCGTTCACTATCGCCTTGTCGGCGCCGTCGGTCTCGCGGAAATTGCGGCCCTCGGCCATGGTCATGCCCATGGCAGGGACATATCCCGTGCTCCAGCACTCCCAGCGGCACGAGAAGAGCAGATCGCCGCTCTCGTCCAGCGCCGTCTGACCCGGATATCCCCACACGGGAAGCCCGTTCGACATACCCACTCCCTCGACGCAGGGCAGCGCCGAGAGCTCGTTGCACACCGTATTGAGGTTCGGCATGGTGTCGACCAACGTCAGCGTCACCACCTTGTCATGCTCGTAGCCGTAATCGGCGTTGCGTATATAGTCCAGCTGACGGACGCAGATGCCGAGGAATATCACCACTCCCGCGGCGCATGCCGTCTGCACGAAGAGCAGCGAGCGTTTCCACCACACGCGGTTGTCGCCGCCGCGGCGGAACGCGTATTGCAGATCGACGGCCGAGAAGAGCGCCGCGGGCACCACGCCGCAGAGCACGAACGCCGCGACGCACACCGTCAGAGGGATCCATATGCGGCTCAAGGCGAACATGTCGGTCACGCTTATCCCCGTGATCTGCCCGATCTCGCTCTCGAAGCACCAGATGACGAATGCCGCGCACACCACGGCACCCGCCGCCATTATCGCGGTCTCGTTCATGAACATGGCGAACACGTCGGTGCGCTGCGCGCCGCTGCACCGCAGCATGGCTATGGTGCGGCTGCGCTCGGAGAGCGACGATATGGTGAGCAGCACATAATTGAAGCATGCCACCAGCAGCGCCACCAGACCTATCACCGAGAAGATATACTGCATGCGCCGCAACGTGTTGTCGGTGAAATGCGACTGCGTGAGCGGCACGAACATGTAGCTCTGGTTCCATTCGAGATTGCTCTCGTAAATGCCGTGACGCTTGTCGAAATCCTCCATCGCCGACTCCACCGAGGCTATGTCGGCCCCCTCGACCAGCTTTATGTAGGTGGGAAAAGAGTCCTGACCGCCCCATATCTCGTTCTCCTTGTCGTACCACAGCCAGCCCAGCATGTCGAAACCTCCGAGCGAGTTGTTGGCGGGCGGGGTGCGGAACACGCCCTCCACGGTGCGGGGATCGTCCTTGCCGAACATGACCGTCTTGCCTAACGGATCGTCGCGGCCGAACATGCGCGCCGCCAGCCGCTCCGATATCATCACCGACTTGCGGCCCTCGGCCGAGAGTATACGATGCGGATCGCCGCTCACCACGCCGTAGTCGAGCACGTCGAAGAAATCCGACCCCACGTACCACATGTAGACGTCGTAAAGGTTGTCGCCGACGGTCACCTGCTCGCGCGAGTCGATCATGTGCACGGCCGACTCCACCTGCGGCATGTCGGCCGCGAGGTTGGGCGCCAGCGGACGCACCATCTGGCGGCTCATGCCGAACTTGGGCGAGGTGACCCACACCTGCCACACGCGGTCGCGGTCGGGCAGGAAACGGTCGTAGGTGAGGTTGAATCCCACGTACGAGAAGATGAGAAGCGACACCGCGAGGCCCAGCGTGAGCGACACCAGACGCGTGAGCGAATTGCCCCGCCGTTTGAGCAGATAGCGCAGCGAATAGTCGAGATTTTTCATGATAGTCTGTTTTTTTATCGTTGGCGGTACGGGGAGGCATCACCCTCGCCCGTACCTTAAAGCGCCGCGGGTCGGTTCTGTAATCGCGGCGCGACATCGACAATCAGCCGTCCCGCCTTACAACTTGTTTCTCACGTCGGTCACCAGCTCGCCGTCGAACAGGCACAGCGTGCGCGAGGCGAACGAGGCGTCGTGCTGCGAGTGGGTCACCATGATGATGGTGGTACCCTCGCGGTTGAGCTCCTGCAACAGCGTCATGACCTCCTGACCGTTCTTCGAGTCGAGGTTACCCGTGGGCTCGTCGGCCAGAATCAGTTTGGGATTCGACACCAAGGCGCGGGCGATGGCCACGCGCTGCTGCTGACCTCCCGAGAGCTGCTGCGGGAAGTGCTCGGCGCGGTGCGAGATGTTCATGCGGTCGAGCATCTTCTTCACGCGCTCCTTGCGCTCCGAGGCCTTCACGCCCATGTAGATAAGGGGCAGCTCCACGTTCTCCGACACGTTCAGCTCGTCGATGAGGTTGAACGACTGGAACACGAAGCCGATGTTGCCCTTGCGGAACTTGGTGCGGTCGCGCTCGCGGAACTTGCCCACCTCCTTGTCCAGCAGGTAGTATTCGCCGCCCGTGGGGTTGTCGAGCAGACCCAGAATATTGAGCAGGGTCGACTTTCCGCATCCCGAGGGGCCCATGACGGCCACGAACTCGCCCTCCTCGACTTCGAACGACACGCCGTTGAGCGCAATGGTCTCGATCTCTTCGGTAAAGAAACTCTTTTTCAGGTTTTCAACTTTCAACATTGCCATAACTGTAATTTTTTTAAGTGTTGATAAATATTGTTTATTCTGTTTTCAATTTTATTCAGTTTCGGTTCAATAAAATTAAACCGCGATTAAATATCCCGCATCAACTCTTCACCGCATTCACGGGATTCTCGTCGGCGGCGCGCACGCTGTGCCACAGCACCGTCAGGGCCGAGAAGAGGAGCGCCGCCGCGACGGCCGCGACGAAGATCCACCAATGCAGCCCGATACGGTAGGAATACCCCTCCAGCCACGCATTCATGATCTGCCACGAGAAGGGCACGGCCACGGCGCCGCCCGCCGCCACGAGTGCGAGGAACGGGCCCACCAGACGCTCGACGATCTCGCGGCGGGTGGAGCCGAACACCTTGCGGATGGCGATCTCCTGACGCTTCTGGAGTATGTAGTAGATGCTGATGGCCAGCAGTCCCAGAGCCGACACCAGCACGGCCAGCGCGGTGAATATCGACACGATGCTGAGCAGACGATCCTGCTCGGCGTAGAGCTTCGATATGTAGTCGGTCATGTACGTGCAGCCGTCGTCGTTCCACGCCCCATCGGGAACTATCTTGAGCCATGCCGCCTTCACGGCCTCCTTCGCCGCGCGGTGGTCGCCCGAGGTCTTGATGATCGTATTCCACGGCATGCGCTTGTCGTAGGGCCACGCTTCGTGGCGGAATATCATGGCCGCCGACTGCTCGCGCATGGAGTGGAACATGCGGAAATCCTCGTATACGCCGCCCACGGTCATGCGGTAATCGCCCGAGCGTCCCAACGGCAGCGCCTCGACATCCTCGTCGAGTTCCATCTCGCGGAAGGTGTGCTCGTTGAAGAACCAGTCGTCGTCCGTATGGTTGTCGCGCTTGACCTTGAACCCGAATATGTCGAAGTAGGCCGAGTCGCCGAGTATCTGCTGGAAGCTCACCATGCGTTGCTCGCCGTACCAGATGGTATTGTTGTTGGTGCCCCACAGCGGAGTGCCGTTGCCCACGCCCACCGACACGACCTGAGGCGCGCGGCGCAGCTCCTCGACGAAGCTCGCGACGCGGCTCGCGTTGGGAAGGTTGTTGTCCACCACCATCACGTCGTCGACATTGTAGCCCAACGGCATGTTTATCATGTGCTTTATCTGCAAATACATAGTCAGCGCGGACGTCAGCATGACCACCGTGACGGCGTTCTGCACGGCGATGAATATCTTGCTGTACACCTGCTTGGTGCGGCTGCGGTACGAACCTTTCACCACATCGACGGGCTTGTAGCGCGAAATGGCCATAGCGGGCGCCACGCCCGACACCACGCCCACGGCCGCCACGAACAGGACGCAGCCCGCCACGTAGAGCGGCGTGAACTCGCTCCACACGGTGAAGTCGTAATCGAGCAGGCGGCACGCCAGCGGGTTGACCGCGTCGGCCAGAAAGAGTCCCAGCACGAACGCCGCGGCCGAGAAGAAGACCGATTCGAGGATCAGCTTGAACACTATCTCGCCCCGCGACGCGCCTAACAGACGACGCGTGGCCATCTCCTTGGCGCGGAAGCCCGTCTGCGCCATAGTCAGATTGACGTAGTTGATGACGGCGAAGAGCAGCAGGATGAAGGCCACGGAGAAGAGTATGGCCACGAAATCGCGGTTGCCGCGATTGAACGCGGAGGATTCGGTACCCGAGAAATAGACCTCGCGCAGAGGTATCAACACCACGCGGTCGTATCTGCCGCCGCGGTAGGGCCAATATATCTCCTTGAAGTACTCCAGCATGTCGTCGGCGCGCGACGCGAGGTCGGCATTACGGCCTGCGAGCAGGAACGTCACCGCACTGCCCGCGTTGTCCATCGTCTCGTTGTTCGACGGATTGATCTCGGGCAGGCGCTCGGCGCGCAGCACCACGTCGGCCGAGGGCAGCACCGAATTGTCGATGTCGCGCATGACGGCGCTTATGACATAATCGACGCTCTCGCCCTCGATCCTCAGAGGCTGGCCCAGCGGAGATATGCTGCCGCCGAAGAGCTTGCGGGCGAACGACTCCGAGATCACGGCGTTGCGGCGGTCGGTGGCGAACAGCGAGGCGTCGCCGTCGACCATCGGGCAGGTGAAGATGCGGAAGAAGGTCGAATCGGCGCTCATCACCTCGGCGAAGATCTTGTCGCGGTTGTTGCCCACCTCGATCTCCTCGGTGTCGGCCGTCACCGACACGGCGGCCTCGATCTCGGGATAGCGGCCGAGCAGATATTTGGGCAGGTAGTATCCGTTAACGTCCGACACCCCGTTCGAAACCATATAGATGCGGTCGGCATTCTCGTGCTGCGAGTCGGTGCCGAGCTGGCGCAGGGTGTAGGTGGAGATGAGAACTATCATGGCCAGCGACACCGAAAGGCCGAAGAAATTGATGGCCGTGTAGAGCTTGTTGCGCCCGAGGAAGGTGAAGTAGGATTTGAAATTAAGTTGTTGCATCATCGTTTCGTATCTTTAATGTTGTATGGCATTCACGGGATTTTCGTTGGCGGCGGCGCGGCTGCGCACGGTGACAGTAAGCACCGTAATGATAGCCACGATGACGACGGCCGAGGCGAAGATCCACCAATGCATCGGCATGCGGTAGGCGAAGGTCGACAGCCAGCGGTCGACGAGATACCAGCTCACGGGAACGGCCACCACGGCGCAGACTGCCACCACGCGCAGGAACTGCATGTTGAACATCCGCAGAATGCCGCCCACCGAGGCGCCGTTGACGCGGCGGATGCCGATCTCCTTACGGCGGTACTGGGTCTCGAAGAGCACCAGCCCGAAGACTCCCATCATCGAGATGAGGATCGACAGTGCCGAGAATACGGTGATCAGGGTCGACAGACGCTGCTCCTTGCGGTACTGCGCCTCCAACTCGGAGTCGAACAGACGGGCCTCGATCATGGCGGGATCGAGGGAGGGAACCATCTCGCACACGGTCTTCTCCACATAGCGGCGCGCCTCGCGGATATCGGTGCCCGCGGCGATGCGCACGTAGAGGTGCGAGGGATAGTACCACCCGCGGCTGCCGAAGACGTAGAACGCGAACGGCTCGATGCCGTACTGCAACGGCTTGAAGTTGAAGTCCTCGCAGAAACCCGCGATGCGGGTCTCGCCGTTGTGGCCGCTCACCCGATCTTCGAGCGTGAGTTCGAACTGACGCCGCGCCGCGTCGTTGAATATGAAGGTGCCGTTGTCGTACATCTCGTCGCTACGGTTGAAATCGCGCCCCTCGGTGATCTTTATGCCCATCATGTCGAGCAGGTTCCACGACACGGGATAGCACTGGAACGATATCTGACGCCCCTTGAACCCTCGGCCCCAGCCCATTCGCTCGGGAGCCACCAGATTGCCCGCGGCCGTGGCGACGTCGGTGACCGCGGGGTTCTCCTTGAGCTTGTCGGCGAGCGCCTCGAACTTGTCGTGGCCCGACAGACGGACGTTATCCACGGCCAGCACCATGCTGCTGTCGAAGCCCATGTCGTAGTTCATCATGTAGGAGTGTTGCAGACGCATGAACAGAGCCGCCACGATGAGCGATATGGAGATCACATATTGGACGCCCACCAGCGTGTAGCGCAGCGCGTGGCCCGACGAGGTGGCCGAGAAGGCCCCCTTGATGACGAACGCGGGCGAGAACGAGGTGATGTAGTATGCGGGCCAGATGCTGATGACGATGCCCAAGGCAAGCGCGCCGCCCGCGAGCCACAGCGCGACGGGCAGATTGTCGCCTATGTCGACGCTCGTCGAGATGTAATCCTTCAAGGGCGTATCGGCGAAGACCAGCACCAGACAGTAGGCCACGGCCAAGGCCAAGGCGACCAGTCCCGCGGTCTCGACCATGAATCCCATGCGCAGCCCCGCCGACGAGGCGCCGAAGATCTTGCGGGTGTTGACCGAGCGGATGCGGACGGGGATGAGGGCGAAGAAGAAGTTGACGAAGTTGATGAACGCCACGGCGATGACAAGGCAGGCGATGCCCAGCAGCGTCATGGTGGTGGTGCGGTTGCCGACAGGGCCGTCGCTGCCCTCGACGTCGCGGGCGAAGTAGAGCTCGCTCAGCGGGTTGAGACGCACGGCCATCCTCTTGCGCAGATCGGCGATATCATCCTGCGAGGCGCCCTCCTTCTCGGCAGCGACGACGAGTTTGTCGAGCATCTTGGCGGCTACCGCCTCGCGCGACGCGCCGTCGGCCAGACGCAGGTAGCACGGTTCGTTCCAATTCGAGCGGTCGGCCTTGCTGCGGGGAGCCAGCGCCGTGAAGCCGTCGTTGGTGGCGAGGGCCGACGGACCGCGCATGTCGCGGTAGACGGCGCAGACGGTGACGGTGCCCGTATTCTCCGCGGCGCCCTTGCCCCAATGGAGCACGTCGCCCACTTCGAGGCCGTATTTGCGGGCGGCCGACTCGCTGAGCGCTATGCAGCTTTGGTTGAAATTCTCGATCGAGCCCGCCACGATAACGGGTTCGAACACACCGAAACCCTCCTCCTCGGCATAAGAGAGCGTCAGCGAAAGGTTGTCGATAGTGTCGTTGCGCTTGATGGACAGGTCGTGCCCCCACCCCGCCATATAGACGGAGCCTATGGCCTCGATCTCGGGTATCGACTCGGCCATCTCGGCGGGCTGCTGGCGGTTCCAGTGGGTCCCGTAGAAACCATCCTTGTACCAGCTCGGGTATTCGAGACGACAGATGTTCTCGGCATTCTCGATGTTGCGGTTGTACGACAAATCGAAAAACACCTGAACCAAAATAAGATAGGCCGAAGCGAATGCTATGCCCAGCCCCGCGATGTTGAGAATCGACGAAGAGGGGTAGCGCCTTAAAACAGTAATGAAATCTCTGAAAATCATATCTTAAAAGTTTATGTTTATTCCATATCACTCGCCGCCGAGCACATGCGAGGGGTTCTCGCTCGCGGCGGCGCGGCAGCGCGCGGTAACAAGTCCGACGGTAAGGGCCATGACGGCCGCGAAGGCCGAGGCGAAGACCCACCACGGCAGCGGCGTGCGGCGCGCGAAGCCTTCGAGCCAGCGATCGGCCGCATACCACGCCACGGGGGCCGCGACGACGAAGCAGACGGCCACCATGACCACATAGCGGAGGTTGAACATGCGCAGCAGCTCCGAGGTCGTGGCGCCGAAGACGCGGCGCACGGCGATCTCGCGGCGGCGGTAGTGGGTCTCGAACAGCACGATGCCGAAGACGCCCATGAGCGAGATGGCCACAGCCATGACGGCGAAGAGACCTATGACGAACGCGCTGCGGCGGGTCTTGTCGTAAAGGCGCTCCATCTCGGTGTCGAAAAACTCGATCTTGGGGTCGAAGTCGGGAAAGCGCTCCTTAAGCAGGGCGCGCACCTCGCCGACCACGCGGCCGACGTCGGTGTTGGGTTCGGTGCGGAAATAGACGTAGGGACCCGCATTGCCCTCGGCGATATAGACCACGTCCGACGGCTGCGTGTCGAGCGGCTTGCCCATGACGTCGCGCACGAAGCCCACGATGACGGCATTGTTCACCCTCTCGCCGATCTCGAAGCCGTATTTGAGGCGCGTGGCGTCGCTCATGAGGCAATAATCGGTGGCCGAATCGTCGTGCTCGGGGGAAAAGCCGCTGCCGACCACCACGGGGATGCCCATCACATCGGGAAAATCGTGCGTCACGGAACGGAAATAAAGCTCCATGTCGAGACCGTTGCGGGTGGACGAGATACGCGCCCCCGCACCCTCGCAGACCATCGGGCTGCCCGAGTAGGTCACGCCCGCGATGCCCGCTATACGCCTCATGCCGTCGTCGATCACGGAGCGGTACTCGTGATCTTTGGAAAAGGGCATTTCGAATCCCAGCAGATTCTCGCGGTCGATGCCGATGTCGTAACCCACCATGTAGCGGTACTGCATCCACATGCACGCGGTGACGATTATAAGGGCCGTCGACACGCAGAACTGCACGCCGAGCAGCACAGTGCGCATGCGGCGCCCCGAGACCGAACCCGAGAAGCGGCCCTTGGCGGCCAGCGAGGCGTTGAACGAGGTGATGTACCACGCGGGATAAAGCGCCGACACCACCGCCATGAACAGTCCCATGACCAGCAGCAGCCCCGCGGCCCCGAGGTTGCGGTCGAGCGAGAGCGGGCGCGACACGTAATCGGCGAGCGGCGTTTCGGGCAGCGCGATGGAGATCCACGCCGTGAGCAGCAGCGCGCAGACGACGAACATGACCGACTCGAACAGGAAATTGAGGCGCAGCGCGCGCGTCGGGGCGCCGAACACCTTGCAGACGTTCACCGCGCGAAGCCGCACGGGGATGAGCGCCATGAAGAAGTTGATGAAATTGATGAAGGCCACCACGACCACCACGATCGCTATGGCGGCGCACGTGACGAGGGTGGAGACGGAACCGTGCTCCGCGTAGTCGATCCTATGGTCGAAATAGGTGTCGTGCAGCGTGCATATTATGGATTCGGAGTAGAGATCGTCGAGTCGCGACGGGTCGAAATTCTCGTTCAGAAAGCGGAACTGCTTCAAAAGCGCGTCGCGCTCGCCCTCGCTCCACAGCGCCGCGAAATTGTCGGTCGTAGCACCCTCGCGCAGGCGGAACATGCAGATGCCGTAGACGGCATCGTCGGCCACGGCGCGGAATATGCGCGGCTCGGCGAACATGGAGTTGTCGGCAAGATCGTCGAAGATGCCAGCCACGGAATAGACGCGGCATTCGGGGTCCTCATCCTTTTTGATGTCGGGTTCGGTGATGCGGATATCGTCGCCCGCACGGATGCCGAGGGTTCGGGCTACGGAGCAGGGCACGATGACGGCGTCGGGACCCGTCACGCGGCGAAGGTCGCCCTCGACGGTGTGCAGCCCCAGAAGGTCGATCACCGATTCGGTGATACCGTCGACATACCAAGCATATTCCTCGCCCGATTCCGACACGCGCACCGTGCACCTGTTCCAGCCGCGGGAGATCATGCCCGCGCGCTCCAGCTCGGGACAGCGGTCCGCGACGGAGCGGAACAGCTCCAACGGAGCATAGATCATGTGGGATTCGCGGTAGGCATGGGGCGCGACGACGTAGAGGCGGTCGGAGGCGGGGAACGAGCGGTTGAAACCCAGATCGTAGGTCACCTGCGCCATCATGACGTAGAAGGCCGTGAAGGCCAGCGTGAGGCCCGCGATGTTGAGCGCCGAGGCGGTCTTGTAGCGGCGGAGGGTGGTGAGGAAATTTTTGAAAGCTATCTTCATAATCGATTAACATTTAATTTATTCGCCGCCGAGCACGCGCGAGGGGTTCTCGTTCGCGGCGCGGTAGCTGCACCACACGACTACGGCCAGCACGAGTGCCATGACGACCGCGAACGACACCGCGAACACGCCCCACGGCATGGAGATGCGCGAAACGAAGCCTGCGAGATACTCGTTGCCCGCGTACCACGCCACGGGCACGGCCGCGACGAAGCTGACGACCACGATGGCGGCATAGCGGCGGCCGAGCATATCGAGCATCTGACGCACCGAGGCGCCGAAGACGCGGCGCACGGCGATCTCGCGGCGGCGGTACTGCATCTCGAACAGCACCATGCCGAAGACGCCCATGAGCGAGATGGCCACGGCCAGCACGGCGAACATGGCGATCAGGACAGCATGGCGGCGGGCGGAGCCGTACATGCGCGCCACCACACGGTCGGCCTTCTCGATCTCGGGCGGGTCGCACCCGGGGTCGAACTCCCCGATGACGTCGAGGATGCGCCCGCGGACCTTAGCCGCGTCGGCACCCTCGCGCAGACGAACGTAGAAGATGCTGCACATTTCGGGTTTTACGCACGCCAGCACGTGGTAGGAATCGGCGTTCTCCTCGGCCACCGACAGCAGGTTGACGTCCTCGAACACGCCCTTGACGGTGAAGCGGTCGATACGGTCGCCCACGTCGGCGCCCGTGGCCAGATGCAGGTTGCGCGAGATCATGATGTCCCTGTTCGCCGACGCGGGAGTGAAATTCTCGCCGCTGACGATGCGGATGCCCATGCCGTCGAAGAAGTCATGGCGCACGAACCATGCGAACAGATCGACTTCGATGCCGCGCAGCTCGCGTCCGCCCCACATGCTGGCACGGCCGATGACGGACTGGGCCGAGGCGGTGACGCCCGCGATGTCGGGATCGTTCGCCAAGCGGGAAGTGAAGGCCTCGCCGCGGCCGGCCAGTCGCGACGAAGAGTGGAACACCAGCATGTTGCTGTGATCGAAACCGAGGTCGCTGTTGACCATGAAACGGTATTGCAGCCAGAAAGTGGCTGTCACTATAATTAGGATCAACGAGACGGTGAACTGCATGCCGATGAGCGCGACGCGCAGGCGGCGTCCCGACGCCGAACCCGCGTAACCGCCCTTGGCGGCCAGCGAGGCGTTGTACGAGGTGACGCGCCATGCGGGATAGAGGCTCGCAAGCAGGGCCATGACCACCACCACGACGAGTTGCAGCGCCACGGTACCCAAGTTATCCTCCAAAGCCAAGGAGTGAGGGATGTATTCGGCGACGAAGCTCTCCGACAGAACAGGCATGAACCACAGCGACAGCAGCAGGGCGCACACGGCCATGCCCGCCGACTCGAAGACGAAATTGCGCCTCAACGCGCCCGTGGAGGCGCCGAACACCTTGCAGACATTCACGGCGCGCACCCGAACGGGGATCATGGCGAACGAGAAATTGACGAAGTTGATGAAGGCTATCACCACGATGAGCACGGCGATGCCGAACATGGTGGCCGAGGCGGCGGCCGAACCGTGCTCGTACTTGGATCCGCCGCTGAACAGATCGGAGTAGTACTGCTCGCGCAGGGGGCGCAGCTCGACGTCGGTCACGCGCTCGACGGCGGTGGCATTTTCGGCGCAGATGTCGGTCCACCACTTCCGGAAGTCCTCCTCCCAGATGCGGCAGAAGCGTTCGGTGTCGGCCCCCTCGGCCATCTTGACGTAGATGCAGTAGTTGCGCGTGTCGTTGCGGCGCTCGAAATCGCGGATCTCGGTAGTGACTATTATGCGCATCTTTCCGAGCAGGGTGTTTTCGGCGAAGTCCTCGAATATGCCGCCCACGGTAAACCGCCGCGACGGACCGTCGTCGCCCCACCCGTAGGGCAGGTAGAGCGCGTCGCCCACGTCGACGCCCATCAGCTCGGCACTCTTGCGCGATATGATGACGGTGGAGGGATCGGCCATGGAGTGAAGATCGCCCGCCACGGTGCGGAACGACATGACGTCGAGCATCGACTCCGAGATGCGGCCCACCGAGATGTCGAAGCGCTCGAATCCCGCGCGGCGCTCGGTCCACACCGCATCGCAGACATTGTGCAGCGACAGCAGCCCCCACGACTCCACATCGGGAGAGGCCGAAACGGCGTACTCGGTGGTGGGCAGCGGCGCGATGGCCATGCCGTCGTTCGAGACGAGGAAGATGCGCTCGTGGTCCTTGATCGAGCGGTTGAACGACAGTTCGTAGGTCACCTGCGCCATCATGACGTAGAATGCCGTGAAGGCCAGCGTGAGGCCCGCGATGTTGAGCGCCGAGGCGGTCTTGTAGCGGCGGAGCGTGGTGAGGAAATTCTTGAGGGCTATCTTCATTCTGTCGGAAATTTAAGGTATCAACGTTTGAGCAGCAGCACGTCGTGGTCGCCGAAGTTGTCGTAGGACGAGGTTATGACCTTCTCGCCCGCCTGCAAGCCCTCCAGCACCTCGTAGTACTGCGGATTCTGGCGGCCGATGCGTATGTCGCGGCGGTAGGCCTTCTCGCCCGAGGCGTCGACCACGTAGATCCACGCGCCGCCCGTCGACTGGTAGAACGATCCGCGGGGGATGATCACGGCCTCGGTGGGCTGGCCGAGCTGGAGGTTGAGATAGTAGGTCTGGCCGCTGCGGATGTTCTCGGGAACGTCGCCCGCGAATACGAAGTCGGCGCGGAACTGTCCGTTGCGCACTTCGGGATAGACCTTGCGCAGCAGCATCTCGAAGCGGGTGTCCTGACGCTCGAACGACGCCGTGAGGCCCGTGATGACGCGGTCGATATAGTGTTCGTCGATCTGGGCCGTCACCTTGAAGGTCGACAGGTCGTTGATCTGGCCGATGTTGGCGCCCTGCCCTATCGACTGGCCCAGAACGACGTCGAGCATGCCCACCTCACCGTCGATGGGGGCCTTGACATTGAGGTTGTCGACGCGCTGGCGGATGAGCTGCATGTTGAGAGCCATCGAGGCCAAGTTCTCGTTCATCTGCTCGACTTGGTTGGTGCGGTAGAGCGAATCCTGTATCTGGCGTTCGAGGTTCAGATCGCGCTGGTTCTTCGAGAGTTCGTAATCCTCCTTCGAACGGAGCCACTCCTCTTTGGCCAGAAGGTCGCTCTTGTAGAGTTCCTCGTTCTGGAGGTAGGTGCGGTGCTTGCGCTCGACGTCGAGGTCGAGCTGCAGACGGTTCTGGCGAAGCGACAGACGCTCCTGCTCCATGGAAATAAGGGTGTTGCGCAGGATGTTCTGCTTCTCGGCCAGATCGGCCTCCGATTGCAGGATCTGCATGCTGAGCGAGTTGTTCGACATCTCGATGATCACGTCGCCGCGCTTGACCGAGGTGCCCTCCTCGGCCACGATGCGCTCGACGATGCCCGACTCCAGCGGCGAGAGCTGCACGGTGGTGATGGGCTGCACGGTGCCCGTCAGGCGCACGTAGTCGTTGAATTCGCCGCTGCGGACGTCGGAAACGGTAATCACGTCGGCATCGACGCGCAGCACCGAGGCGTTGTCGCGCAGCAGCAGCCACGCCACGAAGACGACGAACACGCCCGCAAGGGCATAAGGCAGGTTTTTCTTCCGGAACAAGGCTCTCCAGCCCTTTTTCTTTTCAAGTTTGATATCCATTGTATGTAAGTTTTATTATTATCGAAAATAGTATCGCCACGCCGCGCGCGGCCGAACGGCGTCAGCGCTTTTCGAGCAGCGGGATGCCGTTGTAGTAGTCGACCATGCGACACTTGATGATGTATTGCAGGCGCGAACGCAGCATCTCGGAGCGGGCCTGCTGCAAGTTGTTGGCGGCCGTCTGCAACTCGATGGCCGAGACAAGTCCCTTGGCGAACTTCTGCGACACGCCGCGGTAGGCCAGTTCGGTGGCCTTAACCTTCTTCTGCCCCTGCACGTACTGCTTGCCGTAGCCCTGCATCTGGCTGTATGTCTGCGCCACCTCGCTCTCGACGGCGCGGCGCGTGGCCTCCTCCTGCAAGGCGGCGTTGTTCATGCTGTAACGCGCGCGATGTTTCGAGGTGCGGCGGCTGAGACCCGAGAAGATGGGGATCGACATCGACACCGAGACGTAGGATCCGCGGTTATGCTTGAGCTGGCTCCACCACGAATCGTAGGCCGAGGCGTTGTCGAGGTTGGTGTAGAAGCTGGTGTTGTATCCGCCGCCCGCCGAGATCGACGGATAGTAGCGGCCCTTGGCTATGCTGTAATTGATCTCCGAATAGCGGCTGTTGAGCTCGGCCGAGCGCATGCGCGGGTTGTTGGCCAGAGCGTAGTCGAGCACCTCGGAGAACGACGCGCTCGCCAGTTCGCTGTCGATGCGCACGTCGGTGTCGATCTCCAGCGGCTCGTCCTGCGGGTAGTTCATCACCTCGCGCAACCGTATCTCGGCCAGCGACAGATTGTTCTGCTGCTCGGTGAGCGAGACGTCGTTGGCCGCAACCTGCGCCTCGATCTCGGCCACGTCGGCGGCGCTCACCAGTCCCAGTTCGAGATTCTTGGACGCCTTGGTCAGATCGAGTTCGCTCGCGGCGAGGGCATCCTCGGCGATCTTCACGGCGCCCGTGTAGTAGACCACGTCGAAATAGGCCGCCATAGCATCCATAGCCGCCTCGTCGCGCGCCAGTTGCAGATTCTCGACACCCATGGCGCGGGCCACTTTGGCGGCGCGGATGCCGTTGATGGTGGCAAGGCCCGAAAAGAGCGTCAGGCCCGCCGAGACGCCGTAGGAGTTGCTGAATGTGGATACGGTGGTATAGGTGTTGGTCTCGGGGTCGACCGAACGGCCGAAGCTCAACGAACCGCCCGAGCTCGCGCTCACCGAGGGAAGAGCCGACGCCACGGCGCTTATGTAGTCCTCGCGCGCCGAGGCGAGCGAGTTGGCGCGCTGCCCCACCGTGGTGGAGTGCTCGACGGCGTAGGCCATGCACTCCTCGAGCGAAAGGCGCTGCGACCAAACGGGTGTAAATAAAATTGACACGAAAAGGGTCAGAACCGCTTTCTTCATAATGTTCAGATGTTTTTTTTCTTCGTCGAAAATCGGTGCCGAAACCGTGCCACGGAGCGTTAATCGCTAATTATCAATGACTTGAATACCCCCCCCCTGTAAAAAAGTGTCAAAAAAATAGACGTTCGGTGAATTTTTTTGACAATCCGAGAAATTAGGCATATTTTTGTCTTCGGTAATTATCGCAAAACGATGAAAGAGGGGAAGCTGCTCATAGTGGATGACAACCGCGGCATTCTGTCGGCCGTGAAACTGCTGGCCGACAAATATTTCGCCGAGGTGGTCACGCTCGCGTCGCCCAACTCGCTCATATCGACCATGCGCACGTTCAAGGCCGACGTGGTGCTGCTGGACATGAATTTCAGCGCGGGCATCAACTCGGGAAACGAGGGCATATATTGGCTGCGGCAGCTCGCCGACAAGTATCCCGAAACCAAAGTGGTGCTGTTCACCGCCTACGCCGACATAGATCTGGCCGTGAAGGCCATGAAGCACGGTGCGGTGGACTTCGTCGTAAAGCCGTGGGAAAACGACAAACTGATAGCTTCGTTGCGGAACGCCTGCCGCCTGAGCCGCCGACACCGCGACCCGAAGCGTGGCGACGACACGCGTCCCGTCGAGAAACCTATGTTCTGGGGCGAAAGCGAGGCCATGAGCCGCATACGCGAGATGGTGGAGAAGGTGGCCGTGACCGACGCCAACATACTCATCACGGGCGAGAACGGCACGGGAAAGGAGATGCTGGCCCGCGAGATACACCGCCTCTCGACACGCCGCAACGCCGCGATGGTGAGTCTCGACATGGGGGCAATACCCGACACGCTGTTCGAAAGCGAGCTGTTCGGCCACGTGAAAGGGGCGTTCACCGACGCACGGGCCGACCGCGCGGGAAAGTTCGAGACGGCGAGCGGCGGCACGCTCTTTCTCGACGAGATAGGCAACCTGCCGCTGCACATGCAGGCAAAGCTGCTCACGGCATTGCAGAACCGCAGCATCGTGAGGCTGGGCAGCAACACGCCCGTACCGGTCGACATACGTCTGATAACCGCCACCAACCGCGATCTGTTCGACCTCACGGCGCAGGGAGGATTCCGACAAGACCTGCTCTACCGCATAAACACCATACACATAACGCTCCCGCCCCTGCGCAGCCGCAAGGAGGACATAGTGCCGCTGGCCGAGATGTTCCTCGCGGGCTACTCCGAGAAGTACGGCAAGCGGGTGGCAGGATTCACGGCGGAGGCGATGGCGCAGCTCGCGGCGCATGCATGGGAGGGCAACATCCGCGAGTTGCAGCACACGGTGGAGAAGGCCGTGATAATGTGCGACGGCGACACCATAGGCGTAGAACAATTGCTGCTGCGCCCGTCGACATCCGTCGCCGACGACGGGGTGTCGACGCTGGAGCAGATGGAGCGCAGGATGATACGCGACGCCATAGCCGCCTGCAACGGCAATCTGACGGCAGTGGCGCAGAAATTAGGCATCACGCGCCAGACGCTCTACAACAAGATCAAGCGCTACGGATTATGACCAAGCGCAAGATTCCATACAACAAAATTCTAATCCGCACGGCGATAATAGCCGTCGGATCGGCTTCGATAGCCGTGTCGGTCATGACGCACACGCGGTCGCTGCTGGTGCTGTCGGTGCCCGCGGTAATAGCGGCGGCCATCTCGCTGGTGAGGATATACGGCGACATAATGAAGCGCATAAACTTCATATTCAACGCCGTGCAGAACGACGACTACGCTTTCCGATTCGCCGAGAACCCCAACGTCACCGACCATGCGCTGATAAACTACTCGCTCAACAGGATAAAGGAGGTGCTCGACAACGCCAAATTGCAGATACGCGAGAAGGAGAAGTATTTCGAGCTCATAACCGAGTGCGCCGACATAGGCATCATAACCGTCATGCGCAACGGCACCGTGTTGCAGGCCAACAGCAAGGCGGCCCATCTGTTCGGACTGATGCGTCTGACCCACATCGAGCAACTGAGGCCCGCATCGGCCGCGCTGGTCGACACGCTGCGCACCATACGCCGCGGCGAACAGCGGCTGGTGCAGTATGTCGACGAGACGGGCGACATGAATCTGTCGCTCAGCTGCTCCGACATGCAGATGGGCGAAAAGGAGCTGCGCGTGATAACCATAGGCGACATAAACAACGAACTGAGCGAGAAAGAGATCGAGTCGTGGAACAAACTCACGCGCATACTCACCCACGAGATAATGAACTCGCTGGCGCCCGTCACATCCATAAGCAACACCCTGCTCTCGTCGTCGGTCGACGACAGCGAGATGCGCAACGGGCTGCAAACCATACACTCCACGGGCGAACGGCTGCTGTCGTTCGTCGACTCGTTCCGTCAGGTGACACGCATACCGTCGCCGCGCAAGACGCCGCTCTACGTCGCCGACCCCGTGAACGAGGCGGCGGCGCTGACCGATCTGCGCGGGATAGAGTTCACGCAGCATATAGAGCCGCACGACATAATGATATATGCCGACCGCACGCTCATCACGCAGGTGATGGTCAATCTATTGAAGAACGCCCGCGAGGCCGTGGCCGAAAGCGAGGGCGAGAAGAGGATAGCGATACACGCCGCATTGGATCCCGACGAGCGCGTGAACATCGAGGTGAGCAACAATTGCGGCCCCATTCCGCCCGACGTGGCCGAAAACATCTTCACGCCATTCTTCACCACCAAGAACGACGGCTCGGGAATAGGACTCGCCGTATCGCGCCAGATAGTCCGTCTGCACGGCGGCTCGCTGCGCCTGACGAGCAACCGCCCCGACTGCGTGGCATTCACCGTGACGCTCGATTAGAACCGACGATGCTCGGTCAAAGGCTCTCGAAAGTCTCCTCTTGCAACATGTCGGTCGCGGGGAAATCGATCATGTAGATCAAATGTTGCAATTCGCGCAGCATGTTGCGTTTGTCGACCTTGGGCGAATAGATGTAGCAGTCGACGGTAATCACCTCGCCGCTCTGCTTGTTCACCGTCGTGTAGCTCACGTAAGGACCTCCCATGAAGTAGTGCTCCACGTCCCACAGACCGTACATCTCGACCCACGGACGGTCGCCGATGCGCATGGTGCGGTACTCGGAGGCGAAAGGGATGTAGTTCTCGCCGCTCTCGTCGGCGATCTTGTCAACCGTAATCATGTACGAACCGTCGACGGGACCCGGGATGCGCGACGCGAAGGCGTTGCGCGCCTTCACCAGCGCGTCGGCCTTGAGCGCGTCGGGACCCGTATAGGGATATTTATATATGAAGAAGCCTTGGCTCGCGGTGGGGAACTCCTGCGAGATCCACACCATGTCGTCGCTCTTGGTGCGCAGCTTGAAATTGTCGGGAACGTACATCTCAACGCCGAACGTCGTGCGGATCAACTCCTCCAACTGCGGCGAATAGTATTTCTCGGCATAGGCCACGGCGCGGTCGCGCTCGGCCTTCTCCAGCACATAGAGCAGGTTATCCTGATTGCGGGACACGTAGTCGGCCGTCGTGCGGTTGTCGGGCCCCTTTATGGTGACGAACACCTGCGGCTTGGCCGTGACGTCGTACTGCACCGAGATCGAGGGCTCCTTTATGTCGTCGCGCACCAGCACGTTAACCACATTGCGGTGACGCTCCACCAGACTCTTGAAGTTGTTGGGCAGAATGCGCATGACGTTGAACATGGGTTCGTATTTGGGCAGCTCCGCCACGGGCTGTTTCAATATCGACTGCAACGTGTCGCCAAGCTCGCTCTGCCACTGAGGCTGCGCGCACACGACTATCACTTCGTAGGGATTGCCCGTCGCCGTATATCCCGAACCGACGGTGTGAAAAGCCTTGCAGCCCGCCGCGGCAAACACGACGGCAGCCGCTGCCGCCGCATTGAAAATAATCTTCTTAAACATGTCGCTCGTTTTTTGATATGATGGTAAATATAATACAAAATTCATATTGTACAAAATATATACCCGCAATTAAGCAAAAAAACACTATTTTTGTCCGCGACCGCCGAGACGGAAAACGGAAAAAGACCGACAATGAAAATAAAACCCCATAAATTCATCAAACGGCTGTTCCCCGACATGATCTGGGAGATCGACGACCGAAACGGAATATTCCTCACCTTCGACGACGGCCCCACCCCGGGAATCACCGAGTGGATACTCGCCACGCTGAAGCGTTACGACGCCAAGGCCACATTCTTCGTGCTGGGGAAAAACGCCGAACTATACCCCGATCTCTACCGACGCATACTCGACGAGGGGCACAAGATAGGCAACCACACATATTCGCACCAGAAGGGCTGGGGAATGCCGCTCGAAAAATATATAGAAGACGTAGATTTCGCCGACGACATACTGCACACCGATCTGTTCCGCCCGCCATACGCACGCGTGACGCCGTCGCAGATGCGCGCCGTGGGACAGCGCTACAAGATAATCATGTGGAACATACTCTCGCGCGACTACGCCTCGACAGTCTCCCCCGCCGAGTGCTACCGCGGCGTGGCGAAGTACATGGCTCCCGGGTGCATAATAGCCTTTCACGACAGCGAGAAGTCGTTCCGCAACATGAGCTACGCCCTGCCGCGGGTGCTGGAGCGCGCCAAGGAGCTGGAGCTCAAGTGCAAGATAATAGAACTGTAAACCGAGCTGTTCGCCGACAGCGGAGGATTGCTTTAGCAGTCCGCCGCGCGGGGTGGCGGCGAACTGCCGACATTGCAGGGCAATGTCGATGATTAATTACGCATCATGAAGATCATTGCAGCCGTAACGGGCGCGAGCGGAGCCGTGTATGCCCGCCGATGTCTGGAGATACTTTGCGAAGCGCCGCAGGTGGAGCGCATCGCGCTCATAGTGAGCGACCGCGCCGCCGAAGTTCTTGAATACGAGAACGTGACGCTGCCCCGATCGTCCAAGATCGTGCGCTGCGACAACGACGACATGTTCTCGCCCGCGGCGAGCGGCTCGGCGCGCTACGACGCCATGATAATAGTCCCCGCCTCGATGGGCAGCGTGGGCCGCATAGCCGCGGGCGTGTCGCAGTCGCTCGTCGAGCGCGCCGCCGACGTTATGCTCAAGGAGCGCCGCAGGCTGGTGTGCGTGGTGCGCGAGGCGCCCTACTCGCTCATCCACCTGCGCAACATGACCGCCCTGACCGAGGCGGGGGCCGTGATCATGCCCGCCTCGCCGTCGTTCTATTCGCACCCGAAAACGATCGGGGAGCTGGTGTCGACCGTGGCGGACCGCGCCGTCGAGCACCTCGGCGTGGAGAGGCAACATTATGAATTTGAGGGGCGAGCCGACAAATAAAAATCGCATGACGCATGCGTTTACGGATTTTTTCGTATATTTGCGCCACTTACGAATTTTAACGAAAAAAAACATATCCCGTTATGACAATCACAGCTGCTGATATCAAGATCGGCATGTGCATCGAGATGGACGGCAAGACTTTCCTTGTGGTCGATTTCCAGCACTGCAAGCCCGGCAAAGGCCCCGCATTCGTGCGTTCGAAGCTCAAGAACCTCGAAAACGGCCGCGTACTCGAAAACACATTCTCGTCGGTGAGCCAGAAAATCGAGCAGGTACGCGTCGAGCGCCGCCCCTACCAGTTCACCTACGAGGACGATCTGGGCGCGCACTTCATGCACACCGAGACTTTCGAGGAGATAAACATCGAAAAGGAGCTTATCAATAACTACGACCTCATGGCCGACGGCCAGATCGTGGAGGTGATGTTCCACACCGACAAGGAGGTCGTTCTCTCGGCCGAACTTCCCCCCATCGTCGACATGGAGGTCACCTACACCGAGCCGGGCATCAAGGGCGACACCGCCTCTACCAATTCGCTCAAGCCCGCCACGGTGAATACGGGCGCCACGATCAAGGTCCCCCTGTTCATCAACACGGGCGACAAGATACGCGTCGATACCCGCACCCGCGAGTACTACGAGCGCATCCGCTAATGCAAGGTTGCGGTCATCCGAAATAACGACGGGTCGCCCCATACGGGCGGCCCGTTTTCGGTATGATTGCAGGAGGGCGGATCATGTATCGGTTCGCCGTCGGCGGCGCGAGTGCGCGAGGCTTCGCCGAGCAGCAGCCTCGCCCCCGCGTAGGCTCGCTGTCGCTCGCTCCGCAGGCTACGACTCGAAGCACATCACTTATTTCCGATTGTCGATATACGCCTTCCCTCCCGGGACGGGATATTTTCGCGCGGCATCGTCGAGAACCAGAACCGCATCGTCGGCCTCACCTACGGCGGGCGGCACGAAAGTCAGGGGACGGCCGTCGTTGTCGAAAACACCCGCCCGCTTCGCCTTGCCCGTGCGGGGGCAGAACCACCACGCGACTATTCTTTTCGCTTTAAGCATATCGGCACGGACCGAGAAGGCCCGCCCGCAAGGGACGTATACCATGGCATAACTCCCCTCGGAATCCATCGTGGCCGTCATGCGGTAGCGGCCGTTGCCGCCCGGGACCGCGCTCGCCACCTCGGCGGGGACGATGAAGTCGGGCGCGGGGATGCGAGTGAAATAGGGCCGCGACTCCACAAGACGCCGCAGATAGCCCGCCTGAACGGCGGCGGGTCGGTCGAGCGCCTCGCGCCACGGCATGAGCGGACGGTTCACGGGTGCACGCCCCTTGTCAGGATCGTACATCTGCCACACCGAGTGGTGCCCGTAGGTCACGCCGCACGCGCCGTCGAACACGTCCCAGTAGAGTGCGCGGCGCACGTCGGCGGCGGTGGAGTGCCCCTCGTCGTCGGGTCGGAACTCCAGCGGATGGTCCTCGTAGAGCGGTTCGATGTCCGCGACGGGCTTCGCAGGCGTGCGGCGGTAGTCGACCAGCGTATTGTGATAGGATTGATAGCGCGGGGTGTGGCCGTTCTGACGGGCGTTGAACGAGAGCCACTCTTCGTCGTGGAACCACTCCGCCGAGCCCCGCCAGCCCGCGGGGTGAAACGTTATAAGATTGTCGCGATCGACGCTGCGAATGCCGCGCGCCAAGGCACGTATGACGGCCTGCTTGCGGGCGTCGTCGGGATTGCGGTCGCCGCCCAGAATCCAGATTACGTTGCAATCGCGATATCGCTCGGCTATGAAACGGCCGTATTCCTCGGCGTTGCGCTCATCGAATATGGGATTGCCGTCGCTCCACTTGTCACCCCACGTCGGCAGCAGGCCGACATACATGCCCGCCTCGCCGATCCTGCCGACGATGTAGTCCACATGGTCCCAGTAGTCATTCGCCTCGCCGTCGCGCGTCGCGGGGCGCGAGGGGTCGCGGTCGACCAGCGGCAGATGGCCGTAGGCATTCGGCGTGCCGAGACCGTCCATCTCGGCCAGCGCCACGGCCTGAATCACGGTATACCCTTTCGCGGCACGATCGGCGATGTAGAGGTCGGCCTCGTCGCGGTCGAGGCGGTGGAACAGCTCCCACGCCGTGTCGCCCAGCCAGAAGAAAGGCCGGCCGTCGGAATATTGCAGGAAGTGCCCGTCGGCAGATACGCGGAGCGGCCCTCCCCGCTCGGCAGCACCGACGTTCGCCGTCGCAATGCCCGCAAGGAGCAGCACCGATAATATCTTGGAGTTAATCATGTCGTGCAGTTAGAACTCCTCGCAGAGCCTCAACCCTTCGGCCACGGCCGCGTCGATCTTGGCGTCGACCTGCTCGGGCGTGCTGTAATCGAGGTTCCGTGCGCTCACCACCTGCAACTCGCCCCAGCCCCACAACCACGACAGGGCCTTGATGTAGGGCGTGGCCTGCTCCAGCGGATCGCCCGTGGGGATATCCATTCCGCGGGTGGTTATGTACATCACCTTTTCGGCCTTGCAAAGCCCCACGCAGCGGCTGCCGTTGTCGGCGAAAGTGATGTTGAACAGCGATATGTTCTCGAAAAAGACCTTCAGTGCGCTCGGGAAGCTCATGTCCCAGAACGGCGCGGCTATCACTATTCGGTCGGCCTCGGCTACGGCGCGGGCCATGCGGACGAACTCTTCGGGGACATGGCCGTCGGCGCGCTCGCCGAGCATCTTTTCGCCCACCGCGGGGTAACCCTTGTCGTTGAGCGGGAAGATTTCGACCTCATACCTCTTTCCGAGACTCTCCAGAACGGGAGTCAGGATCCTTTTGGTGCGCGATTCGGGACGCATGCAGGCGTCTATTACGACGAGTTTTTTCATATTGCGAAATGTTTGTTCCTACTCGGCATATTCGGGAACGGCGTCGAGAGTGTTTTTCACGGCCTCCCGCCACAAACGCTCGCCGTCGAATTCCACGTCGGGATTCTTGCGTTTCATATCCTTTATGAAACGGTTCACATCCTTCAGACTGTTTTTAGCCTCCTTATAGTACGATGCAGGCAGGCCGCTATCGGTAAACTCTCGTTTTGTGAGATCGAGTACGAATTCGCCGTTTTCGAATGCGATACTCTCCGTCAGGACCTTGAACAACGTCTTCTTCACGTTCCATTGTTCCGAGGTCAGTTCGGTTTTCGATCTGGTCATAAGCTCCTTCAAGGGCAGCGGGCCGTTCGCCTTGTCGGCGTTTCCGCATCCGACGAGCGCGGACAGAACGAGAATAATAAACAGCCGTTTCATGCGGGTCGTTTTGTTATACGTTGTTTTGCAAATATATACAATCGCGGCAAGAAATGCAACTGCGGCAAAATGAAAAAATGAAATTATCGCGGCTATGTGACATGACGTTATCTTGTGTTCGGGCAGCGGCCTGCGGAGAACGCAACGAGGCGAATGCCGCCTCGGGCCTCCGCGCGGCGAGGCTGCGGCCCGCGCAGTTCTGACGAACTGCAAAAAAGCGTCTTGTCATCCCATACACATGCGTCAGCCTTGCCGAGGTGAGAAAACAACTGTTGGAAAACTAACGTATAAAAGAAAGGCGACTCTTCTGAGTCGCGCAGTTCGCCGCTGCCGCCGTCGGCGAACAGCCCCCGAAAACCATCCCCGTCATTCCACATTCAGATGCCAATCCTCTCCTAACGGCGTTATATCAAAAAAACATGCGTCACGCCTGCGACTCTTCAGAGTCGCGCGGGCCGCAGCCTCCCGCATGCGGAGGCCCGCTATTCGTATTCGCTCATTCTCGCGGTCTCCGCAGGCTGCGACCCGAAATATTATAATTAAGTATTGCAACTCGCAGAGTCGTGCAGTTCGCCGACGGCGGCGAACAAAATAAAACGGGACAGACCCGAAAGTCCGCCCCGCAATTATTCCG
>CAYMIH010000003.1:99071-102603 GCA_964390585.1 uncultured Alistipes sp.
GCGGCGAACAAAATAAAACGGGACAGACCCGAAAGTCCGCCCCGCAATTATTCCGCATCGCTGACGTCAGTCCATATCCACTTTCGGCGAGTCTATTATCTCCGAAGCGTCGGTACCGGGCTGTATCAGTTCGTCGTCGGTGTAGCCGAAGGTGCGATAGTAGTCGTTGAAGAAACGCACCAGATCGTCCCGCTGCGCGTATGCCGCCAAATAGTACAGCTCCGACAGACTGTCCATCCTCTCGGTTATGAGATCGCCCACTATCTTGGCCTGCACGCCGTCGAATTGGAGATAGTACTCTATGTACTGTATGATCGTTTCGGCGTATGCTTTCAACAGCGCGTCGCCCTTTTCGTACTCCTTCAGGGCGTAATAGCTCTCGATGAAAGGATAAGTGTTGGCGTCGGTGTAGCGGATCTTGGGCGAGGGGAACACCTCCAGACCGCGGTCGAGCGCAGCCAGCGCCTTGTCGTTCTTACCCTCGCGGATAAGCTGCTTCGCAAGTCGCGCAAAAGCCTCGCGGGCCCTCGACGCTCCGAGATTGTACTGTATGAAGTAGTCGGCGTTCACCTTCGGATCGGCCAGATTGCCGTAACGGAACGTCTCCATGAGCAGAGGATAAACCGTCTCGGTGTCGATACGGCCTATCTCCCATGCCGAGCGGTAAGGCGTCAGGATCGGCACCAAACGGTAAGAATAGCCGTCGAACTGCAAGTAGTCGAGCAGGCCGAAATCCTGCAATATGTATACCTGCGTGAACGATATGGGACGCTTCCAATCGAAATTGGCCAGCAGATCGAGCAGCATCATTTCGCTCTTGTCGATCGAGCGTTTGCGCGGCGCGATGTTGATGTAGACCGTGTCGACCATCAGGTCGCGGTCCTCCTCCCGCACGATGCCCGAGGCTATGGCGTTGTCCTTGTCGACGGGGATGGCTATGCGCCGCGCGGGGATGTAATCGAGCAGCGTGCCGTCGGTCAGAGCGAGTTTGGTCTTCTCGTCCTCCGAGGCTATGAAGTCCATCAACTCCTTGATCTCCACCACACGGTCGACGCGCTCGCGGATGGGCAGATAGTCGTTCACGAAGGTGTATTTGCTGCGCGGCAGCGAGAAAGGCACGGGGGCCGATTCGTTGGCGCGGGTCTTCATCTCGTCAATGTACCATTCGCCGCCCAAGTAGCTGGAGTTCATGACCCTCACGTCGGTGCGCACACCGTCGACCTCTTGGTTGAACCAGAGAGGGAAAGTGTCGTTGTCGCCGTAATTTATCACTATTCCGTTCTCGGGCACCGATTGCAGATAGTTCCAGCCTATGTCGCGCGCCATGGTGCGGCCCGAACGGTCGTGGTCGTCCCAATTCTGCGCGGCGAGGATGGTCGGCACCGAGAGGCACACCGCGGTGGCGGCGAGCGCTACGGCAGTGTTGTCGCGACGCACCGCGACGGCGAACAGATCCCTCACGGCGAGCACGCCCAGACCGATCCAGATGCAGAAGGCGTAGAACGATCCCGCGTATACGTAGTCGCGTTCGCGCGGCTCCGAGGGACCCGTATTGAAATATACCACCAGCGCGATGCCCATCATGATGAACAGCCACATCACCACCGTGAAATTGCGCTGGTCGCGGTTGAGCTGGTAGATCAAGCCTATGATTCCCAGCAGGAACGGCAGGAAGAAATAGGTGTTGCGCGCGGGGTTGTCCCTCATCTCGTCGGGCAGATCGCTCTGCGGACCCACGTAGAGTTCGTCGAACGCCTTGATGCCCGAGAGCCAGTTGCCGTGGGCGATGGTCTCCTTCGATGCCTGTATGTCGTCCTGACGCCCCACGAAGTTCCACAGGAAATAGCGCCAATACATGTAGTTGAGCTGATAGGTGAAGAAGAAGTAGAGATTCTCGGCGAAAGTCGGCTCGGTGAAGTTCTCGCCCGTGGCCTCGTCGTAAACGGTGCGTCCGAAGTCGAGCACCTCGCCCGTCAGGGCGCGTCCCTGCTCGTCGCGCATCACCTCGCCGTTCTCGTCGCGCATCACGTCGGTCTTGGTGCGGTATGCGGCCCACGGCTTGTACTCGGCCTCGCCCTTGTGGGCATTCCACAGGCGGGGGAAGAAGTGCATGAACTGCGGGGGATAGACATATCCCGAGAGGGTCGTGACGCGTTCGTAACGGCCCGTATCCTTGTTGAAATAGTAAGAGGTGCTCTCCTCGGTGGAGTCGACGGGCGACGAGTAGTAGGGGCCGTACAGCAGCGGACGGTTGCCGTACTGGTCGCGGTTGAGCACCGACAGCAGCGCATGCGGGTTGTCGGGGTTGTTGCTGTTCATCGGAGGATTGGCCACGGCGCGTATGGTCACCGTAGCATACGACGAGAATCCTATGAGGATCATCGTGGTGCAGAGCAGCAGCAGGTTCCATATCTTGCGGCCCGCACGGTGGGTGCGGAAGATGCCGTAAAACAGCGCCGCGAACAATGCCAGCGCGAATACGGTTATGCCCGTGTTGACAGGCAACCCCAATGTATTTACGAAAAAGACGTCGACCATCGCGCCCACATAGACCGTGTAGGGGATGATTATGCCGTTTATGAACCCGAGTATGGCAAGTGCGATAAGTGTCGCGCATGCCACACCCTTGAGGGTTATATGGTCGTACTTGCGGAAATAGTAGATGAACACCAGCGCGGGGATGGTGAGCAGATTGAGGATATGAACGCCTATCGACAGTCCCATGAGGTAGGCGATAAGCACTATCCAACGTGCCGAATGCGGCTGGTCGGCCTGCTCCTCCCACTTCAGCATGAGCCACACAACCAGCGCGGTGAACATCGACGAAAGGGCGTACACCTCGCCCTCGACGGCCGAGAACCAGAAGGTGTCGGTGAACGTGTAGGCCAAGGCTCCTACCGCACCCGCGCCCAGCACGGCGACGGAATCGGCGACATTCATCGTGCGCCCCGCGGCGGTGAATATGCGGCGCGCGATGTGCGTGATGGTCCAGAACAGGAACAGTATGCAGAACGCGCTGGCCAGACAGTTCATGGCGTTGACCATGTGGGGCACGTAGTGGGTCGAGGGTGCGAACATGGTGGCGATGCGGGCCATGAGCATGAACAGCGGCGCCCCGGGCGGGTGTCCGACTTCGAGTTTATACGACGTGGCTATAAATTCGGCGCAGTCCCAAAGACTCGACGAAGGCTCCATCGTCAGCAGATATGTCAAGGCCGCCACGGCGAATACCGCCCAGCCCGTGATTCTGTTCCAGCGTTTGAAATTCATAAACGTTAAATTGTAAATATTTGCAAAGGTACAAATTTTTCATTCGGAATCATCCGATTCCGACCCACAATATGTTTTGCGGCTCTTCGGAACCGCGCGGGCCGCAATGGGGCGGCGAACTGCACGGTCCAAAGAACCGTAAATTTCCCGTTAGCGATGCCAATCCTCGCCCGAGGACTTGGCAGCATGACGTTGTTCGTGTTCGGGCAGCAGCCTGCGGGGACCGCATGCGAACGTAAAGTGAGTTGCGGGCCTCCGCGCG
>CAYMIH010000004.1:0-92894 GCA_964390585.1 uncultured Alistipes sp.
AAAAAGAGCCGCCCGAAAAAACGGGCGGCCCTTGATCGAATCTATACGATCGCTTAGTCTTTCAGCTTGGCCGAGAGGAACTCGCGATTCAGACGTGCGATGTGGGCGATAGAGATCGACTTGGGACACTCGGCCTGACATGCACCCGTGTTGGTGCAGTTGCCGAATCCCAGTTCGTCCATTTTGGCCACCATGGCCTTCGCGCGACGCGCACCCTCCACGCGGCCCTGCGGCAGCTTGGCGAGCGACGATACGCGGGCGGCTACGAACAGCATGGCCGAACCGTTCTTGCAGGTCGCGGCGCAGGCTCCGCAGCCCACGCAGGCGGCGGCATTCATGCTCTCGTCGGCATCGGCCTTGGGGATGGGGATGGCGTTGCCGTCGGGTACCGAGTTGGTGCGTACCGAAATGAATCCTCCTGCCTGAAGAATCTCATCGTAGGCGCCGCGGTTCACTACGAGGTCCTTGATGACGGGGAATGCCGCCGAGCGCCACGGCTCGATAGTGATGGTCTGGCCGTCCTTGAACTTGCGCATGTAAATCTGGCAGGTGGTGACGGCCTGCTCGGGACCGTGGGCGTGGCCGTCGATGTGCAGCGAGCACATGCCGCAGATACCCTCGCGGCAGTCGTGGTCGAACGCCACGGGCTCCTTGCCCTCGTGAACGAGTTGGTTGTTCAGTATGTCGAGCATTTCGAGGAACGACGTGTCGGCCGAGATGTTCTCGACACGGTAGGTCTCGAATGCGCCCTTCGATTTAGCGTCCTTTTGACGCCATATCTTTAATGTAAAATTCATTGTTCAATCTGTATTAAAGTTCAACGTCAAAAATCATTAGTCCTTGTAGTTGCGCTGTGCGGGGTGTACGAACTCGAAGTTCAGGGGCTCCTTGGTGAGTTCGGGTTCGTTGTCCATGCCCTTGTACTCCCAAACGGCCGCGTAAACGAACTTCTCGTCGTCGCGCTTGGCCTCGCCCTCCTCGGTCTGATGCTCCGAGCGGAAGTGGCCGCCGCACGACTCCTCGCGGTTCAGCGCGTCGCGTGCCATCAACTCGCCCAATTCGAGGAAGTCGGCCAGACGCAGAGCCTTCTCCAGCTCCACGTTGAACGAATCGGCGGTACCCACCACCTTCACGTCGCTCCAGAACTCCTTGCGCAGGGCTTGAATCTCTGCGATGGCCTTGGTGAGCGACTCCTTGGTACGGGCCATGCCCACGTTCTCCCACATGATGTGGCCCAGACGCTTGTGGATATCGTCCACCGACTGCTTTCCATTGATCGAGAACAGCTTGGCTATCTTGTCCTTCACGGCTTTCTCCGCCTCGGCAAAGGCGGGGGTGTCGGTGCTCACTTTCGGAGCCTGAATCTTGTGCGACAGATAGTCGCCGATGGTGTAGGGCAGGACGAAGTAACCGTCGGCCAGACCCTGCATCAGGGCCGAAGCGCCCAGACGGTTGGCGCCGTGATCCGAGAAGTTGGCCTCGCCTATGGCGTAGAGGCCCGGGATGGTGGTCATGAGGTTGTAGTCCACCCAGATGCCGCCCATGGTGTAGTGCACGGCGGGGAATATCTGCATCGGCTGCTCGTAGGGATCCACGTCGGTGATCTCCTTGTACATGTCGAACAGGTTGCCGTAACGCTGCTTGATGGTATCCTTGCCCAGACGCTCGATGGCGGTCTTGAAGTCGAGGAACACTGCCAGCCCCGTCTCGTTAACACCGAAGCCCGCGTCGCAACGCTCCTTGGCGGCACGCGAAGCCACGTCGCGCGGCACGAGGTTCCCGAATGCGGGATAGCGACGCTCCAGATAGTAGTCGCGGTCGGCCTCGGCGATATCCGAAGGCTGCTTCTTGCCCTCACGGATAGCCTTCACGTCCTCGATCTTCTTGGGAACCCAGATACGGCCGTCGTTACGCAGCGACTCCGACATGAGGGTCAGTTTCGACTGCTGGTCGCCGTGAACGGGGATGCAAGTGGGGTGGATCTGCGTGAAGCAGGGGTTTGCGAAGCCTGCGCCCTTGCGGTAGCACTGGAATGCAGCCGAGCCGTTCGAGGCCATGGCGTTGGTCGAGAGGAAGAAGACGTTGCCGTAACCGCCCGTGGCGATAACCACGGCGTGCGCTCCGTGACGCTCGATCTCGCCCGTGACGAGGTTGCGCGCGATGATACCGCGGGCCTCGCCGTTCTCGATCACCACGTCGAGCATCTCGTGACGCGGATAGCTCTTCACCGAACCTGCGGCGATCTCCTTGTTAAGAGCGGCATAGGCGCCCAGAAGGAGCTGCTGGCCCGTCTGGCCGCGGGCATAGAACGTGCGCGACACCTGCGCGCCGCCGAACGAGCGGTTGGCCAGCAGGCCGCCGTACTCGCGTGCGAAAGGCACGCCCTGAGCCACGCACTGGTCGATGATGAGGTTCGAGACCTCGGCCAGACGGTATACGTTGGCCTCGCGGGCGCGGTAGTCGCCGCCCTTGATGGTATCGTAGAACAGACGGTAAATCGAGTCGTTGTCGTTCTGGTAGTTCTTGGCCGCATTGATACCGCCCTGAGCCGCGATCGAGTGCGCGCGGCGCGGAGAGTCCTGAATGCAGAACACCTTGACGTTGTAGCCCAGTTCGCCGAGCGAAGCGGCAGCCGATGCGCCGCCCAGACCCGTACCTACTATTATGATGTCGAGCTTGCGTTTGTTCGCGGGGCTTACGACCTTGATGGCCGCCTTGTGGTTGCTCCATTTTTGAGCCAACTCGCCGGCGGGAATTTTTGAATCTAACTTAAAAGCCATATTCGTTGATTTTTAATTGTTCGAGTGAAAGACCATGATATTACAATCCCGCGCAGCAGGCGCCTCCGCAGGCCTCGACACATCCTTTGAGGCTGCATACGAAGTAAACGATCACGACGGCCGCGAAGCCCAGCACCAGCAGGGTCGATACGATCTTACCGATGCACTTCAGGCGCGGATACCAAGTGTCGTTGGCCCAGCCCACGGTCTGGAACATCGACCAGATACCGTGGTTGAGGTGCAACCAAAGAGCGGTCAGCCATATCAGATAGAGAACCACGTAATACCACTTCGAGAAGGTGTAGGCCACCAGAGTCGCGCCGTCGTGAGCCGACACGAGGTAGCCGCCCACCATCGAGCCTTCGGCTCCCATCAGCTCGACGAGCTGCATTTTGCTCCAGAAGTTGATGAGGTGGAGCAGCAGGCCGACAACGACGATGACGCCCAGCACCAGCATGTTCTTCGAAGCCCACTCCACGCCCTCTTCGTTGACCGTTACGGCATAACGCTCCTTGCCGCGCGCACGGTAGTTGTTGACGGTAAGCACCAGAGCGTAAACGAAATGCAGCACAACCAGAGCGGCCAGACCCGCGGTGCCGACCAATGCGTACCAATTGGCGCCGAGGAACGTGCAGATCATGTTATAAGCCGCGGGGCTGAAGATCGCCACGAGGTTCATTGACATGTGGAAAAGAAGGAAGAGGACGAGGCAACAGCCCGTCACGCTCATCACCAGCTTCTTTCCGAGAGATGAATTGCATAAAAAACAGCTCATAATTTACAGATTTTGTTTATTTTTGTTTGTGAAATTGTTTTTCAAATTTACGGCAAAGATAATCATTGTTTGTTCAATAACAATACTCTCGGCCCAATTTGTGGACAATTTGAGGATCGGCGGCGCGTCGGCGCGTCGTGCGGATCGAAAGGTGGAAAACGGAGAGCTGTCCCGAAAGATGAAAAAGAGCGACATAAGAAGAGAGATGCGCCGTGCCGCGGCCGCGCTCGATGCGGCGGAGAGACGGCGCCAATCCGATATCGTGACCGAGCGTCTGCGGCTTGTAGCGGCGCAGGAGAGGCCCGCCGTGGCGGCTCTCTTCGCGCCCTTGCCCGACGAGGCCGACATAAGTCCGTTGCTGCATGATCTCGATTGTCGCGTAGTGTTGCCGAGAGTGGCCGACGGCCCCTGCGGCGAGCCCGAAATGGAGTTCTACGACTTCGATCCCGCGGTCATGGGGCGCGGAGCGTTCGGCATCGAAGAGCCGCAGGGCGGCGAACCGTGCCCGCCCGAGATGATAGACCTTATGATAGTCCCGGGCATGGCTTTCACCCGCGACGGCGTGCGGCTCGGCCGCGGCAAGGGCTATTACGACCGTTATCTCGCCCGCGAGGGATTCCGTGCGCGGTGCGTCGGGGTATGCTTCCGTCACCAGCTTCTGTCCGAGCTGCCTGCCGAACCCCACGACCGACGCATGGACGCCGTAATAGCGGCCGACGAGTTAGCATCGACTAAAAGCATCTCAGTCGGGCCGCATGCGGATAATTAACGACAAGGTGTTGTCACAGCGTGCAATATAGCTTCACGTCGTCTGCCGTGATGCGGTCGCCGCTCAGGATCATGAGGCGCTCGACCACGTTGCGCAGCTCGCGGATGTTGCCGCTCCACGGCATGGCCGAGAGCGCCTCCAGAGCCTGCGTATCGACCTCCTTGCGCTCCATGCCGTGCTCCTCGGCGATCTTGCCCACGAAATAATTGACCAGCTCGGGGATATCGCCCGTGCGTTCGCGCAGAGGCGGCACCTTGATGAGTATTACGCTCAGGCGGTGGTAGAGGTCCTCGCGGAAGTTGCCGCGCGCGATCTCGGCGCGGATATCCTTGTTGGTGGCGGCCACCACGCGCACGTCGACCGTCAGATCCTTGTCGCTGCCTACGCGGCTGATCTTGTTCTCCTGCAATGCGCGCAGCACTTTGGCTTGGGCCGAAAGCGACATGTCGCCTATCTCGTCCATGAACAGGGTGCCGCCGTTGGCCTGCTCGAACTTGCCCTTGCGCTGCTTCACGGCCGACGTGAAGGCGCCGCGTTCATGCCCGAAGAGTTCGCTTTCGATCAGTTCGGAGGGGATTGCCGCGCAATTTACCTCCACGAAAGGAGCATCCGCACGGGCGCTCTTCTCGTGCAGGCTGCGTGCGACCAGCTCTTTGCCCGTGCCGTTCTCGCCCGTGATAAGGACGCGGGCGTCCGACGGCGCCACTTTGTCGATCAGGCGGCGTACATGTTCGATAGCTTCGGACGAACCTATGATTTGTTCGGCTCCGCATCCCGCCGCGCGTCGGCGGGTGCGTCCCGCAGCGGCGGGCTCGGGTCTCTCCTCCGCGTCGCGCTCGACGATGCGGCGCAACGATCCCAACAGGCGATTCATATCCACGGGAGCCGTAAGGTAATCCTCGGCTCCGTTCTTTACGGCCGACACGGCATCGTCGATCGATCCCGACGGGGTTACTATAATAAAAGGTACGCCCAACGATGCGAGTGCGTCGCAGTCGCCGCCGGCAAGTATGGCGTCATAGCCGCGGCGTGCGCATACGCTCTCCGATACCTCGTCGCGTTCGGCCACCGTTGTGGCGAACCCCTCGAATTCGAGCCTCTCGCGGAGCGTATTTCGCATGCTTTTTGATTGTTCAAGTATTAAAACTTTTGCCATATTTTGATTTTTGATATTTTTGCATTTACTTTGCAAAATCAAAGATAACCTCTTTATTCGGTGATTCCAATCTCGATCCCGTCACCCGCCGAAGAGGGAAAAGCTTTCGATTAATCCGAAAAAGGTTCATGCTTCGCGACCGAAAAAACGCCCGACGCGCCCGTGCGGAACACGGCGGATGAGGCTCGCGATCGGCCGAACCGAAAACATTTTATGAAAAAGAATTACAATTACACTCGTCGCAAACTCTATCTTCCCGAGTACGGACGACATATTCACGAGATGGTGGACCGTCTCCTGACTATCGAAAACCGCGAGGAGCGCAACCGTCAGGCGCGTGCCGTAATCGCAGTAATGGGCAATCTGAATCCTTTGCTGCGCGATACGGCCGATTTTACCCATAAATTGTGGGATCACCTGTTCATAATGTCTGATTTCAAGCTCGATGTGGATTCGCCCTATCCGAGGCCCGCGCGTCAGGAGCTGATGGTCTCTCCGCACAAAATGGAGTATTCGCAGGGCCGTATCGCTTACAAGCACTACGGCAAGTACGTGGCCATGATGCTGCGCTCGCTGCGCTTCGAGAAGGATCGCGACGCACTCGATGCGGCCATTGACTCGCTGGCCCGTTACATGCGCTCGAAAAGTTTCGAGTACAATCAGGAGCATCCCAACAACGAGGTGATCATAAAAGATATAAAGACGATGTCCGAAGGCGGCATAGAACTCGACGAAGTTGCCTTGAATAATCTCCGAAGCGACTATAAACAGCACCTTCCGGCACGTCCGCAAAAGGGGCCGCAGAGACCCATGCAGAAGACGGGCATGAAGAATTCCGTGCAGAAAAATCAATATTCCAATCCCAAAAACAGAACCAACGTCGCGATACGTAAAAATAACGTCGACGGAGCGCCGCGCTACAATTCGCAGAAGTAAATTTGCGGTTTTTCGAAAAAACGTTATATTTGTATTTCGTATGAAACACTTTGTGGGAATGAACAGAGCAATTTTCGCGGCAATGTCGCTGTTGGCGGCACTCAGTTCGTGTCAGTCGTCGAAGGTGAAAATCACGGGACGTTTCGTCGGTTCGCCTGCCGACATGGTGTATCTGGAGCAGGTCGGCACGCTCGAACACAGCATAATAGATTCGATAAAGCTCGGCGAGGACGGCGGTTTCGCGCTTAAGATCGACAACGGTACTCCGACTCCTACTCTCTACAACGTAATTTACGACAACGAGCGCATTCCGCTGCTGCTCATGGCGGGCGACCGCGTCACGCTGCGTTCGGCGGGAAGCGTGTTGCGCAACTACACGGTCGAGGGCGCGCTCGAATCGGAACTTTTGCGTGAGTTTAACAAAAGCTACATCGAAGGGGCCTTAAAGCTCAACGATGCGGTTTCGCGGTATACGGCGTCCGATATCGACGATGAGCAGCGCGAGGAGATCGCGCGCGAATATACGCAGATATACCGCGACATCAAGCGCAACCAGCTGCGTTTCATCATAGAGCACAAGGACCGCATAGCGGCGGTGTATGCACTCCGCCAGCGGCTGCCCAACGATGCTTATCTGTTCAACGGCGACAGCGACGTCATATACTATCGCACGGTGGCCGAGGGCATCGAGCAGACCTATCCCGATAGTCCCTATCTGCCCATACTGCGCAGCCAGATAGCGCGCATGGATGCGCAGATAAGCCTGCTCTCGCAGGTCAAGCAGACCAGTTTCCCCGAGATAGCCATGCCCGACATGTACGGCAAGGTGATGAAGCTCTCGTCGCTCGAAGGCAAGGTCATACTGCTGCACTTCTGGTCGGCGGCGATAGGCAACGGCAATGCCGTGAACGCCGATCTCAAGAAGATTTACGAAAAGTATCACGACCGCGGGTTCGAGATATATCAGGTAGCCGTCGACACGTCGAAGGCCGCGTGGATCAACGCCGTGCAGGAGCAGCAGCTGCCGTGGATATCGGTGAGCGATCTGCTGGGCGATTCGTCGCCCGCGCTGGGTGTCTACAACATAAGCAAGCTGCCGTCGAACTATCTGATCGACCGTTCGGGCAATATCGTGGGCAAAGATCTGAGCGGCGACAAGCTCGACGCCGAAATACAAAAAAACATCTGATTCCGTAATGTACTATTTCGCCTCGGACGTTCATCTCGGAGCGGGCGACGAGCAGTCGTCTCGTTGCGTGGAGAGACGTTTCGTGAGGTGGCTCGACATGGCGGCGCGGGATGCCGACACCATATTTCTCGTGGGCGACATCTTCGATTTCTGGTTCGAGTACGGCAGGGTGATCCCCAAGGGCTTCGTGCGTACGCTGGGCAAACTGGCCGAGTTGACCGACCGAGGCGTGAAGATAGTGCTGTTCACGGGCAACCACGACATGTGGTGCCGCGACTACCTTACGCGCGAGTGCGGCGTGGAGATATGTTTCTCGCCGCGGCGGGAGACTCTTGCGGGCCGCACGCTCTTCATAGCCCACGGCGACAACATGAACATCGGCGACAAACCCGTGCTGCGGTTCATGAACGCGGTGTTCCGTTCGCGTATGCTGCGGGCGGCGTTTTCGTGGCTGGTGCACCCCGATCTGGCCGTCAGATTCGGACGGTGGTGGAGCGGCAAATCGCGCAAAGGTCATGCGTCGGAGACGCTGACGCGCGATTCGCTCGGGTTTTTGATCGACTATGCCCGAGACTACAAGCGCGGCAATCCCGACGTGGACTATATCGTTTTCGGCCACATGCACTACTCGTGCGACATTTGCGAAGATGATCTGCGCGTGCTGTTTCTCGGGGCGTGGGACGATCCGCAGCCCGTTTATGCCGTGCTGGACGATGACGGTGAAATGAAACTCAAAAGATTCGAGTCATGAAACAGTATCTCGACCTGCTTGATAAGATAATGCGCGAAGGCGTGGTGAAAGGCGACCGCACGGGTACGGGCACGCGCAGCATATTCGGCTGCCAGATGCGCTTCGATCTGGAGGAGGGTTTCCCGCTGCTTACCACCAAACGCGTGTTCCTGAAGGGCATTATACACGAACTTCTGTGGTTTCTTGCGGGCGATACCAACATAAAATATCTGGTCGATAACGACGTGCACATATGGGATAACGACGCCTACCGCTATTATAACGAACTCTGCGTGCGTCATGGCGTGCTTCCCGTCACCCGCGAGGCGTTCTTGGATGGGGCGCGTCGGGGCATCGCCTCGCCGATCGACGGATATGCTTTCGGCGATCTGAATCATGTTTACGGCTACCAGTGGCGCAGCTGGCCGCGATCCGACGGAGGCGGAATCGACCAGATAAGGCAGGTCGTCGACACCATAAAGCGCAATCCCGACTCGCGGCGCATGATAGTCTCGGCATGGAACGTCGCCGAGGTGGACGACATGGCCCTGCCGCCGTGCCACGTGCTGTTCCAGTTCTACGTGGCCGAGGGGCGGTTGTCGTGCCAGCTCTACCAGCGCAGTGCCGACACGTTCCTCGGCGTGCCGTTCAACATCGCCTCGTATGCCCTGCTGACCATGATGATAGCGCACGAGTGCGGTCTGCGGGCGGGCGAGTTCGTCCACACGTTAGGCGATGCGCACCTCTACCTCAACCATCTGGAACAGGCTCGGGAGCAGCTGTCGCGTACGCCGCGTCCACTGCCCCGCATGAGACTCAATCCCGACGTAAAGTCGGTGTTCGACTTCCGCTACGACGACTTCACGCTGGAGGGTTACGATCCGTGGCCCGCCATAAAGGCTCCCATGTCGTTCTGACACGCTAATACGCTATATCATGATAAGCATAATAGTTGCCGTTGCCGCCAACGGCGTGATAGGCGATAACAATTCGCTTCTGTGGCATATTTCGGAGGACCTGCGCAACTTCAAGCGCATCACCTCGGGCCATCCCGTGGTGATGGGCCGCAAGACCTTCGAGTCGCTCGGCCGTCCGCTGCCCAACCGCACCAATGTGGTGGTGAGCCGCACGGTGACCGAGATAGAGGGTTGCCGCGTAGCCGCGTCGCTCGGCGAGGCGATAGCCATGTTCCCCGAGAACGAGGAGGTGTTCATCATCGGCGGGGCGCAGATCTACGCGCAGGCGCTCGACGCGGCCGACAAGATTTACATCACCCGCGTGGAGCACGACTACGAGGGCGACACCTCGTTTCCCGAGTGGGACGAGACCCGCTGGCGCCTTGTCTCGCGCGAGGAGTTCCCGCGAGGAGAGAAGTACCCTTACCCGTTCGCATTCGAGGAGTACGAACGGAAATAGAATCAACCTACCTAAACCCGCAACAAGATGAAACTCGAAATCCTGACAGCCGCCGCGGCGCTTTGCATGGTCGCCACGACCTCGGCGGCAGGCAAACAGCGCAACGCCGAGCGTCCGCAACCCGTCTTCAACCGTGCGCCTCTCGTCGAGGTGCCATACGCCCAACTCCCGATCGGCGAGATACGCCCCGAAGGGTGGCTCCGCACGCAGATGCAGACCATGCTCGACGGCATGACGGGCAATCTCGACGAGGTGTACGAAGCGGTCGTGGGCGACAATAACGCATGGCTCGGCGGCGAGGGCGACGCATGGGAGCGCGGTCCCTACTGGATCGACGGCGCCCTGCCCATGGCCTACATCATGAACGACGAAAAACTGAAAGCCAAGGCCGACAAGTGGGTCGAGGCCATTCTCGCGAGTCAGAAGGAGAACGGCTACTTCGGTCCCGACACCGACCGCCCGTACATCAAGGGCATGCAGCGCGACAACTCGGCCGACTGGTGGCCGCGCATGGTGGCGCTGAAGATATTGCAGCAGCACTACATGGCCACGGGCGATAGTCGCGTCATCGACTTCATGACGCGCTATTTCCGCTATCAGACCGAGATGCTGCCATCCGCGCCGCTCGGCCGATGGACATTCTGGGCCACGGAGCGCGGCGGCGACAATCTGCTGATGGTGCACTGGCTCTACAACATCACGGGCGACGCCGAACTGCTCCGTCTGGGCGAGCTCATCCACAGCCAGTCGGCCGACTGGACGGCGCGGTTCACCACCGACGACCACCTCTACCGTCAGAACTCGCTGCACTGCGTCAATCTGGCGCAGGGATTCAAGGAGCCCGTCGTGTTCTACCAGCAGTCGAAGCAGGACAAACATTTGCAGGCCCCGCACGAGGCTCTGCGCCGCATACGCCGCACCATAGGCTTCCCCACGGGGCTGTGGGCGGGCGACGAGATGCTCCACTTCGGCGACCCCGCCCGAGGTTCGGAGCTGTGCACGGCCGTGGAGATGATGTATTCGCTCGAAGAGATGTACCGCATAACGGGCGACAATACCTACGCCGACCTTCTGGAGCGCGTCACCTACAACGCCCTGCCGACGCAGATAGCCGACGGCGGCGACGCCCGCCAGTACTACCAGCAGATCAACCAAGTGAAAGTGACGCGCGAGCATCGCAATTTCTCCACGCCGCACGAGGATACCGACATACTGTTCGGACAGCTCACGGGATACCCCTGCTGCACGTGCAACCTCCACCAAGGATGGCCCAAGTTCGTGCAGAATCTGTGGTACAAAACCGCCGACGGCGGTCTGGCCGCGATGGTCTACGCGCCGTCGGCCGTCACCACTACTCTTGAGTCGGGCGCCGAGGTCACCGTGACCGAGCAGACGTGCTATCCTTTCGAGGAGCAGGTGCGTTTCACCATAGCGCTCACGTCGCGCAAACACACGGCCGCCGAATTTCCGCTGGAACTGCGCATACCCTCGTGGAGCGACGGGTACACCCTCAAGGTCAACGGCGAGAAAGTTGTCCCCGCCGAGGTGCGCCGAGGCACTGTGCGAGTGGCCCGCACGTGGAGCGACGGCGACGAGGTGACCATCGAGTTCTCGGCGCCGATACGCGTGTCGTACTGGTACGACGATGCCGCCGTCATCGAGCGTGGCCCGCTGGTTTACGCGCTCCGCATGGAGGAGCGTTGGAGCCGCCACGATTGCGACGACGAACCCGATCTGGGACAATACTATTACGAGGTGACCTCGCCCACGCAGTGGAACGTGGCCCTGCGTCGCGACGATCTGCGCGGCGAGAACACGGCGTCGCGCTTCACGGTCGAGAAGTCGGAGTGCGGCGATGCCCCGTGGTCGCTCGGCGGGGCGCCGATAGCCATAAAGTGCAAGGCGCGAGTGCTGCCCGAATGGCGGCTCGACCGCAACTCGGCCGCGTCGTTCTGCTTCATGAGCCAGCAGCCTCCCGCGGGCGAGGTCGGGGCCGAGACGGAGATAACGCTGATCCCCTACGGCTGCACGACGCTGCGCATTACGGAGTTCCCCGTGAGGTAGCGCAGTTAAGCTCGGAGCGCAGCGACCGAAGTCCCCTCCTGAGGAGGGGATTTAGGGGTGGGTCAGAATTGTATGCGCGGCCTGTGGCCGCGGGTGGACGACCATCGGATACGATTCGGCCGTATTACGCATCGGCACATTGATGTGCGCGGTGTCGCTCCCCGAAAAATAGGTATTTATACCACCTGCCGCCACACAGGTTTGGAGTAACTTTGCAGAGCAAGCAAAGTTACTTTTTTTATATGGGTAAATATTTCGATATGCTGCTCGAAGACGTCCGCCTGCGAGAGGGACTCACCGCATGTATGAACTGCGGAGTATGCACGGCGGTATGCCCCGCGGCGGCGTTCTACAACTACGACCCCCGTCAGATAGTGAGCACCGTGCAGACGCGCGACGACGATGCGATAGAGGCTCTGATGAAGAGCGAAACCATCTGGTATTGCGGCGAGTGCATGTCGTGCCGCCCGCGCTGTCCGCGCGCCAATACCCCGGGATACGTCATTCAGGCGCTGCGCAACCTCTCGCAGAAGCTCGGCTTCTTCGTCGAGAGCGAGAAGGGGCGCCAGCAGCTCGCGCTCAAGCGCGCCATAGGCGAGAGTATTCTCCGCACGGGTTACTGCATCGTGCCCAAGCTCGTCAAGGCGGAGCTGCATCCCGAGCAGGGTACCGTGTGGAAATGGATTCTCGACCACGACGAGGAGGTCTACGGCCGCTTCACCGAGAACTACAACCGCGAGGGCGCTGGAGCCCTGCGCAAGGTGAGCGACGAGACGCTCGAAGAGATACACCGCATATTCGACGTGACGGGCGGCACCGAGATGTTCGAGGCCATCGAGCGCTACTCCGACCGCAAGGCCCGCGAGATGGGTTACGACGGCGCCGACGAGCAATATTTCATGGATACTTACACCCGCAATTCCAACGAGCATTACTAAGCCTATGAAACGATCGAGCTGGACAGAGTACCAGAAGGATATAGCCGACAACGACTATTACTACGCCCGCAGCTGCATCCGCCAGAACTTCTTCCCGGGCAGCGAGAAGGCTTTTTTGAACATAATCGGCAACGATCTGGGGCGCAACATATTCGACGATCCCGCCCACACCTCGTGCACGGGCATCGGATACCATTCGGACATTGTTCCGCTGGAGACCATCATGACCGTGGTGGCGCGCCAGTTCGCCCTGATGACCGAAGCGGGCTACGAGAACTTCACCTCATCGTGCATCACCTCGTTCGGCATCTACACCGAGCTGCTGGCCACGTGGGAGGAGTTTCCCGAGACGGAGGAGAAGACGCGCGAGAATCTCTACAAGGCCACGGGCCGCGAGTTCCGCAAGCCCAAGAATCTGGCCCACACGTCGGACGTGATCTTCCATCATCGCGAGGAGATAGCCGCCAAGGCCCGCCGCAAGTTGGTGAACGCCTACACGGGCGAGCCGCTGCGCGTGGTGGAGCACATCGGCTGCCACTATGCCAAGATATTCCCCAAGTCGGGAATCGGCGGATCGGAGTTCCCCTACGTGCTGGCGGGAATGGTCGAGTCGTGGGGAGGCCGGATAGTCGACTATCCCGAACGCCGCCACTGCTGCGGATTCGGATTCCGCAACTATCTGGTGCAGGCCAATCGCGGTTATTCGGTTGCCAACTCGCACCGAAAGCTGGAGAGCATGGCGCCCTATAAACCCGATTTTATAGTGAGCAACTGCCCCGGGTGCTCGATGTTCCTCGACAAGTGGCAGTACACCATAGCCGAAATGGAGGGACAGACCTACGGTCAGAACGGCTGCGGCATCCCAGTGCTCACATACGAGGAGATGGCGGGACTGGTGCTGGGGTACGATCCGTGGGAGCTGGGCATGCAGATGCACCAAGTGGATGTGGAGCCTCTGCTCGACAAGATGGGCGTCGAATACGACCCCTCGGCCAAATATCTGGGCCGCAACGGAAAGTACATAGGCAAGCCCGAGCGGGCCATAGTAAACAGCTGTTCGCGGGATACGCTTTACAAGATCAAACGTTAGATATGAAACATATTATAGTGGTAGGCGGCGGAATCGCCGGAATGCAATGCGCCGCCGAGGCGGCACGCGGAGGTGCGGCGGTGACCATCGTCGAGAAGGAGGGCGACACGGGCGGCAAACTCCGCAACTGGCACAAACTCTTCCCGACGTTCACCCCCGCCGACGAGGTGTTGAGCGCGCTCAGACACAGGATGGCGTGCGAGGAGAACATAACGGTGAAGACCGACTGCACGGTCACGGAGATAACGCCCCGCAAGGTTACGACGTCGACGGGCGAGGAACTGGCGTGCGACGCCGTGGTGATCGCCACGGGATTTACCCTGTTCGACGCGCGGGTGAAGGAGGAGTACGGCTACGGGATCTACGACAACGTGATCACCTCGGCCGATCTGGAGCGCATGTTCAACGACGGCGCCGTGAAGCTGAAGAACGGCGGCACGCCGCGACGCATAGCCATCCTGCACTGCGTGGGTTCGCGCGACGAGAAGGTGTGCCAGCGTCACTGCTCGAAAGTGTGCTGCGTGACGGGAGTGAAGCAGGCCATCGAGTTGAAGAGACTGTTCCCGTCGGCCGACGTGTTCAATTTCTACATGGATATACGAATGTTCGGCCCGGGCTACGAGGAGATGTACCGCGAGGCGCAGTTGGCATACAATATCCACTTCGTGCGCGGCCGCATATCGGAGGTGAGCCCCACCATCGACGACCGTTTGCAGATCAAGGCCGAGGACACCCTCACGGGGCGTCCGCTGAAGATCGGAGTGGACATGCTGGTGCTGCTCATCGGCATGAAGGCCGACGACATGAACGCCTCGCTTGAGGAGAAGAGCGGCTTGAAGCGTCAGCCGAGCGGATTCATGCAGCCGCGCGATTCGTTTCTCGGCAACGTGGAGAGCGGCACCGAGGGGATATTATATGCCGGAGCGGTGACTGCGCCCAAGAGCGTAGGCGAATCGCTCAACGAAGGCACGGCGGCAGCCCGCGCCGCGCTGGAGTGGCTCGGCCGAACGCATAAAACCGATTTGCAGCGATGATAAACTTCGGATACTCGATAAGTCGGCCGCGAATAATAGACATCGACCGCAACAACCTGCGCAAGAGCAACGAGATACTGCTCGAAATGCCCGAATTGCAGACCTGCATCGGATGCGGCACCTGCACCGCCACCTGCACGGCGGGCAACCTGACGGAGTTCAATTTCCGCAAGGTGCACACGCTGGTGCGCCGCGGCGAGTACCAAGGCGCCTACGAGGAGATGAACAAGTGCATGCTCTGCGGCAAGTGCCGTCTGCTGTGCCCCCGCGGGATAAACACGCGCGGTGTGGTGATGTTGATTAAACGTAAACTCGGAGATTTCTGATATGACTTTTTTCGCCGATTTCTGCATACCTTTCATCGCGGGCGCCACGGTGATGTTCGCGGTGGTCGTGTTGAAATACGCGACGTGGTTCCAACGACTGCCCAAGAGCGACAAGTTGTCGATAGCCAAAGGGGTGTTTACCACGCGGTCGATAGCAGCCGTGTGGGAGGTGTTCCGCGAATCGCTGCTGCACCGACGCATATTCCGCGTGAATCCCCTGCTCGGCTACATGCACATGAGCCTCGCTTTCGGATGGTTTCTGCTCATAGTCGTGGGGTGGATCGAGACTGTCGCCTACCTCGGGTTCCGTTGGGTGCCGTTGCAGGGACACGTATTCTTCAAGTATTTCGCGCCGCTTAACGGCATTGCCGATCACAAGCCCGTTTTCGATTTCGTGATGGACCTGCTGCTGCTCTTCGTCCTGTCGGGTGTGGCCTTGGCATGGTTCAAACGCGTGCGGTCGCGCGCGCTGGGCATGAAGCGCACCACCAAGCACGTGCTTTTCGACCGCATCGCGCTGTCGGCGCTGTGGTTCGTGTTCCCCGCCCGCCTCGCGGCCGAGAGCGTCACGTGCGGCATATACGGCGGCGGCAGCTTCCTTACGGGAGGATTGGGCATGCTGCTCGACAAGGCGCTGGGGCAGCAGGTGCTGCATGCGATGTACGAGCCTCTGTGGTGGTTCTACTCGTGCGCGCTCGGCGTCTTCTTCACAGCCATGCCCTTCTCGCGCTACATGCACATATTCACCGAGATACCGCTCATATTCCTGCGCCGCTACAAGCTGCGCCCCGAGGCGCACGAGAAGTCGTACGACAATTTCGAGGTGGAGGCCTGCTCGCGCTGCGGCATCTGCATCGATCCGTGCCAGTTGCAGAGCCAACTGGGCATAAACGACGTGCAGTCGGTATACTTCCTGCGCGACCGCCGCTACAACATGTTGCAGCAGAAGATCGCCAACAACTGCCTTATGTGCGGCCGCTGCGAGCAGACGTGCCCCGTAGGCATCAATCTCAACACGCTGCGCCTCAATTCGCGTACCACCATGCGCAACATCCCCAACGAGGGGCGTTACAACTATCTGCGCGGTCTGGACCGTTCGGAGGGCGAGGGACGCGTGGGCTATTTCGCAGGGTGCATGACCCTTCTGACCCCCAATACGCTCGATGCCATGCGGCGCATATTCGACGCTGCGCGCGAGGATGTGTGGTGGGCCGACAAGGACGGCGGCGTCTGCTGCGGACGCCCCCTGAAACTCTCGGGCGAGGTCGACTCGGCCCGCAAGATGGTCGAATACAACAAGGAGCTTTTCCGCAAGCACGGCATAGCGACACTCGTCACCTCGTGCCCGATATGTCTGCGGGTATTCCGCGAGGAGTACGATCTGGAGGGTGTAGAGGTGCTGCACCATTCGGAATACATCCTGCGTCTGATGCGTCAGGGACGCCTGCGGGTGGGGTATTCGTCCGAGCGTACCTTCACCTACCACGACCCCTGCGAATTGGGGCGCGGAAGCGGCATCTACGACCAGCCGCGCGCCGTGATCGAGGCCGTGGGCGTACTGACGGAACCCGAACACACGCGCAAGGATGCGCTTTGCTGCGGTTCGTCGGTGGCCAATACCGTGATAAACGACGCGCAGCAGCTGACCATAGCGCAGGGCGTGGCACGGGAATTGGACGACACGGGGGCGGATACGGTGGTGACGTCGTGTCCTCTGTGCAAGAAGGCGATCGCGCGCGCCTCGGCCAAAAAGGTGGTCGACCTGTCGGAGATCGTGGCGGGCAACCTGAAATAAGTGCGATTTTATTGCGGTGCATTTCAGCGCATTGCGTAATAAGGTGCAAAAAAGTCGGGATTTGTTTTGCATTATTCGATTTTTTGCCTACCTTTGCAGCACTTAATCCGATATATCGAACCGCAAGGTTCATATAACGATACATCGCGGGATGGAGCAGTTGGCAGCTCGTCGGGCTCATAACCCGAAGGTCGGAGGTTCGAGTCCTCCTCCCGCTACCTTAACGGACGATTCAAACGGAGTCGTCCGTTTTTTTGCATTAGAGGAGTGTGGGATTAATCGGCCGTTGCGCGATGCTTGGAAGCCTGTTGTTCTCGGCAATGGTGCGGCGAATCGCCGTTCCCGACCTCTTGTCCGAAATCGTTTTTGTTTTTTCGAACGGATTCTTCCGACGGCGGCGGGAGCGAATACGAAAATTCCCCGCCTTACGAGAGTAGGGCGGGGAATGGATCACTTCGCGCGAGGCTGCTGCCGCGCGGTTCGGGAGGGTTTATTTCTCGGGACGCATGATGACCTTCACCAGATTGCCGTCCTTGAGCATCTTGTCCATGAGGGCTTTCACGTCGTCGGCCGTCACGCCGTTGATCGCGGCCTCGTACTCCGTCGTGTAGTCGATCTTGTGGTCGTACCACTGCGTTATGGCCTGCGACCACCACGTATTCTGCTCCATCATCTTCTTGAGATTCTTGAGCTGGTATTCGCGGGTCTTGTCCATATCCTCGGCCAAGGGACCCTCGGCGGCGATCTTCTCGATCTCGGCCATCACGATCCCGCAAAGCTCGTCGGCCATCTCCTCGTTGGTGTCGAACGCGATCTGCATCATGTATGAATTCACGGGCTGATCCTGAACGACGCCCGATACCGACACTCCGTACGTGCCGCCCTTCTCCTCGCGAATCGAACGCAGGTAGCGGTTGCTGAGTGCCTGTGTGAGGTAGGTCATGGTCAGGCGATTCTTCAAATTATAATCCGCATCGCCCGTAAACGCGTAGAATACCGATACTTTGGGCTGCTCCATCTTGGCGCGGAAATCGTTCTCCACATCTCCTTTCACTGTACGCACTTTGTCGTCGGTGAATGCGTTGGTAGGTTTCTTTGCCACGGGCAGCGAACCGATATACTTCTCGACCAAAGGTTTCAGAGTCTCGGGATCGATGTTGCCTATGACGGTGAAGCGGAAATCGGCCGCATTGGAATAAAGAGCCTTGTGAATGTCGGCCATGCGGTCGAGCTTCACGGTCTCCAACAGCTCGGGCGAGAGCTGCTGACGACGGTAGTTGTCGCCGTAAATGGTGTTGACGATGTTTCGGTTGAAGATGAAGTCGGGGTTGCTCATCTGGTTGGCCAGCATCGACTCGTAACGCTTCATGAGTGTGGCGAAGTCGTCCTCCGAGAAGCGAGGCGCGGTGAATTGCAGATAGAGGAGCTGTAACATGGTCTCCAGATCCTTCAGCGAAGAAGATCCGTTCACCGTGTGTTTGTACTGCCCGACGCCTACGCCAGCCGAAGCCACCTTGCCCGAGAGCTGCTTGCGCAGATCCGAAGCCGAGAACTTCGAGATACCCGACATGTTCATCACGGCCGACAACATCTGCGCCGAGTAGTAATCCTCGTCGCCGAATATGGCCGAGCCGCCATCCGATACAGCCGTGACCGATACTCGGTCGGCCTCGTAGGGCGTCTGCTTGACCACTACCTTTATACCGTTCTTGAGCGTCCACTCCGTGGTGCCGAGATTCTCGTTCACGGCGGTCTTCTTTACGGGCGAACCTTTCAGAACGACATCCTCGCCGATCAACGGCTCCTTCACCGTGTTGTCTTCGAACGCCTCGACCTCGGCTGCAACCGAAGCCTTCAACGCCTCGACCAGCTCCTGCTCGGTCGGCACCTCCACGCCCTCCTTCTTGGGCGAGCGTACCATGATGACGGCATTCTTCAGAGGATCGTAAAGGTTCTGTACGGTCTTGTTAATCATGTCGAGATCGATCATCTCCACCAGCTGCTTGTCCAGATCGTGTTCGGTCTGCGCATCGGGCATGGGTTCGCCCAGACGGAAGTTGTTGATGCAACGGTCGGCGAACGAGTCGTGACGACGGTCGTCGCGGCTGTTGTACTGCGTCTCGATGCTCGACAGCAGGTTGTTCTTGGCACGTTCGTATTCGCCCTCGGTGAATCCGTAGCGGCGCATGCGCTCCATCTCGGTAAGCAGGGCCTTATAACCCTCGGCCAGCTTGCCGTCGGCCGTGCGCACGTATCCGCCCGTGACGTCGAGCGTGGGGCAGATTCCGAAGCTGCTCACGGGATCGAACGACGCGCCGAGGAACGGGGCGTCGGGCTTGCGCGATATGTCGTTCAGACGCTCGTTCATCATTATCGATATGTAGTTCGAAATGATGTTCACCATTTCGGCGGCCACCAGACTCTTGTATTGCTTGGGCATTGCCTGCTGCTTGTAGAGGATTTGCAGATACGTGCTCTGCATTTCGGGATCGACGAAGACGCTCACGATAGGCTCGTCGTTGTCGGGCACCGTTATCACATCCTTCTTGGCGGCGTCGGCCGCGGGTGCGGGAATGTCGGCCATCAGGGTCTTGATCTTGCCCTCTATGGCATCGACGTCGATATCGCCCACCACGACTACCGCCTGATAGTCGGGACGGTACCACTTGTCATAGAACGATTGCAGATCGTCGTGCGAGAAGCTCTTCAGGCCGTCGAGATAACCTATGAGGTTGCGCTCGGCGTACTTGGTGCCCTTGCCGACGGTCTTCAGCATGTCGATGGTCGAACGCCACGAAGCGCCGTCGCGCGTGCGCAGCTCCTCCATGATCACTCCGCGCTCCGAGTCGATCTCCTCGGGCTCCAGAGCGATGAAGTGCGACCAGTCGTGCAGAATGAGCAGCGCCGAGTCGATTACGCCCTCGCGCTGTACGGGCACGTCGCTCATGTAGTACTGCGTCAGATCCCACGAGGTGAACGCGTTGAGATTGGCGCCGAACTTCACGCCGATCTTCTCCAGATACTCGATCAGGGTCTTGTCGGGGAAGTTTTTCGTGCCGTTGAAGGCCATGTGCTCCAGAAAGTGGGCCAGACCCTGCTGCGAGTCGTCCTCCTGAATGGCTCCCACGTCGTGCACGATATAGAAGTTGGCCATGTTCTTCGGCTTCTCGTTGTGACGGATGTAGTAGGTCAGTCCGTTGGGGAGCACGCCCGTGCGAATCTCCTTGTCGGCCTCGATGGGCTTCATCGGATCGACCTGCGCATGCGCCGTCATCGCCATACCCCCCCCCGCGAGGAGCGCCACGGCGATAAGTAATAATCGTTTCATAGTTGTTTTTGATTGTTGATAACGTGCAAATATACGTACTATATTGTCGGATTGCAAATGCGGTGCTGATTTTCACGCTTATGTCATATTCGGGCGTGCGATCGGGGCGGCGCGCGGAGACGTGAAATTTTTCCTCTTTTTTTGTGTTAGGATTAACAATCATAAGAAAATATCGTTATATTTGTAATAAGATAAAACCAATAACCAATCATACGTATTATGAACGTTAACAATTTGATGGCAGATCTCGAACGAAAGCATCCGGGTGAGAGCGAGTATCTGCAAGCAGTGCGAGAAGTCCTCGAATCGGTAGAGGAGGTTTACAACGAACATCCCGAGTTCGAAAAGGCAAAGATCGTCGAGCGCATGGTCGAGCCCGACCGCATCATAACGTTCCGCGTCACGTGGGTGGACGACAGCGGCGAGATCCGGACCAACATCGGCTACCGCGTGCAGTTCAACAGCGCGATAGGCCCCTACAAAGGCGGCCTGCGATTCCACAGTGCGGTGAATCCCTCGATGCTGAAGTTCCTCGGCTTCGAGCAGACGTTCAAGAACGCGCTTACCACCCTGCCTATGGGCGGCGCCAAGGGCGGCTCGGATTTCAGTCCCAAGGGCAAGTCCGACGCCGAGATAATGCGTTTCTGTCAGGCATTCATGCTCGAACTGTGGAAGAACATCGGTCCCGACACCGACGTGCCTGCGGGCGACGTGGGCGTGGGCGGCCGCGAGATAGGTTATCTTTACGGAATGTACAAGAAGCTGGCCCGCGAGTACAACACGGGCGTGTTGACGGGCAAGGGCATCACGTGGGGCGGTTCGCTCGTGCGTCCCGAGGCGACGGGCTTCGGCGCGCTCTACTTCGTGCAGCACATGCTGCATCAGGCGGGCAAGTCAATAGAGGGCAAGACGGTGGCCATCTCGGGCTTCGGCAACGTGGCGTGGGGCGCGGCGACCAAGGCGACCGAGCTGGGTGCCAAGGTGATCGCCATATCGGGTCCCGACGGCGTGATCTACAACCCCAACGGCATGACGCCCGAGAAGATCGACTACATGCTGGAGCTTCGCGCGTCGAACCGCGACATAGTGGCTCCGTTCGCCGAGCGTTTCCCCGACGCACAGTTCATCGCGGGCAAGAAGGCGTGGAGCATCAAGTGCGACATAGCTCTGCCCTGCGCATTCCAGAACGAATTGAACGGCGACGATGCCAAGGAGCTTCTGACCAACGGCACGTGGTGCGCGGCCGAGGTGTCGAACATGGGCTGCACCCCCGAGGCCATAGCCGCATTCCAGAATGCGGGCATCCTCTTCGCCCCGGGCAAGGCCGTGAATGCGGGCGGCGTGGCGACTTCGGGTCTGGAGATGACCCAGAACGCCCAGCACCTTTCGTGGTCGGCCGAGGAGGTGGACAGCAAACTGCACTACATCATGTCGCAGATCCACGAGGCTTGCGTGCGCTATGGCGAGCAGCCCGACGGCTACATCAACTACGTGAAGGGCGCCAACATAGCAGGCTTCATGAAGGTGGCCCACGCCATGCTGGAGCAGGGAATAATCTGACGGTATAGAATTGTCCGTAATGCCGCGCGGCCTGTTCGTGAGAACGGGCCGCGTTGTTGTGAGGTGCGGTTTCCGTCGCGCGGCGTGTCGGAATAATTTCACTATATTTGCAATGGCAGATAAATGTTATTCAGATGTTATGGAAAGAGTCGATGTCGAACAGAGGGAACCGATGAAGTTGATATTCAACTATAACGATGTGTTTTTCAGCTTTTTCTACGACAACAGGGAAAGCTGCGTGCACCGTTCGCGCGAATACGCCCTCAATTATGTCTATTCGGGCGAAATGGTGCTCGACAACGGAAAGGAGTGCATACATGTCGGCAAGGGCGAATGCGTGTTCATTCCGCGCGACCACCACATAACCATGTACAAAAGGGCCTGCGACGGCGAACGCTATTGCGGCATCTTCATGATGTTCACACGCCGTTTTCTGCGTACCATGTACGGAAAGTTCGGATGTCGGGACATGTCGGCCGACATGCCCAAATTGGCTCCCGAGGTGATGAAACTGCCGCAGACGGCGGAGCTGGCGAGCCTTTTCGCCTCGATGACTCCCTATTTCGACCCCGAGGTGAAACCGCAGTCCGATTTCATGGATCTGAAGATGCAGGAGGGGCTGCTCGCTCTGCTGCACATCGACGCTCGGTTCGCGCCCACGCTGTTCGATTTCAACGAGCCGTGGAAGATCGACATTCTGGAGTTCCTGAACGAAAACTACATGTACGAGTTCACGATGGAGGAGCTGGCGCATTATACGGGCCGCAGTCTCGCCACATTCAAGCGCGACTTTCGGAAGATAAGCGATCTGACGCCCGAAAAGTGGCTCGTCCGCAAACGGTTGGACGTAGCGTACGCCATGATCAAGGACGGCGGCAAGAGGGTCGCGGATGTCTGCACCGAAGTCGGATTCAAGAACCCGTCGCACTTCTCGACGGCGTTCAAGAGGCGGTACGGCATATCGCCTACGGCCGTTTCGATCTGAGTGGAATAATCGGTATTGAACTTTTGAGCAAATGTTTTTGAGCCTTTCGGTAAAGTCGCCGTGAGGCTTTCGCTCTATTTTTGCAATCGTAATAAAACCGATTGAAAATGGGAGCGAGTTATTTCAAATTTGCGGCGGCCGCGGTTGTTTTCGGTGCCGTCGCGTTTGCGGGGTGCTTGAATGTGGAACCAAATCAAAAAACAGACGACAATATGAAGACATTGAATCTTACGAGCGAGTGGGACAAGACGTTTCCCGCGAGCGACAAGGTAGGGCACCGCAAGGTGACATTCGACAACCGATACGGCGTGACGCTGGCGGCCGATCTCTACTATCCGTCGAATGCTGCGGGCAAGCTGCCCGCCATAGCCGTCAGCGGTCCGTTCGGCGCGGTGAAGGAGCAGGCGTCGGGACTTTATGCGCAGACGATGGCCGAACGAGGATTCGTCACGCTGGCTTTCGACCCCTCGTTCACGGGCGAGAGCGGCGGCGAGCCACGGTATGTGGCCTCACCCGACATCAATACCGAGGATTTCAGTGCGGCGGTGGATTTCCTTACCACGCTGCCCGAGGTCGATGCCGAGCGCATAGGCATTATCGGCATCTGCGGCTTCGGCGGTTTCGCCATCAATGCCGCGGCGGCGGATACGCGTATCAAGGCCACCGTGGCGTCCACCATGTACGACATCAGCCGATGCAGGGCCAACGGCTATTTCGACTCGATGGATGCCGATGCCCGCCACGAGCTTCGCAGGCAGCTGAGCGCGCAGCGCACCGAGGATGCCGCACGCGGGACCTACGCCCGCGCGGGCGGGGTGGTCGACCCGCTGCCCGACGACGCTCCGCAGTTCGTGAAGGACTATCACGCCTATTACAAGACTCCGCGCGGCTATCACCCCCGTTCGCTCAACTCCAACGACGGCTGGAACAAGACTTCGACGATAGCGTTCCTCAATGCGCCCATCATGGCTTATGCCGACGAGATCCGCAGTGCGGTGCTCGTCATTCACGGCGAAAAGGCACATTCGCGCTACTTCGGCGAGGATGCTTTCAAGAAACTCAAGGGCGACAACAAGGAGCTTTTGATCATCCCCGACGCCGTGCATGTCGATTTGTACGACAATATGGAGGTCATTCCGTTCGATCGCATGGAGTCGTTTTTCAAGAGCAATCTGAAGTGATAGGACATGTGTTGTGATGCTGCGGCCGCTCCCGATTGAGGGGCGGCCGCTGTATTGTGCGGTTCATGAGACACATAATTGCCTCCGAAAATTGCCTGATTGCATAAAAAGTAATACTTTTGTATAATTGTAATACATGTCGGCGGCACGATTTTTCACCGCGGTCGCGTGGCCGAGGCCTACGGCTTCGACGAATGCGATAAAGGTGAGACCGCACGTCGGGCAATACAGAGGTCCATACGTCACCGACCGTGCGGGTCACGATTCGAGGTATGCCATCGAATTGGTTCGGGAACCCTCTCTTCAATTCGAGGAGGGTATCGAAAAGACCGTCCGTCGGTATCTGAATGGACGGCATGACCTCGGGAGAGTACGAGAGGTACATGTATAAGGACAGATGATTTTTACGTGATTTGCGGAACGTGTTCCGTCTTAAAATATCGATTATGCGAAATTTGTTGTTGTGTTTGCTGTCGCCCGCCGTCGTCGACGAGTCGACTTTCGGAGCGATGCATGAGGATGATTGGCGTGAGCTTTACCGTCTCTCTTGCGATCAAGGTGTCGCGGCGTTGGTGTGGGACATAATCTGTCGGGCGATCGAGGAGGGTGTTTTGCCTGCTGATCGGCAGCCGTCCAAGGCTTTGAAGATTCAATGGACGTTGACGACGGAGAGCATAGAGACGAAATATGCGCGTCAGAAGGGCGTGATCCGCAAACTCGCCGAGTTTTTCGCCCGATACGGCATTAGGATGATGATCCTGAAAGGATACGGGTTGAGCCTCTGTTATCCGCGCGCGAATCATCGTCCGTGCAGCGATGTGGATATCTGGCTGTTCGAGGAGCGGCGGACTCCCGCGGGCGATACGGAGCGCGTGAGTGCGCAGCAGCGCGGCGACGCTCTTCTGCGCGAGCATCTGAATATCGATATCGACGAAGACAAACATCATCATACGGTGTTTTGCATCGACGGCGTGCCCGTCGAGAACCACTACGATTTCATGAACGTGCACGCGCATCGCTCCAACCGAGTCGTCGAGGAGCGTTTGATACGTCTTGCGCGGCGTGACCCGCACGAAGTCGATGTCGACGGGGTTACCGCGTACCTGCCGCCGTCGGATTTCCACGCTCTGTTTCTGCTGCGACATTCGGCTTCGCACTTCGCTGCCGAGAGGATCGTGTTGAGACATTTGCTCGATTGGCGCTACTTCGTGGAGAGATACGGCGACGATGTCGACTGGCAGGGACTGAGGGAGTTTGCCGAGGAGATGAACATGCACCGTTTTCTCCATTGCATGAACTCGATCTGTATCGATTATCTCGGCATGCCGTCGGATAGGGTGCCGCTGTCGAAATCGGACGAGGGATACGAAAGGCGTGTGCTCGACGAGATCATGCATCCCGAGTTTTCGGAGGCGAAGCCCCGCGGCGCGGGATATCTGAAGTCGTGGAGTTACATGTTCCGCCGCTGGTGGGCCAACCGATGGAAGCACGGCATCGTCTATCGCGAGGGCATGGCGGAGACGTTCTTCGTTCAGGCGTACAGCCATTTGATGAAACCGAAGTCGTTGAAGTTGTAGGGCTGTCGGCAAACGATCAGACGGGCTGTATCGGGTCCGACGGTATGAACTTTGCACCGATCGGGCGAAAATGCAGCTTATTTATGGAATACACTGAAGACAATAACCGATTTCGCCGCGAAGAGCAGAGGCAGGATGCGGAAAATACCGAGAAGCGATTGGAAAAATCGATGCGCATACCTGTCATTACGCAGACGAAGCCCGACAGCGGGCGAATAGAGCCTGCGGGAAAGGACGATCCCGTTTCGCAACGGCAGTTGGAGCAGGATGTGGTCAAGACCAACCCGTCGGTCGAAAGCATGGAAAGCCGAGGGTAGGGTATGATAAAGGCAGTCTGAGCGATTCGGACTGCCTTTCGTTATTCGTTTTCGGCGGGGCGGCGAGCTGCCGCCATAGCCTTATTTATTCATCTTCGCCCACGAATCCTTGAGCGTCACGGTGCGGTTGAACACGGGGTGCTCGGCCGTGGAATCGGTGTCGGCGCAGAAATAACCCACGCGTTCGAACTGGTAGGGCTTGCCTGCGGGCGCATCTTTCAACGACGGTTCGAGATATCCCGTGACTTTCACCATCGATTCGGGGTTGAGGTTATCCTCCCACGACTGTTGGCCGTTCGAGGTGTCGAACGGATCCTCGGTCAGGAACAGCGGGTTGAACAGACGCACTTCGGCCTCGACGGCGTGAGCGGCCGACACCCAGTGTATCACGCCCTTCACACGGCGGCCGTCGCTCGACGAGCCTTCGCCCGAGAGGGGATCGCAGGAGCATCGCAACTCGGTCACGTTGCCCTCCGCATCCTTGATCACCTCCTCGCACTTTATAAGATACGAGTAGCGCAGACGCACCTCGGCACCCGGGCTGAGGCGGAAATATTTCTTGGGCGGATTCTCCATGAAGTCGTCGCGGTCGATGTATATCTCGCGGCCGAACGGCACTTCGCGCATGCCCGCCTCGGCATCCTCGGGGTTGTTGACCGCCTTGCGCATCTCCACCTTTCCCTCTTCCCAGTTGGTGATTACCACCTTCAACGGGTTCAGCACGGCCATGCGTCGCTCGGCCACCTTGTTGAGGTCCTCGCGCACGCAGTACTCCATCTTGCCCAGATCGATCACGTTGTCGCGCTTGGCCACGCCCACCATCTCGGCGAAGGCGCGCACCGACGCGGGGGTGTAACCCTTGCGGCGCAGGGCGCAGATCGTCGGCATGCGGGGATCGTCCCATCCCATCACGGCGCCCTCCTTGACCAGTTTGAGAAGGTTGCGCTTCGACATCATGGTGTAGGTGAGGTTCAGGCGTGCGAACTCGTACTGGTGCGACGGGTAGATATCGAGCGCCTGAATGAACCAGTCGTACAACGGACGGTGCACGTCGAACTCCAGCGTGCATATCGAGTGCGTTATCTGCTCTATCGAGTCGCTCTGTCCGTGCGCGTAGTCGTACATGGGGTATATGCACCACTTGTTGCCCGTGCGGTGATGCTCGGCGTGGATGATGCGATACATGATGGGGTCGCGGAAGAGCATGTTGGGATGCGCCATGTCGATCTTGGCACGCAGCACCTTCGCGCCGTCGGGGAACTCGCCGTTCTTCATGCGCACGAACAGATCGAGATTTTCCTCCACCGAACGGTTGCGCCACGGCGACTCCTTGCCCGCCTCCGAGATGGTGCCTCGCGTGAGACGGATCTCCTCCTGAGTCTGGTCGTCGACGTATGCCAGCCCCTTTTTGATCAGAACTATGGCCCAATCGTAGAGCTGGTCGAAATAATCCGACGCGTAACGCTCCACGGCCCAGTCGAAGCCCAGCCATTTGATATCGCGTTTGATCGAATCCACGTACTCGACATCCTCCTTCACGGGGTTGGTGTCGTCGAAACGCAGATTGCACTTGCCTCCGTATTTTTGTGCGAGGCCGAAGTTTATGCAGATGCTCTTGGCGTGACCTATGTGCAGATAGCCGTTCGGTTCGGGCGGGAAACGGGTCTGTACTCGTTTTTCGCCTTTGGCTATCGCCTCTTCTATGATCTCCTCCAAAAAGTTGAGCTTCTCTTTCGGCTCATTCGTTTCGATGATGTTCATAATTTCAGATTATTATGATTTTGGTCTTATCGTTTTTTGCCGAGCGGCATGTCTTTCAGCAGTCGTACCGACAGCTGCACCACCTGCTGCGTACCTCCTCCCGTACCGTCGTACTTGAATGTCAGATAACAATTCACCCGCAGCGTGTTGTCGAAAAATCGGCGGTCGTATCCGATCTTCGTGCTGTTGTACACATGTTTGTCGGTCCCGAAGAACCTTTCGCCCGAATAGAGCTCGCCGCCGTAACCGTTGGGGAACTCGTCGCTTCGGAACGACGAGTAGTAGGGTTGCAGATCCTGTCCCACATACAGCTGTTCGTCGATGTAGAGCCCCCATTTCGACATTCGCGCCTGCAACATGCCGCCTTTGGGCGTGCGATACTTGGCGTCGTTGGCGCGGTCGCGCTGGAGAGTCTGTATGTAGCGCAGTCTGATGTCGAAATCGAAATAGGCCTCGAACCGCGCGCCTACGTAGGGTTCGATCGTGATGTTGTCGTTCACGCAACCCACTATGCGCTTGCTGCCCGCGAAGTGGAACATCATGAAGGCGTAGCCGCCGTAGAACCGCCGCCGATAGTTGTCGAACCAGTATTGTCCTGCCGAGAGTATGCGGAACTTCTCGCGCGACTCCTCCGAGTACATGCCGCACCAGTCCACCGACAGCTCCGCGAATCCGCGCCGTCCGCGGTATTGGCCCATGAAGCCCTGTATGCGGTTTTCGTAGAAACGCACCGAGTCGCTCAGTATGGCTTCCGAATAGTCGCCCAACATGCTCTCGCGGGGGAATATTCCAGCGTATGCCGATACTTTTCGGTTTTCGAAACGGTAGTATATCTGCGGCCGCACCTTCTCGAAAGTAACCTCGTCGTTGCCGAAGTTCGAGAGCAGGTCCATGCCGACCATCAGTCGGTTTGCGCCGCTCCATCCGAACCCTATCCACGGCGTCAGACGCGAGCTGAACAGCGTCTGCGACTCGCCGAACTCGCACCCCGAGTATTCGCGGTTGTCGAAGTAGGTGTCGAAGTCGGCACCCGCCAGCAGTTTCGGATCTTTCTGGGCGCGTGCCGACGCCGCGGCCGAAAATATTGCCGAGGCGACGAGCAGGATGCGTATTATGCGATTCATTTTCCGAAAAGGTGATTTATGATCGGCAAAGTTAATCTATTTCCTCGATTTATGTTACATTTGTCATCGGAAACAGTTGCATTATGAGAAAAATTACCAACGAAGAGTTGCATCGCCCCTCGGCGGAGGAGTTCGCCGCGATGCCGCGCATACCCGTCACGGTGGTGCTCGACAACGTGCGCTCGGCGCAGAACGTGGGGGCATTTTTCCGCACGTGCGACGCCTTTGCCGTCGAACGCCTGATCTTGTGCGGCATAACGCCCGCGCCACCCTCGCGCGATATCCACAAGACGGCTCTCGGCGCCGAGCTTACGGTGGCGTGGCGCCGCGACGACTCGGCTGCCGCATGCGTTGCCGAACTGAAGGAGCGCGGTTATACCGCGCTCGCCGTCGAACAGGTGGAGGGCGCCTCGATGCTCGACGATTTCGCGGTCGACGCCTCGAAGCGCTACGCTCTGGTGTTCGGCAACGAGGTGGAGGGGGTCGGTCAGGCCGCGGTCGACGCGTGCGACGGCGCGCTGGAGATTCCCCAAGCGGGGACCAAGCATTCGGTCAATGTGTCGGTGGCGGGCGGCATAGTGCTGTGGCCCTTTTTCGTCGGATTCAAATCTTTGTTGCGACAATGAAAACACGTTACGATTGCGGCATTGTTCGCAGGATAAAGGATTTCGTCACGGCTCCGTTCCATAGTCCGAGCACGCGTCTCATAGCGCGTCTGCGCCGTTGCGGCGTAAAGGTCGGTCGCGGGGTGGTATTCCGCGACGCTTCGTCGGTAACCATCGATCTCACGCGCCCGAGTCTCGTGGAGATAGGTGATCGGGTCGACATAAACGTGAATTTCACCATCATGACGCACGATTTCGCATCGGGCGTGTTTCTGCGCAAGTACGGCGAATTGGTGAACTCGTCGGGTGCGGTCAGGTTAGGCAGCAATATCTATATAGGCCGCGACGTGACGATCCTGAAAGGTGTCACCGTCGGCGACAATTGCATTATAGGTTTGGGATCGGTGGTGATGCACGATGTGCCCTCCGACTCTGTGGTGGCGGGGTGTCCTGCACGGGTGATCTCGACTCTCGACGACTATTTCGCCAAGCGCAAGCGCCGCAGCGAAGCCGAGGCGTTCGAATATGCACGCAGTATCCGCGACCGTTTCGGGCGCGATCCGCGTCCCGAGGATTTTTGGGAGGAGTTTCCGCTGTTCGTGAGCGGCGATCGGTGCGACGAATATCCCGAGTTGCCCATACGTCGTCAGCTGGGCGAGGCGTATGACGGGTTCCGTCGGTCGCATCGTGCACCTTACGACGGCTTCGACGATTTCCTGACGCGGGCGTTGTCCGATTGCGGCGAAATTTCCCCCCCCCTCCGAATTCGGCGCGACGGTTGAAATGCTTTCGGCGGCATGATATGGACCGCGAAATTTGCTTAACCCGTAAATCTTGCCTACATTTGCGCCCAACATATCAAAAAGAAAAACAATATGTCAGTTGCAGGTAAGGTCAGAGCTGTCACGACTCTGCGTTTGACCGAAATGAAACAGCGCGGCGAGAAGATCGCCATGCTTACCTCCTACGATTATTCCATGGCCAAGATCGTCGACGCCGCGGGTGTCGACGTGATTCTGGTGGGCGATTCCGCCGCCAACGTGATGGCGGGATACGAGACCACTCTTCCCATAACGCTCGATATGATGATCTACCATGCCCGTTCGGTGGTCCGCGCCGTGTCGCGCGCGCTGGTGGTGGTCGATCTGCCTTTCGGTACCTACCAAGGCAACTCCAAGGTCGCGCTCGAATCGGCCATACGCATAATGAAGGAAACCGAGGCCGATGCGGTGAAGATCGAGGGCGGCGAGGAGATCCTCGAATCGGTGAACCGCATTCTCTCGGCGGGAATACCCGTCATGGGCCATCTGGGACTCACCCCGCAGTCGATCCACAAGTTCGGCACGTATAATGTGAGGGCCAAGGAGGAGGCCGAGGCCGCGAAGCTGGTTCGCGACGCTCACTTGCTGGAGGATGCGGGCTGCTTCGGTCTTGTGCTGGAGAAGATCCCCGCGGTGCTGGCCGAGCGCGTGTCGAAAGAGTTGAAGATGCCTACCATCGGTATCGGTGCGGGTGGCGGCGTGGACGGTCAGGTGCTGGTCATCCACGACATGTTGGGCATATCGAACGACTTTTCGCCGCGTTTTCTGCGCCGCTATGCCGACCTTAACGGCATCATGAGCGAGGCCGTGGGCAATTACGTGAACGATGTGAAGAGCTGCGATTTCCCCAACGAGAAGGAGCAGTATTAACCGATACCTAAAACCGACCGAGACTTTGCGAAAACTTGTTATCATACCCACCTATAACGAGATAGCGAACATCTCGCCGATGATCGACAAGGTGATGTCGCTCGACGGCGGGTTCGACCTGCTCGTGATCGACGACGGCTCGCCCGACGGCACGGCCTCGGTCGTAGTGCGTCGGCAGGAGGAGTTTCCCGAGCGTTTGTTCCTTATCGAACGGGCAGGTAAACTCGGACTCGGCACCGCCTACATAGCGGGTTTCAAATGGGCGTTGGAGCGCGGCTACGACTATGTGTTCGAGATGGACTGCGACTTCTCGCACGATCCCGACGATCTGGTCCGACTCTTCGAAGCGGCCGCGGGCGGCAGCGACGTGGTCGTCGGGTCGCGCTACGTGAAGGGCGTGAATGTGGTGAACTGGCCCATGTCGCGCCTGCTGATGTCCTATTTCGCTTCGGTGTACGTCCGTCTGGTGACTCGCATGCCCGTGCGCGACGCCACCGCGGGATTCGTATGCTATTCGCGCCGCGCGCTGGAGACCATCGATCTCGACGCGGTGCGGATGAAAGGCTACGGCTTTCAGGTCGAGATGAAATATTCCGCATGGCGCCTCGGACTGCGCGTCAGCGAGGTGTCGATCATATTCACCGAGCGGCAGCAGGGGGCGTCGAAGATGAGCGGCGGCATATTCGGCGAGGCGTTTTTCGGCGTGATGATGCTTCCGTACCGCAGGATCCGCCGCAAAAACCGCGAGTGATTCCTTACGGCCGCAGATCGCCGAAAGTGCGGCGTCCCGTCATGTAGCGCAGGATGATCGACGAGCGGTAGATGTGCTGCGCCTCGGTTCTTACATTGCCGCGCACGGCGCGGCGTTTGGCCGCAAGAGTGCGGTGCATGGCCAGAAAGTCGCGATAGGCCCTCAGCGTTGCGGCGGCGAGCGCGAAATCTCCCTTTACCATATATATTATTACCGACAGCAGGTCGGTCGCGGGTCTTACCACCGCCGCGAGCAGTCGTTGCGGCGTCGGCGCGCATTTGAACAGCATCGCCAGATTGTTGCGGTAGTTGAGATAGAGCTTGTTCGGCGATTCGTTGGGCAGGGTGCCGCCCCCGAGATGGTATACCGTGCTGCGCGGTTCCACGACTATCTTTCGGCCCGCGAGCTGCATGCGCCAGCAGAGGTCGATCTCCTCCATGTGGGCGAAGAAGTCGGCGTCGAAACCTCCCGCTTCGCGGAAATGCTCCGCGCGGCAGCAGAATGCCGCGCCGCTCGCCCAGAACACTTCGCGCGGCGAGTCGTATTGTCCGTTGTCCTTTTCGACCGTGGAGAGTATGCGTCCGCGACAGAACGGGTATCCGAGCAGGTCGATGAATCCCCCGCAGGCTCCCGCATATTCGAATCTGTCGCGTTCGGCGTAGGACAGCAGTTTGGGTGCGACGGCCGCGACCGCGGGATCACTCTCCAGCACGGCGAGCAGCGGCTCGGTCCATCCGTCGGTGACCTCCACGTCGGAGTTGAGCAGGATGAAACAGTCGGCGTCCACCTGCGCGAGCGCACGGTTGTACCCCTCGGCGAAGCCGTAGTTGCGGTCGAGCCGCAATATTTCGACGGTGGGGCAGTTGTCGGCGATGAAGGCCACGGAATCGTCCGTCGAGCCGTTGTCGGCCACGATGATGCGTATGTCGCGCGGCGTGCGTGACACCACGCTGCCGAGGAACCGTTCCAGATGCTGTCGGCCGTTCCAATTCAATATGACTACCGCCGTGCGCATTATGCTTTTTTTGCGGTGGTATCGGGATTTATGAGCAATTCGGATCTCCGCATCGAATCATCTTTCCGCTTGTTGGCGAATCGCGTCGCGCCGCAGTGCCCTTTCGGGTCGTCGTGCGGTGCTGCGTTCGCGTTGAGTCCCGCGGGCGGGGTGTATTTCCAGCGTCGGTGCGACCACATCCACACTTCGGGCGTGGCGATGATGTCTTTTTCGAGCAGACGTATGTAGCGCTCGGTAATCACGTGATCGTCCACCAATTCCATGCCGTCGTATATCTTTATCAGATTGCCTTCGTAAATCCCCGCTTTCAGTCGGCGCGACGAGAAGTAATAGACGGGCATATTGTATTTGCGTGCCAGCAGCTCGGCGCCGTTGTAGAACACGGTCCATTGGTTGAGGAAGTAGTACCAGTGGAAATTGAGACGGTAGGTGGGGTTTTGGTCCGAGATGAGTCCCAAGATTACGGGGCGAGGGTCGCGGCGGCCGATGAAGTAACGTATGATCCGTTTCATGGATATCAACTTGACGTTGGTATGCTGCCGGATACGTTTCATCAACTCGTCGAATACGGGATTCTCTATCTTGTGGTACACGGCCACGAAAGTGTGGTCGCGCGATATGAGGCTCATGGTGCTGCCCGCCTCCCACGATCCGAAGTGGGCCGTCATGAATATCACGTTGCGGTCGCCCACCTCGCGCAGAATGTCGTCGGCGTTGTTGAACCGTATGCGTCGGCACAGTTTCTCGTCGCTCACGCCCGACTGGCTTATGATGTTGATTATCTGTTCCGACAGATTGCGGTAGTTGAGCGCGCAGATGCGTCTGAGCTCCTTTTCGGTCTTTTCGGGGAACGAGTTGCGCAAGTTGGTCATTATCACGCGTCGGCGGTAGCGCAAAACGTAGCGCAGCGTGAAATAGAAAATCGCACCGAGGATGTAATGCCGCATGAAATAGGGCAGCATGGCGAAACCGCGACATATTGCCCACAATATATCGACCGCGATTTTTTGTATGAATGTCAGTTCTTTATCCGTTTCGTTCGTCTTCATGCCGTAATGTGCGTTTTCAACAGTCGTTTTACTCGTCGTCCGACGATCGTTCGTCGTCGCGGGCATAGCGGTTGCGGCGAGGCTCCTTTTCGGGTTTGGGACACCCCTCTGTCACGATGACAAATTCGCCCTTGGGCTCGTGTTCGCGGAAATGTTCGATAACTTCGGCGAGCGTGCCGCGCACGGTTTGTTCGAATTTTTTGGTCAGCTCGCGCGATACCGACACGCGTCGGTCGGCACCGAAGGTCTCGGCCAGCTGTTCGAGGCACTTCACCACGCGGAACGGCGATTCGTAGAATATCATCGACCGCTGTTCGTCGCGCAGCTCCTGCAATCGTTTGTTGCGTCCTTTCTTCTGGGGCAGAAACCCCTCGAAGCAGAAACGGTCGCACGGGAAGCCGCTCTGCACCAGCGCGGGAATGAGGGCGGTGGGGCCCGGCAATGTCTCTACCTCGATGCCTGCCTCGACGCATGCGCGTACCAGCAGAAATCCCGGGTCCGAGATCCCCGGCGTCCCCGCATCCGACACGAGGGCGGCCGTGCGTCCTTCGCCTATGGCCGCCGTGACCGATGCCGCCGTGGCGTGTTCGTTGAACTTGTGGTGCGAATACAGTTTCTGCTCGATTCCCAGATGTTTGAGCAAGAACGACGTGGTGCGCGTATCTTCGGCCAACACGAAATCGGCCTCCCTGAGCACCTTTACTGCCCTTAGGGTTATGTCGTCGAGGTTGCCGATGGGCGTGGGTACGATATACAGTTTCGACATCTGTCAGGACAATTTGCGTTCCAGAAGTTGCATGAGGAACTTGGCACCTTCCGAATCGGGGTTCCATTCGTAGTTTTCGACTATGTGGATCATGCAGTCGTCGAGCGAATCGAATCCGTCGAGCGTGTCGATGGCCGCGTCGTATGCCTCGCTGTCGCCGTCGAACAGATCGCGGATCATGAGGAACTTATCGTTGATGCCGATCGCTTTGCGCAGCGACACTATTTTGGTATGGGTTATCTCCTCGGCCAGTGCCGACGGCTTGGCCAGCGTGTCGGCGAGCGTCTGGGCATTGCGGTTCATGGCGTCGCCCAGCGTCACGGGGTGCGCGGCATCGTCGGCCTGACGCGCCTCGGCTGCGGGAGTCGCGGCGGGACGGCGTGCAGGCTCCTCTTGCGCGACGGATGCCGCGCTCTCGTCCGTGCTTTCGGCGCGGTATTCCCGTTGCGGCGACGGTGCGGGGGCGGGTTGCGGCCGCGTCTCCTCGTCGGCATCGAATATCTTCGATATGTCGATCACCTTCTCCTCCCGCGGACGGGCGTCGTTGTATATCGACATCATGCGGTGGTGCTTGGTGCGCGGGCGGCTGCCTATCTCGTCGGCGCTGAAAAGGCTGTTCAGCGGGCGGCGCGAGGGCTGCGTGTCGTCGTCTTCACGGCGCGGCTCCTCCTGTTCGGAGGCTGCGGCCGTGCTTGATGCGCGAGGTTCCTCCGCCTCGGGCACGGCAGACTCGTCCGCTGCGGGGGCGGGTTCCGTCGGCTCGGGCACGGCAGACTCGTCCGCTGCGGGGGCGGGTTCCGTCGGCTCGGGCTCTTCGGTCGGAGTCTCCTCCGACTCCTCTTCCGTCGCTTCTTCCGTTTCCTCCTCTTCGGCGAAGATGAATTCCACCTCTACATCTTTTTCGTCGCTGTCGGGCTCGGCCGTCGGTTCCGCTTCGGTTTCCGTCGGGACGGCGGGAGCGGGTGCCGATTCCTCTGCCGCGATCTGCGGGGCCTCCTCCGCGTCGGCGGCAGGTGCCGCAGCGCCGAAACGCAGCGCATCGTATATGTTCTTCAATTTGTCGAGCGCTATGTCGCGTTCGATGGCCGATACGCTCTCGCCGCCGTTCCACGTGCGGATGATGAGCGACAGCTTCTCAAATTCCGATTTTATAAATTCGATATTCATATCTTTCAAAGTAAAAGATTTTTCAAAGATAGTGAATTTTGACGATATACAAATTCATAAAAAGGAAAAATGTTTGTTCGGAAAAGGATACAGGGCATATATTTCGACATCGCAGCGCGATGTCGGCAGTTCGCCGCCGCCCCACGCGGCGGACTGCTGCTCGCTTTCGGCTCGCGCATTCCCGCCGCCGACGGCGAACCGCGGGAGCGACCGAGGATAGGGTTTTGCCGACATTGATAAAATAAAACGGCCCGATTTCCCGAGCCGTATTTGTATTTCAGACGCTTATTTGTTGGTCAGGCGGTCGCTGTAAACAGCCGCGGGCAGATCGTGGAGGTTGTATTGCGAGGCCATCGACCGCCCGTATGCGCCCGCCGACTTGATCGAGAGCAGGTCGCCGCGCTTGGTCTTGCGCAGGCTGACGTTCTCGTCGAATACGTCGGTCGACTCGCATGCGGTGCCCACCACCGTGTACTTGGTGAATTTCTCCTCCTGCGAGGTGATGTTCTCGATGTTGTGGTACGAGCCGTAGAGCATGGGGCGTATGAGCTCGGTCATGCTGGCGTCGATGATGACGAGCCTGCGGCCCGTGGCGGTGGTTTTGTTGAACAGCACCGAGGTGATGAGCTCGCCGCACTCGCCCACGATCGAGCGTCCGAACTCGAAGTGCACCTCGCGTCCGCCCACGTTGAGATATTCGTGTACGATGGCGAAGAGCGACGCGAAGTTGGGGATGGGCTCGTTCTCGGGCACGTCGTAGTTTATGCCCAGACCTCCGCCCACGTCGACCATGCGGAACGAGAATCCCGACGATTCGAGCTTCTCCACGATGGCGTTGGCCTTGTTGCACATGTTCTCGAATACGTGCAGCTCGCGTATCTGCGATCCGATATGGATGTGTATGCCTATGATGTCGATATTCTCGAACGACTTTATGAGTTCGGTGTTTTCGAGTATCTCCTCGTAGGAGATGCCGAACTTGCTGTCGGCCTGACCCGTGTCGATGCAGCGGTTGGTCTTGGGGTCGATGTCGGGGTTGATGCGCAGGCCGACTTCGGCTTTGCGGCCCAGCTCGCCCGCTATCGCGTTCACCACCTGCAACTCCTCGATCGATTCGCAGTTGATGGCCAGTATGCCCTGCTCGATGGCGTAGCGTATCTCCTTGTCGCGCTTGCCCACGCCCGCATACACTATGGTCTTGGGGTCGAATCCCGCCTCGATGGCCTTGCGCACCTCGTTGCCGCTGGCGCAGTCGATCCCCAGTCCGTATTCGCGTATGATGCTCAGCAGATAGTCGTCGCTGTTGGCCTTTATGGCGTAATGGACCTTATAGTCGTATTTTTTCGATTCGTAAACCACGCTCTCCAAAGTCTGGCGGAGAAGGTTGATGTCGTAGAGATAAAACGGGGTTTCGAACTCTTTGAGTTGCGATGCTACCTTTCTGCTTAACATAAATTTAACTGCTTCCTAACGTTAGTGAATTGTCGGCGGCGTCCGAGGTTCGGGCCGTCGCGGCGCAAATGTAGCCATTTCGAGCGTTTTTTGCAAATAAAACGGCCGCAAAGAGTTGTCTCTGCGGCCGTGTGTGAGAAAAACGTGCGTGATTACGTTCGATGCCGTCATTCGTTGTCGGGCGTTTCGTTCGATGCGTATATCGATACGATGAAGTTTCGCAACGATTCGATCCGCTCTTCGGAACATGTCGACAGTGTCTTCGCATAGGCGCGCAGCGACTTGCCGAACGATCTTTTCCGCTCGTCGGCCCGACGCAAGCGCTGTTCGCGGGCGACGGCTTCGAGCGTTTCGCGCCTTGTCTCTTCGAGCGTTTCGAGCGCGTTGCGCGCCAGACCGAGGGCCATGAGCCGCATGCGCGACTTGTCGCCCGTATACAGATCGATTTGCGTTTCGATCAAGCGTGCCCACTCTTCGCGCAGCAACGCTTTTTGCAGCGGGGAGGATGCCGATTCGATCAGTTCGAGATAATACCGACCGATGCTGTCGAGGGCATAGCGATAGATTTTTACCTTGTCGCCGACGGTGGATGCGGCAGGTGCGTAATAGCGTTCGACGGTGTCTGCATTGCGATTTTCGAAATTTCGATTTTCCATGGTTCGATTCGATTTAAGTTAAACATTTTTTATTGTAATATACTGTTCGCGAGATGGTTGACCCCTCGCGAACCTGTCTCAAAAACGTCAAAGAACCCCCATCGATGCAATCCTCGCGGATTGCGGCGACGTTGAATGTCGTTTTTGAAAAATGTTTACTTCATCGACCCATGGAAAGGTTCGACGCAATGTTTAATGTTTAAGGCGGTGGCATTGTCGCTTGCGTAATTTATTTATCGTTGTCATATTGCCCGACGGCCGTCTGCCTGCGGCCGCGTTTGCGAATCCGACCCTCTCCCGAACTGCGGTCGGCAGACGCGGGATTTTGTTCCGCACGCCCGTCCCGAGCGGGGCCGTAACCCGCGGCGCTCCGAACAAGGTGCTTGTAAAGTAAATAATCGCGAAATTATCCGCACCCGATAACTTGCGACCGTTTGTCGGCGCAATTTTTCCTCGGCGTCAAGATCCGTTCCTGCCGTCGAAGATTACTGATACGGTTGATTCGATTTTTATGTTTTGTGATACGATGATGCAAATATACATATTAAATGTCTCTCCGCAAAATTTTTGCCGCCGAAATCGGTCGTGTCGCATAAAAAACGTTATCTTTGCACTATCGAACTGATGAGTGTAAACCGAAATTTTAGATAAATGGCTTTGCAATGCGGTATAGTCGGTCTGCCCAATGTGGGCAAATCGACTCTTTTCAACTGCCTGTCGAACGCTAAGGCGCAGGCGGCGAATTTCCCTTTCTGTACCATCGAACCCAACGTGGGCGTCATAACCGTGCCCGACGAGCGTCTGGTGAAGCTGGCGGAGATCGACAATCCCAAGAAGGTCGTCCCCACCACCATCGAGATAGTCGACATAGCGGGACTGGTCAAGGGCGCCTCGAAAGGCGAGGGTCTGGGTAACAAATTCCTCGGCAACATACGCAATACCAATGCGATAATCCATGTGCTGCGCTGTTTCGACAACGGTAACATAACCCATGTGGACGGCTCGATCGATCCCGTGCGCGACAAGGGTATAATCGACACCGAGCTGCAATTGAAGGATCTGGAGACCGTGGAGAGCCGCATAGGCAAGTGTCAGAAGCAGGCCGTGGCGGGCGACAAGTCGGCCAAACGGCTGTTCGAGATACTTACACGTTACAAGGAGGCGCTGGAGCAGGGCCTGAGCGCCCGCACCGTGGAGGTCGAAAAGGAGGACTGCAAATTGACGGCCGACCTGAACCTGCTCACCGACAAGCCTGTGCTCTACGTGTGCAACGTCGACGAGGCGAGCGCCGTTACGGGCAACGCCCATACCGAGGCGGTTCGCGCGGCCATTGCCGACGAGCATGCCGAGATGCTGATCGTGGCCGCTTCGGCCGAGGCCGACATCGCCGAGCTGGAGAGCTACGAGGAGCGCCAGATGTTCTTGCAGGATATGGGCCTTGAGGAGTCGGGCGTGAGCCGTCTCATAAAGGCGGCATACAAGTTGCTCGACCTTCAGACATTCTTTACCACGGGAGCCGACGAGAGCCGCGCGTGGACCTTCGTGCGGGGCATGAAGGCTCCGCAGACGGCGGGCATCATCCACACCGATTTCGAACGCGGATTCATCCGCGCCGAGGTGATAAAGTACGACGATTACGTCGCGCTCGGTTCGGAGAAGGCTTGCCGCGACGTGGGCAAGATCGGCATCGAGGGTAAGGAGTATGTGGTGCAGGACGGCGACATAATGCACTTCCTGTTCAATGTGTAATCATTTAATTGTAACTGCCTTATGAAAAACAATCTGAAGTACGTGATCGTCGGCGCGGCGATCGTTGCGAGCGCATGGCTGCTGGGTCGTGCCTATACCTATAAGTATCGTTCGCAGGACACCGTGGTGGTGACGGGTCTGGGCGAGACCGAGTTCGAGTCGGATCTTATCGTATGGAACGGCGAGATATCGTGTTCGACCCAAAACGTGGCGTCGGGATACGCCCAGTTGGAGCACGACAAACAGATGGTTCTGGAGTTCATCACCTCGCGCGGCATTCCCGCCGAGAGCGTGGTGTTCCGCTTCGTGAACGTCAACCGCGAGACGGAGCCCGTCTACAATGCCAACGGCAACTATACGGGATCGCGGTTCGTGGGCTACCGTCTCAGTCAGAGTTTCACCGTCGAGTCGTCGGACGTTGACAAGGTGGAGGGCATTTCGCGCGACATATCGAAGCTCATCGCGCAGGGCGTGTCGCTCGACGCGTTCAACCCCGATTACTACTACACCAAGCTCGACGACGTGAAGCTCGCGCTCATCGAGCAGGCGTCGGCCGACGCACGTGCCCGCGCCGAGAAGATAGCCGTCAATGCAGGCGCCGCCATAGGCCGCGTGGCCTCGGCCCGTATGGGCGTGTTCCAGATCACGGGAGCCAACGCCAACGAGGAGTATTCGGCGGGAGGTTCGTTCAACACGTCGAGCCGCCAGAAGAAGGCGCGCATCACCATGCGCGTGGAGTATCGCGTGAAATAACAACGGTAAACAATTCAAACGATAATAAAGAAGCAAATCTATGTCAAGGCAAGTTCGCGTGCGTTTCGCTCCGAGTCCCACGGGACCTCTCCACATGGGGGGCGTGCGCACGGCCCTTTATAACTATCTGTTCGCCCGCCGTCACGGCGGCAAGATGATTCTGCGCATCGAGGATACCGATTCGCAGCGTTTCGTCCCGGGTGCTGAGGACTACATCATCGAATCGTTGAAGTGGTGCGGCATAGGGATCGACGAGGGTGTCGGGGTCGGAGGTCCTCACGCTCCGTATCGTCAGAGCGAGCGGCGCGAGATATATCTCAAGTACGCCAAACAGCTCGTGGATGCGGGTTGGGCCTATTACGCGTTCGACACGGCCGCCGAGCTGGATGCCCTCCGCAAGGAGGCCGAGGCCCGCGGCGAGACCTTCGCCTATAATTATACGGTGCGCGGGAAGCTGCCCACCTCGCTGTCGCTGTCGGCCGACGAGGTCGAGGTGCGCATTTCGCGCGGCGACCGGTGGGTGATACGTTTCAAGATGCCCGAGAACGACATGGTGGAGATGGACGATCTGATCCGCGGCCATGTGAAGGTGAATACCTCCACTCTCGACGACAAGGTGCTCTACAAGAGCGCCGACGCCCTGCCCACATATCATCTGGCCAATATAGTCGACGACCACCTGATGGAGATATCGCACGTGATCCGCGGCGAGGAGTGGCTGCCGTCGCTGCCCCTGCACTACCTGCTTTACAAGGCGTTCGGCTGGACCGATTCGCAGCCGCAGTTCGCCCACCTGCCGCTTCTGCTGAAGCCTACGGGCGGCGGCAAGCTCTCGAAGCGCGACGGCGACAAGATGGGATTCCCCGTATTCCCGCTCTTCTGGAAATCGCCCGCCACGGGCGAGACTGCCCGCGGCTATCGCGAGGACGGCTACTTCCCCGAAGCGTTTGTCAACATGCTGGCATTGCTGGGGTGGAACCCGGGTACGGAGCAGGAGCTGTTCTCGATGCAGGAGCTGATCGATGCGTTTTCGCTGGACCGCGTGTCGAAATCGGGCGCGCGCTTCCAGCCCGACAAGGCCAAGTGGTTCAATGCCCAATATATGCACCGCAAGAGCGATGCCGAGCTGGCCGAACTCTTCCAACCCGTCCTGCGCGAGCACGGCGTGGAGGTGTCGGACGAACTTGCGGGCCGCGCCGCGGGCATCATGAAGGAGCGTGCCTCGTTCATCACCGATCTGTGGGATCTGACATGCTATTTCTTCGTCGCGCCGACCGAGTACGACGAGAAGCAGACCAAAAAGTACTGGAAAGGCGACAATCCCGCCCGTCTGGCCGAGTTGCGCGAGGTGCTGGCCGCCATCGACGACTTCTCGCTGGAGAACACCGAAAGCGTGGTGAATGCGTGGATCGCCGAGAAGGGTTACGGCATGGGGCAGATCATGAACACGTTGCGTCTGGCGCTGGTGGGCGCGGGCAAAGGCCCGGGAATGTACGACGTGACGGCGTTCCTCGGCAAGGAGGAGACCTTGCGGCGCATAGATTACATACTGACCAATCTAAAACCTATCGAATAATGGAAATATTACAGCACATTTGGGGGACTACCCCCGAGGGCGAGGCTGTCGTGTTATACACGATACGCAACGCGAACGGCTGCGAGGTGCAGTTGTGCAACATAGGAGCTTCGATCGTGTCGGTGAAGTGTCCCGACCGCGACGGCCGCATCGACGATGTGGTGCTCGGCTACAAGGATTGCATGAGCTATTTCGGCGACGGCGCGGCCAGCGGCAAGAGCGTCGGCCGCGTGGCCAACCGCATAGCGCGCGGACGCATGACGGTGGAGGGCGTGGAGTACAATCTCGAAGTGAACAACGGACCCAACCATCTGCACGGCGGATCGAAAGGCTTCGCCAACCGCCTGTGGGATGCCCGCGTGGAGACCAACCGAGTGGTCTTCTCGCTCGTTTCACCCGACGGCGAGCAGAACTACCCGGGCGAACTCCATGTCGAGGCGGGGTACTATTTCAGCGATGACAACGAGCTGGAGATAACCTACGTGGCCCGTACCGACAAGACCACCGTGGTTAACCTCACCAACCATGTCTACTGGAATCTGGCGGGCGAGGGCAGCGGCAAGAGCATTCTCGACCACGAGCTGCATCTCAACTGCTCGCGCGTGCTGGAGATGGATCCCACGCAGATACCCACGGGGCGTTACCTCGACGTGAAAGGCACGCCGCAGGACTTCACCGCGTGGCGCCGTTTCGGCGACGAGATACTGTCGGAGTTCAACCACATGAAGGATTTCAAGGGTTACGACCACTTCTTCGTGCTGGACGACTGGAAACCCAACATCCTCAGTCCGATAGGCGAGCTCCGATGCGAGGCCTCGGGCCGCAGGGTCGAGGTGCTGTCGTCGCAGGCGGGCGCCATGGTCTACACGGGCAACTGGCTCGCGGGCGGATGCCCCGTAACCAAGTCGGGCGGCCGTTACGAGGACTATGCGGGCGTGGCCATCGAGTGCCAGAACTATCCCGATGCGGTGAATCACGCCGATTTCCCGTCGGTGGTGCTCCGTCCCGAGGATACCTATTGCCAGAAGATAGTGTTCCGTCTGGGAACGTATTGATATTATACGGCAATGCCCGCAGGGCATTGCTATCCTCGGCGGCTCGCACCTTCGGTGCGACCCCCGCAGCCGCCGAGGATAGATTGTATGAAACTATTTTTTTTCGGGGCGGCGACGCATATCGGTGTGCCGCCCTTTTCATGACCTCGGTTTTATGGAGACTAAAGATTTGGAATTTCTGAACGGGTTCGCCGAGAAGCTCTCCAAAGCACTCGTGGGACAATGCACCTCCGACGGCATGCTGGACGGCAGGATGCTCACGGTCGACGAACTGAACGAGAAGTGGCGCTCCTCGGCGCCCGAATACATGGCGGCCGCCGTGTCGCAGATCGCCGAATATCCGTCGGCGGCCGTCGCATGGGCCTGCTATGTGGGCATGGGTGCCGCCGCGCTGTGGGACAAGTCGTGGGGCGATTACAAGGATGTCGACGACTGGTATTCGCTGATGGCCTCGCCGCGCGGGTTCGACTGCATGGACGAATATGTGACGGAGTGTCTGGTCGGCTACCGTTTGGAGAGTGCTGAGGCGACGAAGCTCGAAACCGTGATACGCAACTGTGCCCATACGGCCCTTACGATGATCCGCAAGGAGGGTGTGGAGCCGCAGAGCGCCATGGCTTTCCACGTCTTCGCTCGGGCGGTGAAGGTCTTTTTCGAGTTAGGCGTGTCGCTGGAACTTCGGCACCGAGGATACAAATACGTGAAAGTCGCCATCGACGGCTCCGCGCCGTTGTCGTAAATAAAAACGCCCTGCAACTCGCAGGGCGTTTTCATTATCGGAAGGTGCTTATCATTCTGCCGCGGCAGCCGCTGTCTCTTCGGTTGCAGCCTCCTCGGTCGCAGCCTCTTCCGTTACGGGTTTCTCAATGCCTTCCGCCGTGGCACGCTCCTCCATGCGCTGGATGCGCGCGTCGAGATCGGGGTGGGTCGAGAAGAGCTGGTTCAGCTTGCTGCTCTTTTGTGCGCCGGCCTCCTCCTGCAACTGCTTCAGTTTGCGGAACGAGAGAGCCATCGCCCACGGATTCTTGCCCGATTTTTTGAGGAATTCGTAACCGTAGTCGTCGGCGTCGCGCTCCTGCTTCTGCGAGTAGGTGGCGTTCACCAGCGCCTCGCTCAGATCGCCCAACTGCGAGTCGGTCAGGGCCGCGGCCTTGCCGCCCTGCGACGATATGCCGTCTTTCAATGCCGACGTGAGCAGTGCGGTGCGGAATCCTTTCTTCGAATCCTTGTGCGCCACGTGACCGACCTCGTGTCCTATGACGCCCAGAAGCTCGTCGTCGCTCATTATGTCCATAAGCGACGAGAATACGCGGACACTGCCGTCGGCGCAGGCGAAAGCATTCACGTCGGTTACGTAATACACCTTGAAATTCAAAGGAATACCCTCCACATCCGTCAGACCTTCGGTCAGTTTTTTAAGACGTATCGTATACGGATTGTCGTCGTCGCACACCTGATTGTGTTCGTCCATCCAGTCGATGTATTCCTTCACGTAGGCAGCCATCTGCTCGTCGCTGAGCGTTGCGGCTTGGGTGACTTTGGCCGCGCCGCTTACGGCCTTTTTGAGATTGAATTGTGCCATTGCGGGCGTTGAAACCGCCGCACACGCCAACAGGACGATGAGATTCAAGCCTATTCTTTTCATAATCTGATTACGGTTAAATTATAAGTGTCGCAAAATTACTAAAAATTGCGAATGTGCGTAATCGCGGAGATGATTTTTGCCCCGACTTATATTTTCCGTATTTTTGCGGACGAAAAATCGGACTGTTATGAAAAACGGTGTAAAAAGTGCGTTGCGGTGCTGTGCCGCTGCGGCGTGTTTGATTCTGTATGTGTTCGACTACGCAATATACGAACGCACGTTCGTCGAGTGGTGGCTGCCCCTGACCGTTGCAGCGGCCGCCGCCGTGATTACGGCGCCTCCGCTCGTCGGTCTGTGGGGACGGTTTACGCGGTCGGACAACCGTTTGCTGAATTTCGCGTGTCATGTCTGCTTTACGGGAGCCATGGGATTGTTCGTGTTTTTCGGCGGCAACGGTTTCGCGGCCGACGATTCGGCCGTTTACGACTGCGAGTTCACCGTTACGGAGAAGATTTCGGCCACACGCGACAGGTATCGGCGCGTAGGGCGGCGCAACGTTCGCACGGGGAGTTATAAGGTCTATTACCTGCGTTTGGCGTCGGCGGAGGGCATGGTGAAGAAGATTCCCGTAACTGCGGCGTTGTATAACAAGGTTCGGGAGGGCGGTGTTGCTACGTTCCCGTTGTACGAGGGGCGTTTCGGCTATCCCGTAATAAAGTGACTCTTCTGCGGGCGGTGTAAAATGATCGGAATCTCCGAGGATCGTTGCATCCGAGAGATTCCGATCATGACCGCTGTTCGGCGGCGTTTGCGTTTCGATGTTATTGCGCCTGCTTATCCTTTACGGCCGTAAGCTCCATTACGGCTGTCATCATACCGTTCATCGAATCGGTCTTCTGTTTTACCGTTCCTATGCCTTTGGCGATCCATGTCACGGTCTGTGTCTTGATCTCCTGACCCATGACTTTCGCTATGGTGGTCTCCTCGAATTTCAGACAGTCGAATTTGCCTGCGGGCACCTCTACCGTCTCTTCGGCCGTTATCTTGCGATCCTTTACCTCGATGTTTACCGCTACGGCGTTGCCCGTAATGTTCGCCGCGAGCGTCATGGTTATGTTGTCGCAGCTCTGTCCCACGCGCGGATTCTTCGGATAGATCGCATCGCCCGAATACTCCTCCACGGTCAGACTGCCCAATGCGGCGAACGCCGATTTGAGCGTTTCGCGCATGTCCAACAAATATCCCTCGTCGGTGATCTTGTACACGGCTGTTACCGTCTGCATCGGATTCGTGCCGCTCTCGTTTTGGAAGACATCGGATTGGATGGTGCAGATATTGTCGGCGATACTTTTGATATACGTCGATGTGTAGAGCGTCGAGGTCTCCGTGAGTGCCGTGGACGTGGTGCGGTAACGGTTCACCTTGCCTTGGGCGGGGAAGAACCAGCTCTCCTGAGCCGATGCGACGAATGCCGTAATGGCCAGAACGACGGTTAAGACAGATCTTTTCATGAGTTTTATGCTTTTGATGTTCGATTTACGTAAGCGCCTCGCGGTATTTGTTGCCGTTGCCGTCGCTCTCCTCCACCGTGAGTTTTATCACGAACGGTTCGTTGGGATCGCTGTCGGGCATCGACACGTTGTATTCGTTGCGGGCGGTCTCCCTGACGGCCGTGCGTGCGCCGTCGAGCGTCGCCGCCTGCGCGATCTTTACTCCCGACGGGGTCTTCACCGTGAGCAGACCCGAATAGGGACGGTTGAACACCACCATGTATACGTCGTTGCCGCGGCGGGTGTAGTAGCCCCAATCCTGCTTGCTCCAGCCTGCGTAGTCGCAGCCGTAAACGGCCTCGCCGTAGCGGTCCATCCATTCGCCTATGCTCTCGGCCATGCGTTTCTCCTCCTCGCGGAAATCGCCGTCGCCCTGCGGGCCGAAGTTGACCACCATGTTGCCGCCCATCGACACGGCGTGCACGATTCGGTCCAACACCTCCACGGGAGTCTTGACGTAGCTGAGCGACCAATCCTTGTGGTAACCCCACTGGTTTTCGGGCAGGGTCATGCAGGCCTCCCAGTCCCATTGCGTCACCTTCAGATCCTTCACGGGGTCGGGGAGCCTGCGCTCGTACCCCGATTCGTAGTCGCCCATCAGTTCGCCGTTGCTGTCGAAATGACGGCTTCCGCGGTCGTCGGCACGCAGACGGCTGTTGACCGTCACCCCGGGCAGGGCGCGTTTGAGCATGGCCTCGATCTCGGCGGTCCATTTGCCGTTGCTCTTGACGCTGGCGTCCCAAGTGCCGTCGAACCAGAAGTCCTTGACCGTGGGATAACGCTCGGCCAGCTCCTTGAGCTGGTTTTCGGTGAAAGTCATGAAGCGACGGAATGCCGTGCTGTCATCCTCGGTCTTGAGCGAGTAGCGCCAGTCGGGATGGCTCCAGTCGAGCACCGAGAAGTAGAAATGCACGTCGATGCCCTCGGCGTCGAACGCCTCTACCATCTCGCCTAACAGGTCGCGGCCGTCGGGGGTGTTGGCTACGGTATAGTCGGTGTATTTGCTCGGCCACAGGCAGAAGCCTTCGTGGTGTTTGGTCGTGATCTTCACGTAGCGCACGCCCATGCGTTTGAACATGGCGGCCCACTGCTTGGCGTCGAACTTCTCGGGATTCCATTGCTTCATGAGCTGCATCCATTCGTCGCTCGGGACATTGGCCCAGCTTTTGAGCCATTCGGCCGCGCCGCCGTAGACCTTGCCGTTCCATTCGCCGCCCGGGATGGCGTAGAGTCCCCAGTGGATGAATGCGCCGAGACGGTTTTCGCGGAAGCGGCGCATGGCTTCGTCCTGACGCTTGCCGTGGTTGGTGGCTCCGTACTTCAGCTCGTAGCGTTTGCTCTGTTTGTCGGCAGTCTGGGCCGATGCCGTCCATGCCATGCACGCCGATGCGACGATACACCATACGGTGCATGCTGCAACGAGTTTTCTCTTCAAATTCATTGTTAAGTCGGTTTTGTGGTTTTCCGGCTGCAAATATAGCATTTTATATATTGTAATCATATGCGGCTTTCTGCATTATTATGCGGGTAAATCGTCGGTCGTTCGATTTTTTGCGTTTCGGATGGTTGAGGTTGGACATTAATTCGCTATATTTGCATCGTATAATCGGGGCGAATCGGATTTCGCCCGTTTACCGAGAGAAAATGATACGTTTTTACAATATGCACCATCATCACCATATCTTGCGAAAGATACGGTAGGTTGTGTGTATTGCAGCGATGCGATTTATATGAGGCTTACCGAACGCGGTAAGCCTTTTTTCGTATCGTCCGTCGCGGCTTACGGATTTGTCAAAGTAAATTTTACATAGTTATGCTCAGAATAGCGATTCAAACCAAAGGGCGGCTCAACGAACAGAGCGTTGCGCTGCTGCGCGAGATAGGCATCGACGTGGACGATGCCAAGCGCAAATTCTTGTCCAAGGCGTTGAATTTCCCCATCGAGGTGCTCTACCTGCGCGACGACGACATCCCGCAGGTGGTGGCCAACGGCACGGCGCAGTTGGGAATAGTGGGGTTGAACGAGGTGGTCGAGCGCGGCTTCGACGTCGATGTGGCGGCCAAGCTGGGCTTCGGCGGCTGCCGCATATCGCTCGCCGTGCCCAAGGGCGACGAGTATACGGGCGTGGAGTATTTCCGCGGCAAACGCATCGCCACGTCGTATCCCGCCATCCTCGGCCGTTTTCTGGCCGAAAGGGGCGTGGAGGCCGAATTGGAGGTGATCACGGGTTCGGTGGAGATAGCTCCCGCGGCGGGTATCGCCGACGCCATATTCGATATCGTGTCGTCGGGCGGCACGCTGGTGTCCAACGGCCTGAAGGAGGTGGAGCGGGTGTTCGAGTCCGAAGCTGCGCTTATAGCCAACCGCAATCTCTCGGCCGACGACCGCGCGGTGCTGGACGAACTGCTGTTCCGCATCGAGTCGGAGCGCGTCAGCCGAGGCAAGAAGTATCTGCTAATGAACATTCCCACCTCGGCTCTCGACGAGGCCGTGAAGATCCTGCCCGCCATGCGCAGCCCGACCGTGATGCCTTTGGCGGCCGAGGGGTGGTGCTCGCTCCACTCGGTGGTGGAGGCCGCCGATCTGTGGGACAAGGTGCGGCAGCTGAAAGCCATCGGCGCCGAGGGAATACTGGTGCTTACGTTGGACAAGATAATACCTTAAACGTTATGAAGACATATGTGAATCCGCCACGCAGCGAGTGGCCGTCGCTGTTCCGCCGAGCCGAGCAGGACAACGGAGCCATAACCGAGCGCGTGAAGGAGATCGTCGCTCGCGTGGAGCGCGAGGGCGATGCCGCGTTGTTCGATCTGGCGGAGCGTATCGACGGCGTGCGTCTGTCGACGCTCGCGGTGTCGGACGAGGAGTTCGCCGAGGCCGAGAGGGCTGTGAAAGAGGATGTGAAAGCCGCCGTGGAGGTGGCCGTGAACAACATATCGGCGTTCCACCGCGTGCAGATGCCGCAGCAGGTGCGCGTGGAGACCATGCGCGGCGTGGTGTGCGTGCAGCGTCCCGTGCCGCTGCGCAGCGTGGGAATATATATCCCGGGCGGTACGGCGCCGCTCTTCTCGACGGTGCTCATGCTCGCCCTGCCCGCATCGATAGCGGGTTGCGCCGAGATCTCGATGTGCACCCCCTGTGATCGCGAGGGGCGCGTGGCGCCCGTGGTGCTCTATGCGGCCCGCCGTTGCGGCGTGACGCGCGTGTTCAAGACGGGCGGCGCGCAAGCCGTGGCAGCCATGGCCTACGGTACGGAGAGCGTTCCCAAGACCGACAAGATCTTCGGCCCGGGCAACCGTTACGTCACCATAGCCAAGCAGATAGTGAGCGGCCGATGCGTGTCGATCGACATGCCCGCGGGCCCGTCGGAGGTGATGGTGCTGGCCGATGTCTCCGCACGTCCCGAGTTCGTCGCGGCCGATCTGCTGTCGCAGGCCGAGCACGGACGCGACAGTCAGGCCGTCGCGGTGTGCGACAGCGAGGAGCTGGCTGCGGCGGTGACGGCCGAGGTCGGCCGTCAGGCGCGCAGGCTCGCGCGAGGGGAGTTTGTGGGCGAGTCGCTGGCTAACAGCCGTATCGTGGTGCTGCCGAGTCGTGCCGACATGATCGATTTCGCGAACGGGTACGCCGCCGAGCACCTTATAATATCGCTTTGCGACGCGTGGGGCGCCGCGGCCGAGATCGACGCCGCGGGCAGCATATTCATAGGCAACCATTCGCCCGAGAGCGCGGGCGACTACGCCTCGGGGACCAACCACACTCTGCCCACCTCGGGCTGGGCGCGCTCGTGCAGCGGCGTGAATATCGACAGCTTCATGCGCAAGATGACCATCCAAGAGCTCTCTCCCGAGGGGCTGGCCTCGCTTGCGCCCGTCATTACGGCCATGGCCGAGGCCGAGGGGTTGCAGGCGCATGCCGAAGCCGTCAGAATAAGAATGCCGAAATAGAATCCGTATGAAAAACAATATGATAGATTCGCTCGTGCGCGGATGCATCGCCGACCTTACGCCCTATTCCACGGCCCGCGACGAGTACGGCGGCGAGTTGGGTGTATTTCTCGATGCCAACGAAAGCCCTTACGACAACGGCTACAACCGCTATCCCGATCCGCACCAGCGTCGTCTGAAGGAGCGTTTGTCGGAGTTGAAGGGTGTTCCCGCGGAGAATATTTTCATAGGCAACGGCAGCGACGAGGCCATCGACCTGCTGTTCCGCGTGTTCTGCGAGCCGCGGGTGGACAATGCCGTGGCCATAGCGCCGAGTTACGGCATGTACAAGGTCGCGGCGGCGATAAATGACATAGAGATGCGCGAGGTGCAGTTAGGCGAGGATTTCGCGCTTCCCGTCGACGAACTGTTGCGCCGTGCCGACGCCCGTACCAAGCTGCTGTTCCTCTGCTCGCCGAACAATCCCACGGGCAATTCGTTCCCGCGCGGGGATATGCTTCGGCTGGCCGACGGGTTCGGGGGCATGGTGGTCGTCGACGAGGCTTACATCGACTTCTCGGATGACGAGGGGTTGCGACGCGAGATATTCGCCCGCCCGAACCTCGTGGTGCTGCAAACGCTCTCGAAGGCGCGGGCGATGGCAGGGTTGCGCGTGGGGCTGGCTCTGGCCGACCGTAGGGTGGTGGAGTTGATGTCGATGGTGAAATATCCCTACAATATAAATGTCGCGGCCATGCGCATCGTGGAGAGGCTGCTCGACGATCCTGTCGACGCGAAGGTGGTGGCACTGAAGGCGCAGCGCGACATCGTGGCGGCGGCCTTGGCACGGTTCCGATTCGTCGGGCGCGTCTATCCGAGCGACGCCAATTTCCTGCTGGTGCGCGTGGACGATGCCGATGCCGTCTACGACCATCTTATCGGCGACGGGATAATCGTGCGCAACCGCAACCGCGTGAAGGGCTGCGAAGGGTGTCTGAGAATAACGATAGGACTCGAAGAGGAGAACGAAAAACTGTTGAAATCGCTTGAACGTTATGAAAAAGAGAGTATTGTTCGTTGATCGCGACGGCACGATCATCGTCGAGCCGCCCGTGGACTATCAGGTCGACTCGCTCGAAAAACTGGAGTTCGTGGCAGGGGCCATATCGGCGCTGCGTTCGATAGCGGAGCTCGATTACGAGCTGGTGTTGGCATCCAATCAAGACGGATTGGGCACGGCGTCGTTTCCCGAGGCGACGTTTTGGCCCGCGCATACCAAGATGCTGCGCACGCTGGAGGGCGAGGGCGTCCGCTTCGCCGAGCAGCTGATTGACCGATCTATGCCCGAGGACGATGCTCCCACGCGCAAGCCGCGGACGGGGATGTTCGGCAGGTATCTCGGCGGCGATTACAATCTTGCGGAGAGTTACGTGATAGGCGACCGCGCCACCGACGTGGAGCTGGCATTCAATCTGGGGGCCAAGGCCGTGTTGTTGCAGAGTCCCGAGCGGGGCCGCGCCATGCTGGAGGGAAAACATTATGCCGCGAGCTGCGTGTTCATGACCGACGACTGGAGCGGGGTGGCGGAGTTTCTGCGGCGCACCGAACGCCGTGCGGAGACGATACGCAAGACGGCCGAGACCGATATCCGCATCGTGGTCGATCTCGACGGCAAGGGTGGTTCGCATATCGATACGGGCCTGAAGTTTTTCGATCACATGCTCGACCAGATCGCGCACCATTCGGGCATGTCGCTCGTGGCGGAGTGTCGGGGCGACTTGCAGGTGGACGAGCACCACACCATCGAGGATACCGCCATCGCGCTGGGCGAGTCGATCTTCAAGGCGCTCGGTTCGAAACGCGGCATCGACCGCTACGGATTCGTGCTGCCCATGGACGAGTGCCGTGCCATGGTGCTGCTCGATTTCGGCGGGCGGGCCGACTTCGTGTGGGACGTGCCCTTCACGCGCGAGTATGTGGGCGACGTGCCGACCGAGATGTTCCGCCACTTCTTCAAGTCGCTGTGCGTGGCCATGCGCTGCAATCTCCATATCGAGGCGCGCGGCGAGAATAACCATCACCTTATAGAGGGCGTTTTCAAGGCCTTCGCCCGCGCGTTGAAGATGGCCGTGCGGCGCGACGTCTTCGCCTACGATCTGCCGTCGAGCAAAGGGGTGCTGTGAATTTGGTATTGCGGGCGTAGCCTGCGGAGCGCGCTGACGAGCGAATGCGAGCAGCGGGCCTCCGCGGGGCGAGGCTGCGGCCCGCACGGTTCTGCGAACCGTATTAATTAAGATAAAACGATGATAGCTGTAATAGATTACAAAACGGGCAATCTCCGATCGGTGGAGAATGCCTTGCGACGACTGGGGGCCGAGTTCGTGGTGACGGCCGATCCGTCGGTCATACGTTCGGCCGACCGCGTGCTGCTGCCCGGGGTGGGCAATGCCGCCGAGGCCATGACCAATCTGCGTGCCGCGGCGCTTCCCGAAGTCATCCGCTCGCTGCGCCGTCCCGTACTCGGCATCTGCGTCGGCATGCAGGTGATGTGCCGCCGCAGCGAGGAGGGCGACATCGATTGTCTCGGGCTGTTCGACGCGCGGGTGCGACGCTTCGAAGCCGCCCCCGACGCCAAGGTGCCGCACATGGGGTGGAACCGCATAGGCAATCTCGAATCGAAACTCTTCAAGGGCATGGAGGGCGGCGAATACGTCTATTTCGTCCACTCCTATTACCCCGAGCTGTGTCCCGACACCATAGCCACCGCGCGCCACGGCGTGATGTTCAGCGCGGCTCTCAAATACGAGAATTTCTACGGCACGCAGTTCCATCCCGAAAAGAGCGGCGACGCGGGCGAGAGGATAATCGAAAACTTTTTGAAATTATGAGAATAGAGATAATTCCCGCGATAGACATCATCGACGGCCGCTGCGTGCGGCTGTCGCAGGGCGATTACGACCGTCGCCGCATTTACGACGCCTCGCCCGAGGAGATGGCCAAGCGCTATGCCGACTGCGGCGTGCGGCGTATCCATGTGGTCGACCTCGACGGCGCCAAGTCGGCCTCGCCGAAAAATCTGAAGGCGCTGGAGCGCATGGCCGTGGGGGCTTCGGTCGAGATTGAGTGGGGCGGCGGCATCAAGAGCGAGGATTCGCTCCGCGCGCTGTTCGATTACGGAGCCGACTGCGCCATAGTGGGCAGCGTCGCGGCCCGCGAACCCGCGCTGTTCATCGAATGGCTGCTGCGTTTCGGCGGCGAGAGGATGATACTCGGCGTCGACGTGCGCGACGGCCGCGTTTCGGTGAACGGGTGGCAGGAGGATCTGAGCCTCGGCGTCGACGACATGGTGGGTGAGTTCCTGCCTCACGGCGTGAAGCAGGTGGTTTGTACCGACATTTCGAAAGACGGCATGTTGCAGGGCCCGTCGTTCGATCTCTATACCGATTTGCAGCGCCGTTACGACGGTGTGGACTTCACCGTGTCGGGCGGTATAAGCTCCATGAGCGATATCGAGCGGCTGAACGAACTCGGGCTGCGCAGGGTGATAGTTGGCAAGGCGGTGTACGAGAACCGCATAACGTTAAAAGATATAGAGAGATGGTCGCTAAACGAATAATCCCGTGCCTCGACGTCAAGGACGGGCGCACTGTGAAAGGCGTGAATTTCGAGGGGCTGCGCGACGTGGGCGATGCCGTGGAGCTGGGGCGTCACTATGCCCGCTGCGGCGCCGACGAGCTGGTTTATCTCGACATAAGCGCCACGCGTGACGGCCGCAATACCTTCACGCAGCTGGTGGAGCGCATCGCCGACGGCATAAACATCCCTTTCACCGTCGGGGGCGGCATATCGTCGATGGACGACGCCTCGCGGCTTCTGGATGCGGGGGCCGATAAGATATCGATCAACAGCGCGGCGATAGCCGATCCGTCGCTCGTCGACCGCTTGGCGTCGCGTTACGGCAGCCAGTTCGTGGTGGTGGCCGTCGACGCCCGCCGTACGGAAGAGGGCGTGTGGCGCGTCATGACTCACGGCGGCAGCAGGGCCACGGATCGGGAGCTGTTCGAGTGGACGCGCGAGGCGCAGGAGCGCGGTGCGGGCGAGATACTGTTCACCTCGATGAATCACGACGGCACCCGTTCGGGATATCCGTGCGATACTTTCGCCCGTCTGGCCGACGAGCTGTCGATTCCGATAGTAGCCTCGGGCGGCGCGGGATGCGTGGACGACATCGCCGAGGTGCTCACGGCGGGACGGGCCGACGCCGCACTGGCCGCCAGCATATTCCACTTCGGCGAAATCACCGTCGGGGATTTAAAAACAGAGTTGAAAAAACGTAATATAGATGTAAGGTTATGACATTCGACGAATTGAATCTTTCCAAGCAGGCCGACGGTCTGCTGCCAGTCATAGTGCAGGATGCCGTCACGCTCAAGGTGTTGATGTTGGGTTATATGAACCGCGAGGCTTTCGACCGCAGCATGGCCGAGGGGCGTGTCACGTTCTTCTCGCGCACGCGCGGCTGTCTGTGGACCAAGGGCGAGACGAGCGGCAACTACCTCGCCATAGAGTCGGTGTATGCCGACTGCGACCGCGATACGTTGTTGATCAAGGCCTCTCCCGCGGGGCCCGTGTGCCATCGCGGCACGACGAGTTGTTTCGACACACCCGAGGACGAAGGGTTTGTCCGCCGTCTGCAAAGCGTCGTGCAGAGGCGTCACCGCGACATGCCCGAGGGGTCGTACACCACCAAACTCTTCATAAAAGGGGTGAAGAAGATCGCGCAGAAGGTGGGCGAGGAGGCCGTGGAGAGCGTCGTGGAGGCTGTGGACGGCAATCGCGACCGTTTCGTTTACGAAGCCTCGGATTTGATCTACCATCTTTTAGTGTTGATGGAACAGATGGGATGCTCCATCGAGGATATGGAGCGCGAACTCGCGTTGAGGCACAAGGTTTAGGTTAGACAATTATTTTACTGTTCGCCGACGGCGGTCGGAATGCGAAAGCAGTCCGCCGCGAGGGGGCGGCGGCGAACTGTCGACCTCGCGTCGCGAGGTCGAAATATTTGATATGCAACTTGGTGTGTATAATGAACAAGCCGCAGGATCATATCCTGCGGCTTGTTCGTACATCTGCACCGAGCGGAAGGAGGGGGATTCGAACCCCCGGTACCCAAATTCGAGTACGTCAGTTTAGCAAACTGGTGGTTTCAGCCACTCACCCATCCTTCCTGACCGAAATACTCCGTTAAAGAGTGGTGCAAATGTAGATATAAAAATTTATATGGCAAAATAATCGGCGCAAATTTTTCGTCTGTGTCTGCCGATTCCCCGTCGGGAACGGGCGATAATACGTGCGGCGGTATGATATGTCGAAAATAATGAGTACCTTTGGCTTCGTCTTAGATACTCTGCCTCGGCAAAACCGCAAATAAATTTGCTTTTGCACTCGGCTTATTCGTATCTTTGACTTCGCCTTAGATACTCCCGCTCGGCAAAATGCAAGCAAGCTTGCTTTTGCCCTCGCTTATTCGTATCTTTGTAATGATATCGGCCGCGGTTGCGGGCCGTTGGCGTGTGCCTTGAACTTTAACCATACATAACAATGAAGAACAATCGTCTGATGTCGCTCGATGCCTTGCGCGGGTTCGACATGTTTTTTATCATGGGGCTTTCGTCGGTGATAGCGGCCCTGTGCGCCTTGTGGCCCAATGATGTCACCGATGCCGTGGCCCGCTCGATGGGACATGTGTCGTGGGACGGACTGCGCCATCACGACACCATATTCCCGCTGTTCCTGTTCCTCGCGGGCGTTTCGTTTCCTTTCTCGTATGCCAAGCAGCGCGAAAACGGCCGTTCGACGATGGAGATACACCTGAAGATCATTCGCCGCGCCGCGATCCTAATACTGTTGGGACTCATATACAACGGTTTGTTCAAACTTGATTTCGAGAATCTGCGTTGCGCGAGCGTGCTGGCTCGTATAGGCATAGCGTGGATGATAGCGGCGCTGCTTTATGTCAATTGCGGATTGCGCACCCGTATCGGCGTGTCGCTCTTCATCCTCGTGGGCTATGCGCTGCTGTCGAAATACGTCGGCGCTCCCGATGTGGCGGATGCCGATCCGCTGAGCCGCGAGGGGTGTTTTGCAGGCTATTTCGACCGCTGTTTCCTCCCCGGGCGGCTTTATATGGACGGACGTTTCGACCCCGAGGGATTGTTGTCGGCCCTGCCCGCTGTCGTAACGGCGATGCTGGGAATATTCACGGGCGAGTTGATCCGTCTGCCCGAGGAGCGCATGTCGGGCAATCGCAAGACGCTTTGGATGCTGGCGGGGGCCGTGGCGCTGGCCGTGGCGGCGATTGCGGGCAACGGCTTCGTTCCCGTCAATAAAATGCTGTGGTCGAGTACTTTCGTATGTGCCGTGGGCGCCTACTCGCTGGCCATGATGGCGCTGTTCTACTATGTGATCGACGTGCGCGGACTGAACGGTCGGTGGACGCTGCTGTTCCGCGTGGTGGGCATGAACTCCATCACGATCTACATGGCGCAGCGTATCGTCAATTTCGGAGGAATATCCAATTTCTTCGTCGGAGGTCTGGCGGGATTGTGCCCCGAAAATATCGCGGCCGTGATCACTTCGACGGGGTATGTGGTCGTATGCTGGCTGTTTCTGTGGTTCCTCTACCGCAAGCAGACATTCCTGAAGATATAGAGGTCGGCGGAGATGGTTGGCGACTATTTGCATTTTTTTTGTAATTTTGCAGACTATTACCGCTTGTTATGGCAGAAAAGGAGAGAGAATTGATCGATAACATCGAGCAGGGCGAATACAAGTACGGCTTCACCTCCGATATCGAGACCGAAACCATCGGCTGCGGTCTCAGCGAGGAAGTCATACGTACCATATCCGCCAAGAAGGGGGAGCCCGAGTGGATGCTCGAACGCCGTTTGAAGGCCTATCGCCATTGGCTTGGGATGAAGCGTCCCGAATGGGCGCATCTCACCATTCCCGACATCGATTTTCAGGATATAATCTATTACGCCGCTCCCAAACCGCGCAAGGCGTTGGGGTCGATGGACGAGGTGGATCCCGAACTGAAGCGCACCTTCGACCGTCTGGGCATTCCGTTGGAGGAGCAGATGGCGCTGGCGGGCGTGGCGGTGGATGCCGTCATGGACTCGGTGTCGGTGAAGACCACTTTCCGCGAGACACTGGCCGAGAAGGGGATAATATTCTGTTCGATAGCCGAGGCGGTGCGCGAGTACCCCGAACTGGTGCAAAAGTATCTGGGTTCGGTGGTGCCCTACACCGACAACTTCTATGCGGCGCTCAATGCGGCCGTATTTTCCGACGGGTCGTTCTGTTACATCCCCAAGGGCGTGCGCTGCCCGATGGAGCTTTCGACCTATTTCCGCATAAACGCCGAGGGTACGGGGCAGTTCGAACGCACGCTGCTGGTGGCCGACGAGGGCGCCTACGTCAGCTATCTGGAGGGATGCACCGCGCCGCGACGCGACGAGAACCAGTTGCACGCGGCTGTGGTGGAGATCGTGGTCGAGCGCGATGCCGAGGTGAAATATTCGACGGTGCAGAACTGGTACCCGGGCGACAAGGAGGGGCGCGGCGGAATATACAATTTCGTCACCAAGCGCGGCCTGTGCCGCGAGAATGCGCGTCTGTCGTGGACTCAGGTCGAGACGGGTTCGGCCATCACGTGGAAATACCCGAGCTGCATACTCGCGGGCGACAACTCCGCGGGCGAGTTCTATTCGGTGGCCATGACCAACAATTTCCAGCAGGCCGACACGGGTACCAAGATGATACACATAGGCCGCAACACCCGCAGCCGCATAGTGTCGAAAGGCATCTCGGCGGGCCGCAGCCAGAACGCCTACCGCGGTCTGGTGCGCGTGGCCAAAGGGGCCGAGAATGCGCGCAACTATTCGCAGTGCGATTCGCTTTTGATAGGCGACAAGTGCGGGGCGCATACCTTCCCCGTGATAGATTCGCGCAATCCGTCGGCCGTGGTGGAGCACGAGGCCACCACTTCGAAGATCTCGGAGGAGCAGTTGTTCTACTGCAACCAGCGCGGCCTTTCGACCGAGGATGCCGTGGGACTCATCGTCAACGGCTATGCGCGCGAGGTGTTGGCCAAGTTGCCCATGGAATTTGCCGTCGAGGCGCAGAAGCTGCTGTCGATCAGTCTGGAGGGCTCGGTAGGGTAGTGCCAAAGGTTTGTTTGGAACGAAAAAGTAACGAAATATGCTTAAGGTAAAGAATTTGCATGCGTCGGTTGCGGGCAAGGAGATCCTTCGGGGGATCGATTTCGAGGTGCGCGCGGGCGAGGTGCATGCCATTATGGGACCCAACGGCTCGGGCAAGAGTACTTTCGCTTCGGTGCTGGCGGGTAACGAGAAGTATACGGTGACCGAAGGTTCGGTCGAGTTCATGGGACGCGACCTGCTCGCGATGCCTGTCGAGGACCGTGCGCGCATGGGTCTGTTCCTCGGATTCCAGTATCCCGTGGAGATCCCGGGGGTGACGATGGCTAACTTCATGAAGATGGCCGTCAACGAGCAGCGCAAGTTCCGCGGCGAGGAGCCTTTGTCGGCGGGCGAGTTCCTGCGCATGATGCGCGAGAAGAGCGCCGTGGTGGAGCTGGATTCGAAGCTGACGGGCCGTGCCGTGAACGAGGGTTTCTCGGGGGGCGAGAAGAAGAAGAACGAGATCTTCCAGATGGCGATGCTCGAACCGAAGCTGGCCGTTCTGGACGAGACCGATTCGGGACTCGATATCGATGCCCTGCGTATAGTGGCCACGGGCGTCACGAAACTCCATACGGCCGAGAACGCCACGGTGGTCATCACCCATTACCAGCGTCTGCTCGACTACATAGTGCCCGATTACGTGCATGTGCTCTATCGCGGCCGCATAATACACTCGGGCGACAAGAGTCTGGCGCTCAAGCTCGAAAAGGAGGGCTACGACTGGCTCATTAACGATTATAAGGATTAGACGGCATGGGATTGCTCGAATATATTGAAGGCAATGCGTCGGACGGACGGCTGACCGATGCCGACGGCCGCTGCATCGAGGTGCTGGTCGATCCGTCGGAGGTGTGCCGCGACGTTGCGGGCGACGAGTCGGTGATGATCGTCCGCACGCGTTCGGATGCCGCGTCGGAAGTTTTCGATGTGGCGTCGGACGGACGGTTGCGGCTTATGGAGGTGTTTCTCGGGGAGAGTTCCGCTAAATGCACGATACGCCAGCGCGAAGGCAGCCGTTGCGATACGACGTGCATAGTGGTGGCTTCGGCCTCGGCGGCTTATGAAATCGATCTCGACGGCCGCGATGCCGAGAACACTCTTCGCGGCGCGTTCATCGTCGGCGGCGACGAGCATGCCGAGGTGCAGGTGCGAGTCAACCACAACAGTTCGGATTGCCGCAGCGATTCTCTGGTGAAGGGTGTCGCGGGCGGACGTGCTGTGGGCGAGTTCGAGGGTCTGGTGTATGTGGCGCCCGACGCGCAGCGCACCGATGCGCGCCAGACCAGCCGTAACATCGAGTTGGGCGGCGAGGCGCGGATCGTCACCAAACCGCAGTTGGAGATATATGCCGACGACGTGAAATGTTCGCACGGCGCGACGGTGGGGCAGCTCGATTCCGACGCCGTGATGTACATGCGTCAGCGCGGTCTGTCGGAGGCGCAGGCCCGACGGTTGCAGATCGAAGGCTTCGTCCGCGACATAGTGTCGGCCGAGGAGTGGCTCGGCGGCGCGGCGGCCGAAGTGTTGACCGATAAATTGGAGAGGTTGTAGCCATGTTCGATGTTAGTAAAATACGCAGGGATTTTCCCATTCTCGACCGCGAGGTCAACGGCAAGCCGCTGGCATATCTCGACAGCGGGGCGACGGCTCAGAAACCCGTGAGCGTGATCGAGTCGGTCGATCGGCTCTATCGCGAACTCAACGCCAACATCCATCGCGGGGTGCATCGCCTTTCGGAGGAGATGACCGAGCTGTACGAGCAGGCGCGCGAGGATATACGCCGTTTCACAGGTGCCGAACACCGTGAGGAGATAGTGTTCACGGCGGGCGCCACGGCGTCGCTCAATACGGTGGCCTACGCGTGGGGCGAACGGTTTCTGCATGCGGGCGACAACGTGGTGGTGAGCGAGATGGAGCACCATTCGAACATCGTCCCATGGCAGCTTATAGCCGAACGCAAGGGCGCCGAGATAAGGGTTCTGCCGTTCGACGACGACGGCCGCCTGATGATCGAGAAGCTGGATGACCTGCTGGACGACCGTACCCGTATGGTCGCCGTCACGCAGGCGTCGAATACTCTGGGCACGCGGCCCGACCTGCAAGAGATAGTCCGCAAGGCCCACGCCGCGGGTGCGGCGGTTACGGTCGACGGATGTCAGGGCGCGGTGCACGGCGGTGCGGACGTGAAGGCGATGGGCTGCGATTTCTACGCGTTCTCGGGCCATAAACTCTACGGCCCGACGGGTATAGGCGTGCTTTACGGCCGCCGCGAGCTGCTGGATGCCATGCCTCCGTTCCTGTGCGGCGGCGATATGGTCGATCGGGTGTCGTTCGAGAAGACCACATACGCTCCTCTGCCTCTGAAGTTCGAGGCGGGAACGGCCAATTTCATAGGAGCCGTGGGGTTGGGCGAAGCCGTGCGGTATGTGGAGAGTCTGGACCGCGAGGCTGTCGAGGCTTACGAGCGCGAACTGACCTCGTATGCCGAGGAGCGGTTGAGCCGTATCGACGGACTCAGGATATACGGCCGCACGGCCGACAAGTGCTCCATCGTGTCGTTCAACGTCGAGGGGGCGCACCACTACGACGTGGGCATGATCCTCGACAAGTTAGGTGTGGCCATCCGCACGGGGCAGCATTGCGCCGAACCCGTTATGACGCATTACGGCGTGACGGGCATGTGCCGCGCTTCGATCGCGATGTACAACACCCGCGAGGAGATCGACCGTCTGTGCGAGGGCGTGGAGCGTGCGGCGAGGATGCTGCGATGACAAAGCCGCAGAGGCATCGACGGCCGAAAAATGTAAGGATTTTTAGGCTTGTTGTCGCGAGTCGTAGCCTGCGGAGCGAGCAAACAGCGAGCCTCCGCGGGGCGAGGCTACGGCTCGCGCGGCTCCGAAGAGCCGCCGAAGATGAACGGGGTATGACCGCCGCACATTGAACCGTATGATAATTCAGAAAAGTTAAGTTATGTTTATAGTACTCGAGGGAGTCGACGGCTCGGGCAAGTCGACGCAGATAACCAACTTGCGCCGCATGTTCGCCGAGCGTAACATCCCCACGGAATATCTCCATTTTCCGCGTTTCGACGCTCCTTTCTTCGGCGAGCTCATAGCGCGTTTCCTGCGCGGCGAGCTGGGCGGAGTCGACGCGGTCGATCCCTATCTGGTGGCCATGCTCTATGCGGGCGACCGCCGCGATGCGGCCCCGATGATACGGCGCTGGCTCGATACGGGGCGTGTGGTGATCGTCGACAGATACGTATACTCCAATATAGGCTACCAGTGCGCCAAGATCGCCGATGCGGGGGAGCGCGCGCGGTTGCGCGACTGGATCATGGCGCTCGAATACGACTATTTCGCGATTCCGCGTCCCGATGTCTCCATCTTTCTCGACGTGCCGTTCGCATTCACCCGACGCAAGCTCGGCGAGGTGCGCACGGGCGACGATCGCGAGTATCTGCACGGGTGCAGCGACATTCACGAGTCGTCGCTCGAATTGCAGCGTGCCGTGCGCGACGTGTATGTCGACGCGGCCGAGCACGATGCCGACATGCACGTGGTCGATTGCAGCGTCGCGGACGAGAGCATGGCTTCGCCCGAGGAGATCTTCGGTCGGATAGAGAGCATAGTGAAACGATATATGATAGGTTAGGCATGGCGTCGCGCAGATTGAAAAACATATCGCATGTGTGCCGCATAGTGGCTGGTGCCATATTCGTCTTCTCGGGATTCGTGAAGGCCGTCGATCCGTGGGGGACCTCGCTCAAGGTGAACGAGTATCTGTCGATATACGGATTCGAGGAGCTGGTGCCTTACAGCATGATATTCTCCATATGGCTGTGCGGTGCCGAGCTGATGATGGGACTCATGCTGGTGTTCAAGGTCCGCACGCGCCTGATATCGATATTCGCGCTGGTGTCGATGATCTTCTTCACCGTGCTGACGTTCCTCAGTGCCACATGGATCCCCGTCGAGGATTGCGGATGCTTCGGCGACGCGTTGAAACTCACCCCGTGGCAGACTTTCCTGAAGAATCTGGTGATTCTGCCTATGGTGTTCATCGTGTGGTACCGTTATCGGAATTATCGGGTGCTGGAGCTGCACCGTTCGGAGGTGGCGCTCACGTTCCTGTTCTGCGTTTTCGCCATGGGGGTGGGCACCTATTGTTATTTCAATCTGCCGCTGATAGATTTTCTGCCGTATAAGAAGGGCGCCAATATTTACGAGATGATCGAGGCGCAGCACGACACGGGCAGCGACGAGATGGCCGTGGAGGAGTACGTGTTGGTCTACCGCAACCGCAGGACGGGGAAGTTGCGCGAGTTTTCGATCGATGACAAGGAGTGGCAGGACGAAAAGAAGTGGGAGTGGGTGGAGACCCGCGTGGATAACGAGGCGCCCGCCGTGCAGACGCTCGTAAGCGAATTTTCGATCTCCGATCCCGAGGGCAATTTCACCCGCGACATACTCACTCGTCGCGGTCGCGTGTATATGATCTGCGTGACCAATCTGAACGATATAGGCGACGGTTGCCGCAGCCGTCTGCGGAGCGTGGTCGAACGCGCCGAGGCCGAGGACGCATACGTGGTGTGCCTCACTCCGATGCCGTTGCGCACGGTGACCTATTACCGTTTCGACGGCAGTGCCGACGTGAGGTGCTACAATATCGACGCCACGGTGATGAAGACCATGCTGCGTGCGAAAAACGGACTGGTGGTGCTCGACGACGGCGTCATAGAGGCCAAATACAATTGCCGCAACATAAAGCCGTACACGGATTGACCGCGTGCGGATGCGATTGGTATAAAAATTGACCTTGCCCGAAGTAAGGTCAATTTTTTTATCTATGTGCAAACTATGCTTCTGTCTGTTCGTTGCGGCATGCTGTCTCGCGTCGTGCGGCCGCAAGGCCGATATGGCGCAGCCGATACGCCCCGTGAAGGTGACGTCGGTGCATGCCGTCGACTATATCGACCGCGATTTCGCGGGCATGTCCACGGCCGACGACGCCACCACTCTGGCATTCAAGATCGCGGGGCAGGTGGCGAGCGTCGATGTGTCGAAAGGCGATTACGTGGAGAAAGGGGCTTTGTTGGCCCGACTCGATCCTCGCGATACGGAGCTTCAGGTTGCCGCCGACAAGGCGCTGTACGACAAGGCATCGTCGCAGTTCTCGCGCATGAAACGCCTGCTCGACCACGAGGCCGTATCGCGTCAGGAGTACGAGACGGCGCAGACTTCGTTCGTGCAGGCGCGTTCGGCATACGAGAACTCCAAGGATCTGCTTTCGGAGACCAATTTGCGCGCGCCGTTCGCGGGCGTGATCGAGCGCACCTATGTCGATACCTACGAACGCGTGCAGGCGGGGCAGACCATCCTGCGATTGGTCAACCCCGTGAGCAGCACCGTGGAGTTCACCATCCCCGAAAAGAGTCTGCCGTTTCTGGCCGATTCGACGACTCGCTTTTCCGTTACGTTCGACAACTATCCCGACCGCCGTTTCTCGGCGCGGCTCGATTCATACGCCAAAACCTCGTCCGATGCCTACGGATTCCCCGTGTCGCTGAAAATCGATCGCGACGCGGCCGTCGAGGCACGCATATCGCCGGGCATGACGTGTCAGGTGACCATGCGTACCTTCGATGCTTCGTCTCACGGTATGGCCGTTCCGCTCACCGCGGTGTATGCGCCCGCCGAGGGCGGCACGTATGTCTGGGTCGTGGGAGCCGACGATCGGGTAGAGTGTCGCAGCGTGGTGTTGGGCGAGATATTCGGCCGCGACATGGTGAACGTTATTTCGGGAGTTGAAGTGGGCGACGTGGTGGTGACCGCGGGGGTCTATCGGCTCCGAGATGGCGAACGTGTGAAAATTCTAAATCGTTGAGCGATGTCGATTCCCGAATATTCCATCCGCAACCGCAGCATCGTGTGGTTCGTTCTGGCGCTTTTCGTGGCGGGCGGGGCATGGGCGTTTTCCGCAATGGGCAAGAAGGAGGATTCCACTTTCGTGCTGAAGAGCGCCGTGGTGACGTGCGATTACGCGGGCGGCACGCCCGAGGAGGTGGAACAACTTATCTCCGAGCCTATTTCGCGCGAGTTGCAGTCGATGCGTGCCGTCTACAAGATCACGTCGGAGTCCTACTACGGATTTTCGAAGATAACGGTGGAGCTCGATCCCGGGACCCGCGCGGGCGAGATCCCGCAGTTGTGGGACGAACTGCGCCGCAAGGTGATGAACATCGGCCCGCAGCTCCCCTCGGGCGCGGGCACTGTACGCGTCAACGACGATTTCAGCGACGTTTACGGACTCTATTACGCTCTGGCTGCCGACGACGGCTTTACGTGGAGCGAGATCCGCGATTGGGCGCAGCGCATAAAGACCGCCGTGGTGACCATCGACGGAGTGCAGAAGGTGGCCGTGTTCGCCGAACAGACTCCCGTCGTAAATCTCTATATCACCAAATCAGCTCTGGCCAATTTCGCCATTACGCCCGAGGCGATAGTATCCATGATCTCGCAGCAGAACACCGTGGTCAACAGCGGCGAGATCACGGCGGGCGACGTGCAGGTTCGCATTCTCGAAACGGGCGTTTACGCCTCCATAGACGACATCGCCGACCAGCTGCTTATGGCGGCCGACGGCAAACAGTACCGTCTGGGCGACATAGCGCGCATCGAGGAGGGATATGCCGAGCCCGCGTCGGTGCTCATGCGTGTCGACGGCCGCCGTGCGGTGGGAATCGGCGTTTCGTCGGAGTCGGATGCCGACGTGGTGGCATTGGGGCGCGAGGTGCGCGGCGAGCTGGCGCGGATAGGGGGCGAGATGCCCGTGGGCATGGATATCGTGACGCTCTATCCCGAGGACATCATAGCCCGCGAGGCCAACTTCTCGTTCCTGCTCAATCTGCTGGAATCGGTGTTGATCGTCATTGCGGTCATCATCGCTGTCATGGGCATGCGCAGCGGCGCGCTTATCGGGTCGTCGCTGCTGTTCACCATAGGCGGCACCATGCTGCTGATGTACATGGCGGGGGAGGGCATCAACCGCACTTCGCTGGCGGGATTCATCATAGCGATGGGCATGCTGGTCGACAATGCCATAGTGGTGACGGACAATGCGCGCAAGTCGGCGGCCCTCGGGGTCCCGCTCGACAAGGCCTTCATCGGTGCCGCCGAGGGGCCCAAGTGGGGACTTCTCGGCGCGACGCTCATAGCCATATTCTCTTTCCTGCCGCTCTATCTCGCACCTTCGGCGGTGGCCGAGATCGTCAAGCCGCTGTTCGTGGTCATAGCCTTGTCGCTGCTGCTCAGCTGGGGTTTGGCCCTTACGCAGGTGCCGATGTTCGGACTGTTCATGCTGCGCGGCGATCGGAACGCCGCGGGGGCGAGTCGCCTCGCGTGGTTCGACAGAGTGCTGGGGATCATGCTCCGCCGACGTTGGGCCGTGACGGTCGGCGCCGTGGCGCTGCTGGTCGTGTCGGTGTTCGTCATGGGACTGATGCCGCAGAATTTTTTCCCGCAGCTGAACAAACCCTATTTCCGAGCCGATGTAATATTGCCCGAGGGGTACGACATAAATGCCACGCAACGCTATCTGACTGCTATGTCCGATTGGCTGCGCGAGCAGCCCGAAGTGGTTCACGTCTCCACTACCGCGGGATCCTCGCCGTTGCGCTACTATCTGGCCAGCAGCAGTTTCTCCATGCGTCCCAACTGCGGCAACATCTTGGTGGAGGTCGACCACAAACGCTCGACGCAGCCCGTCAAGGATCGTTTCGACGCGTTCGTGGCCGAGTCGTGTCCCGACGTGTGGCTGCGTTCGTCGCTTTTCAAGCTCTCGCCCGTGCCCGACGCCACCATCGAGATCGGATTCGTGGGACCCGACGCCGATACTCTGCTGTGTCTCGCCTCGCAGGCCGAGCAGATCATGTGGCGCACGCAGGGGACCACGAACATCCGCAACAGCTGGGGCAACCGCATTCCGACGTGGCTGCCCGTCTATTCCCAGATCAAGGGCCAGCGCATAGGCGTGAGCCGCAGCCGCATGGCGCAGTGGATCACCCTCGCCACGCAGGGGTATCCCATGGGCGAGTACCGCCGCGGCGACGAGCTGCTGCCCATACTGCTCAAGGACGAGGATATCGATGACTACAATCTCTCGAATCTGCAATCGATGCCCGTGTTCTCGCAGAGCGGGAAGGTATATTCCATCGAGCAGGCGAGCAGCCGCTTCGATTTCGACTATCTGGGCGGTGTGGTGAAGCAATACAACCGTCAGCGGGTGATGAAAGCGCAGTGCGATCCCGCGGCGGGCGTGAACACCAAACGGCTGTTCGATCGCCTGCTGGCCGATGTGCAGAGCGAGGTCGAGGTGCCCGAGGGCTATTCGATGCACGTTTTCGGCGAGCAGGAGTCGCAGGCCGAGTCCAATGCCGCGCTGGGCAAGAACATGCCGTTGGCGTTCGTGCTCATATTCATCGTGCTGTTACTGCTGTTCGGCAATTACCGCGACCCTGTGATCATACTTCTAATGACTCCCCTGATATTCATAGGGGTGGTGCTGGGTCTGCTCGTGACGGGCAACAGATTCGATTTCTTCTCGCTGCTGGGTCTGCTGGGGCTCGTGGGCATGAATGTCAAGAATGCCGTGATACTCGTTGCGTCGATAAACGACCTGCGTGCCGAGGGCGTCGATCCCTACGATGCGGTGGTGTGCGCGGCGCGCAGCCGTCTGGTCCCCGTGTGCGTGGCCTCGGTGACCACCATTCTGGCGCTTATTCCGCTGTTGTTCGACTCTCTGTTCGCGGGCATGGCCTCGACCATAATGGGCGGATTGCTTGTAGCGACGATCCTTACCATGGTCGTGCTGCCCGTGGTGTATGCTCTGTTTTACAATATTAAAAAGGCGGAATGATTATGCGACGTTTAGTGTTGTTTTCGGCGCTGTTGCTCGGTGCGATCTCGGCCGAGGCGCAGATCTCGCTGTCGGCCTATCGCGACAGCGTGGCGGGGTATGATTGGCGCGTGAAGAACGCGGCGGTCGAGTCGGACAGAAATTATGAGATCATGCGGCAGGAGTATACATCCTTTCTGCCGCACGTTTCGGCGGCGGGATCGTTCGCCAAGACTTTCCATCGCATGGGCGACAACAAGCTGTGGAGCTTTTCGTTGCAGCCGCGTGTCGTGCAGACCGTCTACGGCGGCGGGGGAGTGAAGGCGGCCTATCGCAAGGCCGCGAGCGGTTACGAAGGGGCGTTGTTCGACGAGGAGTTCACGCGGCTCGAAGTGCGTTACATGGCCGACTATGCCTATTGGAGCGTGTCGGCGCAGGCGCTGTTCCTGCGTGCCGTCGAGGAGTATGTGAACATCATCGAATCGCTCTATCGTGTGGTCGAGAGGCGTTTCGACGAGGGGTATATCGCCAAGAGCGATCTGTTGCAGGTGGAGACCCGCCTGAGCGAGGCGCGTTTCGACCTGATAACCGCGCGCCGCAGCTACGACGAGGCGTTGCATGCGTTCAACATTCTGCGCGGCACGGCGGGCGACGAACCCGTGTCGCTGTCGCAGTCCATCGTCGATTCCATATCCATGCCCGAGCGCGTTTCTACGGCGACTATCGCGGCCCGCCGTCCCGACCTGCTCTCGGCCGAAGCGGCGGTCAGGTCGGCCGAATACGGAGTGGAGGTCGCGCGTGCGTCCTACAATCCGCAGCTGAACGTCGGCGTGGGCGGTTCGTGGCAGACCTACGCGCCCAATGCTTCGGGCCGTACCTATCTGGACGCCTCGCTGATGGTGGAGCTGAACATACCCATATTCCATTGGGGCGAGCGCCGTCATGCGGTGGCGTCCGCTGCGGCCGACGTGCGGCGAAGCATGAATGTCACGGGGCAGATTTACGACGACATGGCCCGCGAGGAGGCCGACGGATGGAGTGCGCTGACGACGAGTTATTCGCAGGTGCAGTCGTCGCTGCACAACCTTGAGATCGCGGGCGAGAACCTGTCGATAAGCACTTATTCGTATAATGAGGGGCAGGCCACGGTGCTCGACGTGTTGCAGGCGCAGATAAGCTGGCTGCAAATCTATACCAATGCCATAACGGCGCGTTACAACTATGCCGTGGCCGTGTCGGCCTACGAGCGGATAACGGCGGCCGAGTGATGTTGCCGATCGGCGGCATGACCGTGTGGCCATGCCGCAAATCGGAAACGAGTCAGACCTTCATGGTCTCGGTGCTCACGATCGATATCTCGTGTGCCACGGGAGCGATCTTGCGCAGCATGTCGATGGTGCCGCAATACTTCTCCTGCGCTGTCGAGACGGCGCGGCTGACGGCGTTCTGCTGCGAGATAGTGTCGCATTCCAGATTGTATATGACGTTGAAACTGCGGAAATGACTCCCGGGCTGGAGCGTGGGCGTGTCGAGTATGCCTTCGACCGTTATCTCCAGAGTCTTGGGCGTGATCTTGTCTTTTTTGAGCAGACCCATTATGGTGAAGCCCGCGCATTTGGCCGCTCCGCACAGTATGAGCGCCTTGGGGTTGAGATCGTCGGCCGAGCCGTTCTTGACTCGGAATTTGCCTCCGTCGACGAGTTCGACGGTGACGGTTTGTTTGTTGTCGTTCATGATGTTGAAAGTGTTATGTTTGTTATCGGGCCCTGCGGCGTCCGTCGCGGACGCCGCGCGCCTGCGTGAAGGGTGGCAATAATCGTTCCTCGCATTCCGTCTCCCGACGCGGCCGTTTGCGCGGAGGACGAATTATACGGTGGTTTTATTGACTTTTAGGTTCTATCGTTATGCATTTTTCTCCGAAATGACTATCTTTGTGGTTGGTATAATTGAATCGAAATTTATGCGGAGGAAAATACTTGTATTGGCTCTGTTGCTGCTTGCGGGCGGTACGCTGCCGCTGCGTGCGCAGGCGCCCTCGGTCGACGAGGGTATCGAGCGCGGCATTTCGCTCTACAACTTCGGTCATTGGGCCGAGGCGCGCACCGAACTCAGGAACATTCGCGGCACCCTGTCGCCCGTCACCGACTGTTTCCGTATCGAACGCATCGACTACTATCTGGCCCTTTGCGACGCCGAGTTGAAGATGAAGGATGTCGAAGGGCGTCTGAAACGCTTCCTTGCCGAATATCACGGATCGTCGTACGCCAACGACGTGCAGTTCGCGCTGGGAGCCTACTATTGCATGCAGGACGATACGGAGATGGCCGAAGCCGAATTGTCGAAAGTGCATTACGAAAGTCTCGCCCCGCAGAACAAGGACAAATACGATCTGCGAATGGGTTACATGACCTTCATGCACGGCGATTACGATGCCGCCGAGAGATACTTCGGCCGCATAAAGGCGGGCAGCGACTATGCCGACCATGCCGCCTATTACAAATCCTACATGGCATACGCCCGCGGCGATTACGAGAGTGCCCGCAACGGGTTCAACTCGCTGTTGTCGAGCCCGCTCTATCGCGATCTGATGCCCTATTATCTGTTGCAGATCGATTTCAAGAGCGGCGACTACCGTGCCGTGACCGACAAGGGCGATGCGCTCATCGAACGCACCACTGCCGAGCAGGCCGCGCAGATACGCCGCATGATGGCCGAATCGTGGTTCCAGCTCGGCGATTACGCCGCCGCCGTCAAATATATGAACGCCTACAAGAGCGCGGGCGGCGAGATGAAGCGCGTGGAGAACTACATCATGGGATACTCGCTTTACAGACAGTCGCTCTACGACGAGGCTGCCGAGTATCTGCGTCAGGCGTGCGGCGCCGACGACATGCTTACGCAGAACGCGTCGTACCATCTGGCCGACTGCTATCTGCGTTCGGGCGACAAGGCCGACGCCATGCGGTCGTTCGCCATGGCGTCCACAGCCGAATTCGACCGCGACATAGCCGAGGATGCCCTGTTCAACTACGGCAAGCTGCAATACGAGCTCGGCGGCGGAGTCTTCAACGAGGCGATCAACGTGCTGAGCCGTTACATCGAACTCTATCCCTCGTCGCCGCGCGTGCCCGAGGCGCGTACGCTGCTCATAGCGGCCTACTACAACTCGCACAACTACGCCGAGGCTTACGATGCCATAAAGAGTCTGCCCAATCCCGACAACGACGCTTTGCAGGCGTTGCAGAAGATAGCCTATTTCAACGGCTTGGAGTCTTATGCGGCGGGTGAGCTGGACGAGGCCGAAAGTTCGCTCGCCGAATCGCTCGGCGTGGGGCTCAATGCCAAATACAACGCTCTGGCGTCGTTCTGGCTGGGCGAGATAGCCTATGCCCGAGGCGACAGCAGCCGCGCCTTGCAACGCTACCGCAGTTTCATGGGGCGCGCCCCGCGCGGAGGCGAGGAGTACGCTTTGGCGCAGTATAACATAGGCTACTGTTACTTCAATAACGGCGAGATGGATGCCGCGTCCGACGCTTTCGCCAAGTTTATCTCCATGCACACGAGTCGCGACTCCTATCGGGCCGATGCGTTCAACCGCCGCGGCGACGCATACTACGCCGAACGTAAGTTCGACGAGGCGATAGAGTGTTACGACAATGCCGCGGCGATCGGTACGGCCGAGAAGTACTATGCCGAGTATCGTCGCGCCGTGACGCTCGGCGTGCAGAACAAGTCGGACCGCAAGATCGAGAGCCTGCGCCGCATAGTGCAGGCCGACCGCGGCGATTATGTCGATGCCGCCACATACGAGTTGGGCCGCACCTACATCGCCGACGAACGCTACGCCGACGGCGTGAAGATTCTGGAGGATTTCATTGCGCGCTATCCCAATTCGAGCTATTATGCGCAGGCGCTGTCGGACCTCGGTCTGGCCTACATGAATCTGGGCGATAAGAACAAGGCGTTGAAATATTACGACATGGTGGTCAAGTCGGCTCCCCGCTCGGCGCAGTCGAAGAGCGCCTTGGAGGGCATACGCGAGATATATATGGCCCGCGGCGATGCCGACGCCTATTTCGACTATGCGCAGAAAGCCGGTTTGGAGGGCAACGTGAGTCAGATGACGCGCGATTCGATGTCGTATGCCGCGGCGCAGAAGCTCTATCTCGACAACAAGACTTCGGAGGCCGCCACGAGCTTCACCGCATATCTGTCGCACTATCCCAACGGATACTACCGCAACGACGCTCTGTTCTTCCTCAGCGACTGCCACATCCGCGACGGCCGCGACGAGGATGCCATGAATACGCTCGCGGAGCTGGCCAAGCAGGGCCATACGCAATACTCCGAGCGCGTGCTCGACCGTCTGTCGTCGATGTGCTACAAGGCCGAGCGTTTCGAGCAGGCCGCGTCGGCCTATCGTGCGCTTTACGACGAAGCGTCGGCCGCGTCGGTCAAGACCAACGCCGCATCGGGTTATGTGGCCTCCACTCTCAAGTATGCCGACGATGCGGGCATAGCGGCCATGGCCGACGACGTGGAGTCGATGACCGATGTCAACGACGTGGCCCGCCGCAAGGCGCGGTACGCCAAAGCGGGCGTGCTCGTGCGTCAGGGACGCGAGGACGATGCCATGAAACTGTATAAGCAGCTCAGCACCGAGGTCAAGAGCGCCGAGGGCGCCGAGGCCCGCTACCGCTTGATCGAGGCCGAGTTCAAGGCGGGTAATTACGACAAGGCCGAGAAGATGGTTTACGAACTCTCCGACAGCAAGACGCCGCAGAACTACTGGCTGGCCAAGGCGTTCATCCTGCTGGGCGACATATATATGAGTCGCGGCGATGCTTTTCAGGCGCGCGCGACCTATCAGAGCGTTGCCGACGGATATTCGCCTGCCGACGACGGCATAGTCGAGGAGGCTAAGAGTAAGATTGCTAAAATGAATTGACGATGAAAAGATTGACATATATCATAACGTTGCTCTGCCTGCCTGCCGTCGTGTCGGCGCAGGTGGCCAAGCAGGTCGAGGTGTCGAAAGATTACACCCCGAGCGTCGGCACGGCCCAGAAGCTCTCCATAGTGCCCGACATGACCGATACGGTCACGATGCAGCCCGATATCGACTATACGATCACGCCGCGTTCGTATCAGACGTCGCTGCTCACCGAGAACTTCAAGCCCGCGACGATAACCTATTGGGACTACAATCGTTCGCGTCCGTTCTACGCCAAGGGCGCTTTCGGCGTGCCGCTCACGAGCGAGGCCGACGTTTACGTGTCGACGTATAACAAGGATCGCGGCTATGCCATGGCATATATCAATCATTGGGGCGATTACCGCAACCGCAAGAATTTCGCGGGCGAGAAGGTGACGTCGCACACCACCGAGATGAGCAACCGTCTGGGCGGCCGTGCGGGACTTATATTGGGCCGTCATATTCTGGAGGTGGACGTTTACGGCGACCAGCAGCTGCGCCATCGCTATCCCACCACGGGCGACCGCATACGGTTCGGCAACTTGGCGGGCAAGATCCGCATCGGCGACGATTTTACGGATCTGAGCCGCTGGAATTTCAATATCGAAATCGGCGGTGACTTGTTCGGCGACAGTTATGATCCCGAGGACGCGGAGAAGCGTCGCCAGTCGGGTCTTTCGGCGAACTTTGCGTTGGGCAAGATGCTCGGCCACAGTATATTTAAGGTGCATGCAGGATATACGGGCGTGTTCGGTTCTAAGGCGCTGGCCGATTATAAGGACAACATCTTCATGGTGGGAGTGCGTTACGGCATAAGCGGCCGCAAGCTGGAGTTTTTGATCGGAGCGGACTATTATCACGACCGTGTGGAGCTTTCGACCGACAGTCCCCACTACGTGTTCCCCTATATGCGCATGACGTGGAAAAACACCACCGAGGGATTCGTTCCCTATATCGAGGTGGACGGCGGCCTGCGGCGTCACGACTACGGATCGCTCATGTACGAGAATCCCTATATGCTGTTGTCGGATGCGGGTTTGCTCGACGCGGCGTCGCAACCCAACGAGTCCTATTATAACGGTCGCGCGGGTATAAGCGGCCGCTTGGCGAAAGGGCGTTTCTCGTATAACGTGTCGGCCGAAGTGACTTTCGCCGACGACCACTACTATTGGTACTGTTACGATTATGCGAACTACCTTTTCGCTCCTGCCTATCAGCACAGTCTGCGTATCGACGGCAGCATAAAATTCCGCCCTGTCGGCTGGTTCGAGGCCGAATTGTACGCGGGCGTGTATGCGTGGGAGAATTATCATTCGTATTACAGCGGCCGCCCGAGCGCTCAGGGATCGTTCAAGTTGCGTTATCTGGGCCGTAAAATTACGGCGGGCGCGTCGTTAGACTACAACAATCGTATCAAGTGGATGAGTCGTGTCGCTCCCGATGCCGATCTCGAAATGGTGAGGACCCCTTCGACGTTCCGTTTGGGACTCGACGTCGAGTGGCGCGTGTCGGATCGCTGGGCCGTGTTCGCCGAGGGACGCAATCTTACGGGCAGCAAGGTGTACGAATGGGCCTATTACTATTACTACACGCCGCAAGTGGTGCTGGGCGCGAAGATTACCTTCTGATTTCGATTCTTACGGATGCGGAAGGAGTTTGATTTGCGATGCGGGGGCGAGATTTTCCCGAGTCGCCGATATAAAACACATACGGACGACCTCTTTTCGAGGCCGTCCGTATGTGTTTTTTTCGGTATATTCTATTTTATCTGTATGGGCGAGTTGACGGTGGATACGAATCCCGTGCCGTCCGACACATATACGTAAACGCGATATTCTCCCGCTTCGGCTATACTGAGCTCCGCCGTCGGCACGTCGGTCACTACAACCTCGCCGTAACGTTCGGGACGCGGTTCGAACGACCCGCCGAATCCCAATACGGTCGCTTCGCGAAGGATCTCCCAAATGTAGGTCAGGCTGTCGCCGTCGCGGTCCGAAACGGCAACCTCGACCTTGAACGTCGCACCTGCGTCCGTTTTGGGGCTCTCCTCGGGCCTGCGACCGTCGATTGCGATGTCCGTAACGACGGGAGCCGTCCGCTCGGGTTCTTGTCCCGTCCATACTCTCTGCATGGCCTCGACCATAGGTGTTTTCTCGCCTCGCAGCGGCAGGCCCTCCACACCGTTCTCCACGAACATGCTGAACCAAGTCGGCGTGCGCTCCTCCTTCTGTCCCCACAGGAACACGAATGAGCCTATGCAGCGCGGATCGCCGAGAATGGCTTCGTTGTAACGAGTCTCATACACCTGACGCTTCTGTTCGCTGGTCTGTTCTATCGGGGCTTTCCACTTCGTCGACGAGGTTTCCCACCATCCCGTCGGGCCCCATTCGGTAATCATGTACGGTCCTTTGTAATCCGATGCGGCGACCATATCCTTTACCTGAAGTATCGAACCGTAGCTGTTGATTCCCACCACATCGAGCGACGGAGCATAACGCGCGATGGAGTCGAGTGCGCTTTTGTTGTGGGCGATCACCGTCGAGGTGAGGTGTCTGCCGTCTGCCGATTTTATTATTCTCGACAACTCGTCGATAAAACTCCATACCGCTCCGTTGTTCGTGCCGCTAAGCTCCACTTCGTTGCCGATGCCCCATACGAGTATGTTGGGGTCGTCCTTGAACCTCTCGGCCGTCTCGCGGCAGAACGTGCGCATTTCCTCCTTGAACTTCTCGTCGGAATACTTTTCCGCCTCTTTCGGCAGCCAGATTCCCTGCATCACATATATTCCGTGTTCGGCTGCCTCGGCCGCGGTTTTGCTTATGCTTTTCGCATCGCCGCCCCACGTTCGGCAGGCATTCGCGCCATTCTCCGCCGCGATATCCAGACGGTTGGTGCCACCTACACCCTTGATATATGTCGGCACGCCGTCGACACGCAGTTCGAACCCGTCGCCTTTGGAGCGGATCTCCGCACCTTTGCGGGGAGCACATCCGACGGACAACATGGCAAGTAAAATCATAAAAAGCGATTCTTTTCTCATAGCTTTGATATTGTTGACATTCAAAGGTACGATAAAAAAGCGGAATACGGAAAAACATGGCGATGGATTTGATTTACATTCTGTTCGGTCGGTTTGCCGATATTGCGAATTAAAAATAGCGTTGTTTGCTGATTATTAGCAAACAACGCTATCGCTTCGGTGAACCCGCCGGGGCTCGAACCCGGGACCCCAACATTAAAAGTGTTGTGCTCTACCGACTGAGCTACGGATTCAACGCACTAAAATCGCATAAGTCGGAACTTATTCTTTTTTAGTGGTGCAAATGTATGCAAAAAAAACGGTTCGACCAAAATAATTTCGTATAAACTCGGATTTTCATCGCAAAAAATGAGGATGCCGTTCGGATGTAAAAAACACCCGCCCCTCTGTCCGAGTCGAGGAGCGGGTGAATACGATCGCGTTTCGGCGTGTTTCGACAACCGATTAAGATAATCAGAATTTTATGAAATTCATATTCTTATCTACGAGCATGCCGTCGACGGGTTCCAAGTCGAACGCGAGTCTGCGTTTGGCCTTGAACGTTATGACCATCAATTCGTCGTCGCCGTCGACAGTCTCTTTGTCGCCCACGTTGACGAATGTGGGATACAGGGCTTTGGTGCCGTCGGTGTGCAGACGGTCGTAGGTCAGATTCTCCATCTGCTTCATGCCCGAGGGCGTCACGCCCACGAACTCGTAAGCCTGCTGGTCGTAAGGCAGCGCGAAGCTGACGGCATTCACCGAGGCCAATCCCTTGCCGCTCACCGTGACGGTTACCGTGTCGCCCGCGTTGTAGCTCTTGCGGTCGGCGGCGACGGTTATTTCGCCTGCAAGAGGTGCTGCCGTGCGGCGATGCTTGACTCCGCCGTCGAGTCGTGTGGCCGCTGTCGAAATGTCGTAGGCGTCGATCAGATCGTTGCCGTTGATATCGCCTCGGCTTATGTAGCCTTCGAAATCGGAGTCGCCGCGTCGCAGACCCGTGTAGTTCATATACGAGGTCAGGTCGTTCGAGTCGATTTTACCGTCGTTGTTGACGTCGCCTTGCAGATAGCTCTCGGTGCCCGCCACTTTGAATACATAGAGTTCGCGTCCCGAGCCGTAATTGCCTACCGCCTTGCTTACGCTAATCTTTATGTAACGTGCCGAAGGTTGGGCGGTGAATTCGAATACCTTGGTTTCGCCGCTGCGCTCCCACGCGAAGTCGCCCGCTTCGGTCCAGTCGTTCTTGTCCATACTGTAATAGACCTCTCCTTCGAGAATGGTGCCGTTGCCCGAATCGAGGCGCGGCAGATAGTGGAACTTGTCGAGCATGTTGACCGTTTGCAAGTCGATCACGAGATTGAACGGTACGGCAGCCTCGTTGTATTTGGTATGCCAGATGTCTCCCGTTTCGGCGAAGTCGAAGAGTCGGTTGACGCCCGCGCCTCCCTGATCGGGACGGTCGAGTTCGCCGCGTAAGCCGTGGAGCGCGAACTCCAGCGGATTGATCTTGGTGCGCACCGCGGTCTCGGTCCACGGCGATACCATGTCGGCGTTTACGGCGCGCAGTCCGAATACGTAGTCGGTCTCGGGTGTGAGATCGATGAACTCCAGCTCGGTGCCGCGTATGGTCGAGTAGAGCATGTCGTTGAACTTGATTTCATAGTAATCGGCATTCTCCACGGCATTCCATGCGGGTGTCACGGTGTATGCCTCTATCCTCTCGTCGTCGATTGAGAATTTCGGTGCCGCGAGTTCGCCGTGCGTGGTGCGGAGGCGGTTCTCGGGGGCGAAGACGAATCCGTCGACGGTCACCGTCTGTTCGTTGCGCGTGATGTCCGTTTCGGCGAGTTTTACGCAGATTACAGGGTTCTTGGTTATTATTTTCTTCGCAAAATCGCTGTCGGGAGTGGCGAAGCGGTTGATGTTCGGCGCTGCGTCGTAGAACCATACGTCGCTGCCGCGCTCGAACTCCTCGCGCGATGCGGCCTGCGAGAGCTTCACGCGGCGGCCGTTAACCGCAGCGGTGACGCGCTTGGGCTCGGCCGTGGCGTTTATGCGCAGTTCGGTGGTCTTGTCGGTTACGAATCCGTCGAAATCGCCCTCCGCGGGGTGCAGGGTGATTACCGCACGGCCTCCTCCGTTGTCGGACTCCCGTCCGTCGGTCTCCGACTCGATGAAGGTGGTCGCGTATTTGCCCAGACGGTAGGCCTCGGTCTCGCCGTCGTCGTCATACTCGGTGAACGACGAGTATCCCGAGGGATAGAGCTCGTATATGCGTCGTGTCCTGTCTATTTGGGCCACGTTGTTGTTGGGATCGGTCATGGGGATAATGGCTCCTGCGCTTACGAACAGAGGCAGTTTCCACAACGGAGCCTCGAACGAGTTGATTACGCGGCCGCCCGCATATTTGTCGCCCGTGAAGTAGTCGATCCACTCGCCGTCGGGCAGATAGATCCCGTCGCGGATGTCGTTGCCATCCTCGTCGGCTGCGGTATCCTTATATACGGGAGCCACGAGGAACCAAGGTCCGTACATGTATTGGTAGCGTGTGGCCGTTCCCAAAGTGTAGGGATTGGGCGCCGCGAGCATCATGGCGCGGATCATGGGCATGCCGTCCACCGCCTCGCGGGCTATCGAATATGTGTAGGGCATGAGTTCCGACTTGAGTTTCAGATAGCTGCGGTTGATCGACGTGGCGGGTTCGCCCAGCGCGTGGGGATATTTTTCGTTCGAGCCCCAGCCGTCCATGTTGAGCTGCATGGGCGAGAAGGCTTTCCACTGGAAATCGCGCGTGTTGATTACGGGCTTTCGGCCGCCGAAGATGCCGTCCATGTCGGACGATATGTTGGGCTGTCCCGAGAGGCCCGACCCTATGTAGGTGGGGATGTGGAAACGGATGTACTCCCATTCGCCGCCCGTCTGGTCGCCCGTCCAGATTCCCGCGTAACGCTGCGTGCCCGCCCAGCCGTCGAGCGATATGATGAACGGACGGGCGTCGCTGCCGTAGTAGGGCATGATTTGCGCCACGTCGGCTATGCCGTTCAATCCGAACGAGTAACCTGCGCCGACCCATGCTACGTCGGTCTTCAGAACGCGCACGCCAGCATCGCGTACCTCCTTCACGATGTCGCGTTGCAGCAGAGCGCTCACCTCGGGCTTGGGATGCAGATCCGATTGGGTCCACAGGCCTATCTGCACGCCCTTTTCGCGTGCGTAGTCGCCCAACTCCTTCAGGTTGCGGATGTTGCCGTCGAGAGTCTCGGTCTGTCCGTATCCCGCGCCGTAGCCGTCGTTGGGCAGAAGCCAGCCCAGAGGCATGTCGTGGGCGGCGTAGCGGTCGATGACGGCGCGCGCCGAGAACTGATAGTTGTCTTTTTCGCCGTTGAGCGACTCCTTCACGCCGCCGTTGTCGCGCTGGCTCTCCTTGTAGCGTTTGCCGTCCTCGAACAGGATGCCGTTTTCGGCCTCGACCCAGTAGTCGCGGTTGTAGGCGTTGAGGTGGCCTTCGTAGAATCCGAATTTGGGGAGAAGCACGGGGTTGCCCGTAAGCTGGTAGTAGTCGTTGAGCAGCGCCACGGGGCTGTCGTCGACCATGAAGAACATGTCGAGGTAGTCGCTCTCGTGCGAAAGCACCACTTCGCCCGCATTGGCTGCGCCGAAGTCGTAACGGCCCTTTTTGAATGTGTACCACATGACGCCGTAACCCTCGGTCGACCAGTAGAACGGCGCAGGCGACGCCACTCCGCCGTCGGTCCAGCTGTTCTGGTTTTCGATGGCTATCGACTTGCCTTTGTGCGAGAAACGTCCGTTCTGCACGCCGCCGCCGTAGAAATACTCCTGCGGATTCTCCTTAAATGCGATCGAGACGCTTTTTTCGCCCATCTCGACGGGGGCGATCTGTTCCGCCACCGTCTTGCCCGAGGCCGCATCGACCACGGTCATCAGTTGCGAGGCTTTGTCGAAGATCACCTTTATGCGGTCGGTGGCCACGGTTATCTTGCCGTCGGCATCGGCGATGCCTATCTCGCCCGCAGCTTTGCGCGGATTATCGACGAGGATGCGTGCTTCGGGCTTGGCCTCGGGGTCGCGCATGATGCCGCCCTTGTCGTCGCGGAACATGCGGAAGATGTTCCCGCCGTAGAAATCGAGCGTCATGCGGCGGCCGTCGGAGTAGAGCAGCTCGACGGTCGTCGGGTTGATCTTCTGTGCAGAGACGATTGCTGCGGACGGTTCTTTCTCGGCGACGTTTCGAGCCCGCAACTCGGCTTGCGGCGCAAGGATCGCAACGAGCGACAGGAACATCGGCACGAATGCTTGTCTGAGGATTTCAGATAACAATTTTTTCATTGTCGGTTGATTTATGTTTTAATCGGTAATAGTTGCGTTAAGTTGACTGCGTAAAATTAAGGAAAATTTCAGTTACGGCCAATGCGAGGCCGTTGTTTTACGCAAAAAAGATGTGTATTATCCTCTTGGGGCTTGTAATCGCGCGGCTCCGAAGAGCCGCAAAATATTTTTCATGGAAGCGATCTTGCCGCGGACGGACGTTCGTTCCCGTTCCGCGTCATCTCTCCTTTCCCAACCGCGACATCACCTCGTCGGCATATTTCTTTCCCACGGGCAGGCTTTTGCCGTTTTTATCCAGAATGATTTCCGAACGCGTGAAACTCGCAATTCGGTTTTTCGCCACCACGAACGAGCGGTGTATGCGGACGAACTCCTCTTGCGACAACTGTTCCTCGATGCTTCGCAGCGGTATTTTTGAAAGGACCGATGTTCCGTCGGCGAGGTGGATCTTTATGTAGTTGTCGATCGATTCTATGTATACGATGGTATCGACGGATATCGTCACGTTCTTGTATTCCGACTTGAGCAGCAGCCGTGCCGCGGACTCGGATACACGCAACAGATCGTGCATTCGCAGCCATTGCTCCGCCTTCTGCATGGCGCGGTCGAAACGCTCGTAGAAATACGGTTTGTGGAGGAAGTCCACGGCGTTCACCTCGAAGCCGTCCAGCGCGTAGTGCGCGTATGCGGTGGTGAATATCAAACAGCAGGATGCGGGGAGTCGGCGCGCCAGCTCGATGCCCGACATGCCGTTCATTTCGATGTCGAGAAACACTATGTCGGGTTTCCACTCGTCGATTCGCTGCATGCCCGCGCGCGGAGAGCTGTACGTTTCCAGCATCACGCCTCCGCGTCGCCGGCAATAACGGTCGACGATGCTCAATGCGACGGGTTCGTCGTCTATTGCCACGCACTTTATCATACTTTCGGGGTGTCGAGTTCGAGTTTGACGCGGAATGTATTGTCTCGGCCGTATCCGCATTCCAGCCGATGGCGGTTGGGATAGAGCAGCGACAGCCTTCGGCGGCAGTTTTCGATGCCCATTCGTTTGGAATCTCCGCCCGTCCGACAGAATACGGAGTTGATCACTTCGAAATCGAACGTATCGCCCCGACGGGTCAGATGTATGTGTATGAAACACGGCTCGTTGGACGAAATGCCGTATTTGAAGGCGTTTTCCACGAAAGTAATCAGCAGCATGGGCGGAACCTGCATAGCGTCGTTATCCGATTCGTGTTTGAACTCGACATCGGCGAACTCGTTGAGCCGCATCTTTTGCAAATCAATGTATTGTTCGATGTATTCCACCTCCTCCGCCAGAGATATGAATTCGAGGTTGGCATTGTTGTACATATACTTCGTCAGATTGATGAAGCGCTCAAGCGCCGCCTCGGTTTTGTCGGAGTGCGTTATGAGCAGCCCGTATATCGTATTGAGCGTATTGAACAGAAAGTGCGGATTGATCTGCGCCTTGTAGAGTGCCAGCTCGGCTTTGTTGCGTTCATATTCCACCTCTTCGCGCGCCAGCCTCTGGCGATACGCTTCGGTGAGCATGCCCACGGCGAAGCAGAATATGACCACCATTATGTAGTGCAGCCATACCGCCTGCTGGTTCATCCTGATGCCCCATATCGGGACATTGATCGATTGCAGCATCTGTTGTCGCAGGTGGCGGAAAGGCGAGGATATCTCGTAGGACGAGAACAGGAGCGTGATCGATAACGATACGACGATAGCCGCCGCGGCGATAGCGCGTTGACGGCCTCCGTGGAACAGTCGGGGGATGATGAAATATTTGTATGTGAAATAGGTGATGTAGAGCCATCCTACGAACATGATGAAGAACGACGGATACGTTCCCCACCATCTTTCTACGGGGAAGATGTATATCATCGACGGCAGAAAGACGAAGCAGAATGCGAGGTCGATATATAGGGAAACATGCTTCATGCGTATCGTTATTGTCGTTTATAACGTTGATCGATGCAAAGATAGCTCTTTTCCATGTAAAAGCGAAATTACAGGATGGCGTTTACCGCCAAAAAAGGGCCGTTCGTCCCCACATTCCGACTGTCTGCCCCCACATTCCGTTCGGGAAGGTCGCGATTAATCGTGCGCGACGTAATTTTGCTTATGATAAAGCGGAACGATAAAAATATATATCGGGAATATGGAAAATAAAATGTTTGTGCTTCTGTGGGTCGCACTTGCATTGTGCGCTTGCGGCAAGTCGCCCGCCGAGCAGGAGAATACGACTTACAAGACTTTGACCGTAAAGCCGGAGAACCGCACGCTGACGCAGGAATACACGGCACGTCTGCAAGGTTGTCAGGTGGTGGAGATTCGGCCTCAGGTGAGCGGTATCATCACGCGCATCTGCATCGACGAGGGGCAGAAGGTGCACAAGGGACAGACGTTGTTCGTCATAGACCAGATTCCGTACAAGGCTGCGTTGGAAGAGGCGACGGCCAACGTGAAGAGCGCGGAAGCGCGACTTGCCACGGCGGAGTTGAATCTGGAGAGCACGAAGGTGCTGCGCGAGAAGAATGTGGTGCAGGATTACGACCTGAGTGCTGCCCGCAACGATTTTGCAGCCGCCGAAGCGGCATTGGCGCAGGCCCGCGCACAGGAGCTGAACGCCCGTAACAATCTGTCTTATACCGAGGTCAAGAGTCCCGTCGACGGCGTGGCGGGCATGATGGCCTATCGTGTGGGGGCATTGGTGAGCAGCAGCATCAACGAACCGCTCGTCACCGTATCGGACGACAGCATTATGTATGCCTATTTCTCGCTTACCGAGAGTCGGGTGACGGAACTTATGGAGCAATACGGCTCGCTCGACGCGTTCATCGACAGCATGCCCGATGTGAATCTGCGCATGTCGAACGGTAAGATATATTCGGAAAACGGACGCATTTCGGCGGTAAGCGGCGTCGTCACCGCAGGGACGGGTTCGGTGACCATGCGGGCCGATTTCCCGAATGCGAAGCGATTTTTGCGTGCCGGCGGCAGCGGTACGGTCATCGTGCCTTCCGTCTTGGAGCAGTGCATTGTCATTCCGCAGGAGGCCACGTACGAGTTGCAAAACAAAACTTTCGTATATAAGGTGTCGGACGGCAGGGCGCGGTCCGTTCCCGTCACTCTGTTCCGTTTGAACAACGGTACGGAATACGTGGTCGAGTCGGGATTGCAGGTCGGCGACGTAATCGTTGCCGAGGGTGCAGGATTGGTAAGGGAAGGAGCCGTCGTCGATTCTCGAAACGAAAATGAGTAAGCCATGAACGTCAAGACATTCATAGACCGTCCCATTCTGTCGGGCGTGATTTCGGTTGCCGTCGTTATAGTGGGCTTAATCGGACTGAGCCGATTGCCGCTCGAACAATTCCCCGATATCGCACCTCCCACGGTGCGCGTCAGCGCCACCTATACGGGAGCCAATGCCGAAACGGTGATGAAGAGCGTCATAACGCCGCTCGAGGAGCAGTTGAACGGCGTGGAGAACATGATGTACATGACCTCTACGGCCACCAACACGGGTTCGGCATCCATCAGCGTCTATTTCAAGCAGGGAACGGATCCCGACATGTCGGTGGTCAACGTCCAGAATCGCGTGGCTTCGGCGCAGGGTTTGCTTCCCGCCGAGGTTACGAAGTCGGGCATCACCGTGCGCAAAAGGCAAAGCAACTCGCTTAAAGCCGTTTCGCTCTACTCGCCCGACGATTCCTACGACGCGAACTTTCTGACCAACTACATGAAGATCAATATAGAGCCGCAAATGTCGCGTATCGCGGGCGTGGGCGACGTGAACATCTGGGGTGCCAGCTATTCGATGCGTATCTGGCTCGATCCGCAGAAGATGGCGCAATACGGGTTGGTCCCGTCGGATATAGCCACGGTGCTCGACGAGCAGAATGTGGAATCGCCCACTGGTACGCTCGGCGCGGAGTCGGACAACACGTTCCGATATGTGTTGAAATACCGCGGACGCTACGAGAACGAGGAGGATTACGGCAATATGGTCATCAAGTCGTTGCCCGACGGCGACGTGCTGCGCCTGAAGGATGTCGCCCGCATCGAGATGGGAGCCGAGAACTACTCCATGCTCAGTGAAACGAGCGGCCACCCGGGAGCCAACTGCATGATGGCTCAAACCTCGGGTTCGAATGCCAACGAGATAATCAAAGAGATCGACAAAGTGTCGGCCGAAATATCGAAATCGCTGCCCAAGGGCATGGTGCTTACTGACATCACGAGTACCAAAGATTTTCTCGATGCCTCCATCGCCAATGTGGTGGAGACGCTGTTCGTGGCCATCATTCTGGTGATATTGGTGGTTTATTTCTTTCTGCACGACCTGCGTGCCACCATCATTCCCTCACTCGCCATCATCGTGTCGCTCGTGGGTACGTTCGCCTTCCTCCATATCGCGGGTTTCAGCTTGAATCTGTTGACCCTCTTCGCCTTGGTACTCGTCATAGGTACGGTGGTGGACGACAGTATCGTGGTGGTCGAGGCGGTGCAGGCGCGCTTCGACGAGGGATACGTTTCGGCCTACCGTGCCACTGTGGATGCCATGGGCGGACTGACCTCGGCGCTGGTGACGACTACCATGGTGTTCATGGCGGTATTCATTCCCGTGAGCTTCATGGGCGGCACGACGGGTACGTTCTACACGCAGTTCGGTCTGACGATGGCGGTGGCGGTGGCCATCTCGCTGCTCAATGCCATGACGCTCAGTCCTGCACTCTGCGCGCTCATCATGCGCCCTCGTACCGATAGGGAGAGCGGCGAGAGACTCGGTTTTTCCGATCGTTTCCACTATGCTTTCGACTGTTCTTTCCGCCGCGTGCAGCGTAAGTACATGAGCGGTGTCTCGTTCCTTTTACGCCACAATGCCGTTGCCGTGGGCAGCATCGTCGCGGCGGGCATCGTGTTGGCGGTGTTGATGAACGTCACCAAGACGGGACTCGTGCCGCAGGAGGACATGGGTACCATCAACGTGAACGTGCAGACTTCGCCGGGCACCAACCTCGATGAGACGGGACGCATAATGGACGAGATAGAGGCCGCCATAGAGGATATTCCGCAGATAAGGATATATTCGCGTATCACGGGCAAGGATGCCATGCACAACCAGTCGGCATCCGCGGGTTCGTTCACGATACGATTGAAGAATTGGAGCGAGCGCAAGGGTAAAGGCGACGACGTGAATTCCGTAATGAACGAGATATACCGTCGCACCGACGGCATCAAGTCGGCGTCGATCCGCGTCTCCACGCAGCCTATGATCTCGGGTTACGGCATGAGCAACGGCTTCGAGTTGTACGTGCAGGACAAGAAGGGCGGCAGTGTGGACGACCTGCTGAAATACACCAACGATTTCATCGACGCCATGAACGAGCGGCCCGAAATATCGCGTGCCTATACCACGTTCGCCACCAAATATCCGCAGTACATGGTGGAGGTGGATGCCGCTTTGTGCAAGCGCAACGGCGTATCGCCTTCCGATGTCCTTCGTACCCTGTCGGGATATGTGGGCGGCAGTTACTCCAGCAACCTGAACCGATTCACCAAGCTCTACCGCGTCATGGTGCAGGCTTCGCCCGAATACCGTCTCGACACCGAAGCTCTGAACAACATCTTCGTGCGTAACGCCGATGGCGAAATGTCTCCCATAGCGCAATACCTCACGCTCACGCGTATCTATGGTTCGGAGAGTCTCGATCACTTCAACCTGTTCTCGTCGATCCGAGTGTCGGGCGTTCCGGGCGATGGTTACAGTTCGGGGCAGGCCATCAAAGCTATCGGCGAGGTCGCCGAAGCCGTGCTGCCCGAGGGTTACGGTTACGAGTTCGGAGGCATGTCGCGCGAGGAGGCTTCTACGGGCAATACCACGACGCTGGTGTTCATCATCTGCATCGTATTCATCTACCTCATACTCTGCGCTCTCTACGAGAGTCTGATGATTCCGTTCGCCGTGATACTCTCCGTGCCGTTCGGATTGGCCGGCAGCTTCCTGTTCGCCAAGCTGTGGGGGCTGGAGAACAACATCTACATGCAGACGGGACTTATCATGCTCATCGGCCTGCTGGCCAAGACAGCCATTCTGCTCACGGAGTACGCTTCCGATCGTCGCCGACAGGGAATGAGCATCACCAATGCCGCCATTTCCGCCGCCAAAGCCCGTTTGAGACCTATCCTCATGACTTCTATGACGATGATCTTCGGCATGTTGCCGCTGATGTTCTCGCATGGTGTGGGCGCCAACGGCAATATCTCGGTAGGTGTCGGTACGGTGGGCGGCATGCTTCTCGGCACGGCGGGACTTTTGTTCGTGGTGCCGTCGCTGTTTGTCATTTTCCAATATTTGCAGGAACGTTTCATGCCCGAGCGGTCGAACGAGGAAATCAATTAAAAGAGTGAAAGAAATGAAAAGAGTGGGAATACTGATTGCCGCTGTCTGTCTTTTTAGCGGCTGCGGCATATACGGCCGATACTCCCGTCCGACGATGGATATCGACGTCGACAGCCTTTACAGGGACCCCGTGACGACATCGGACACGACGACGACGGCTGCTTTGCCGTGGCGCGAACTCTTCACCGATGCGCATCTGCAAACATTGATAGCCGCGGGACTGGAGCGGAATACCGATCTCGGCATCGCCCGTTTGCAGACGGAAGAGGCGTTGGCGGTATTGGCGAATGCCCGCAAATCCTATCTGCCGTCTTTGAACTTGACGCCGCAAGTCGGCATCAGCCATTACGACGGCGAGACGAAAAAGACCTACAACGTCGGAGCGGCCGCCTCGTGGGAAGCGGACATATTCGGGAAGGTGACCAATGCCGAACGGGGCGCGAGAGCCGCGCTGGAGCAGAGCCGCGCTTATGAGCAGGCGGTGCGGACTCAACTCGTGGCAGCCATTGCCGAGAGCTATTATACGTTGTTGATGCTCGATGAACAGCTTGACATTTCGCAACAGACCTTGACCAATTGGAACGAGACCATCGCCGCGCTCGAAGCGCTTGCGGAGGCCGGCAAGTCGAACGATGTGGCTGTTCGACAGGCCCGTGCCTCGCGCACGGCTCTTGAGGCTTCCGTGGTGACTCTCCGCAAGAGTATCGGCGAGACCGAGAACGGCTTGTGCGCCCTGCTCAAGGAGCCGTCGCACCCCGTTGAGCGAGGTACGCTCGATGCCCAGCACTTTTCCGATGACATATCCGTCGGCCTGCCGCTTCAGCTTCTTTCCAACCGTCCCGACGTGCGCCGAGCCGAGGCGGCCTTGGCGGAATCGTTCTATGCCGTCAACTCTGCCCGTTCGGCATTCTATCCGAGCCTGACGCTTTCCGGCACGCTCGGCTGGACGAACAACGGCGGCGGCGCGATCGTCAATCCGGGCAAGTGGCTCTCTTCGGCCGTCGCGCAGCTCACGGCTCCGTTGTTCAATAAAGGTACGAATGTCGCCAATCTTAAGATTGCCCGAGCGCGTCAGCAGGAAGCTCTCCTGAGTTTTGAGCAGTCGTTGCTCGATGCCGGCAATGAAGTAAACGATGCGCTTGCCGCATGGCAGACCGCCGACGAACGTATTGTCCTCGACGAACGGCAAATCGACGATCTCGAAGTTGCCGTGGAGAAGACCCGCCTCCTCGTGCGCCACACCTCCGCCAACTATCTGGAGGTGCTCACGGCTCAGCAGTCGTTGCTCGGCGCCCGTCTGACATTGGCTCAGGACCGCATAGACAAAATACAGAGTGTCGTCCGACTGTATCATGCTCTTGGCGGCGGCAGGGATTGAACTCGGTGATTTATGCGTTTCGCGTTCGCGAACGGTGTCGACCGCAGGCGGAGCAAGGCGAACCATATTATTCGGATTGGAAAATCGGCTCTCGACAAGAGCGATTCGACGGTGATGCTTCGGGATGCGAACGGTTTCGGTCCAAACGGAGTTTCACCCGCTTCGACGGAGCGGTAACGGGGCTGTCGACGATCATGTCGCAATCGTAGAGTTCTTAAAGACAGCAGGTCGTTATCGGCAGAAATGAAAAACGAGACAGTTTCGATAACCGTCTCGTTTTCGCTTTGTGGGAGCTGAGGGATTCGAACCCCCGACCCTCTGCTTGTAAGGCAGACGCTCTGAACCAGCTGAGCTAAGCTCCCTTTTAATTTCAAAAGGCGTTACAAAGGTAAGTAATGTTTTTCGCATTTGCAAATCTTTGCTCGATTTTCTTCGAAAGATCTCGAAATTCGTCGATTTACCGATCGAACTCTCGACGCGGACGAAGTCTGTCGTTGCCTTCGGAATGCGCCTGAACAAGGACTTGAACCTAGGACCCCATGATTAACAGTCATGTGCTCTAACCAACTGAGCTATTCAGGCATTGTAAAGAACGTTGTGCTTTGTTCCGTTTTGCGAGTGCAAATATAGAGTCATTTTTTTTTTCGTGCAAGTAAAATGCAAAAAAAAATGCAAAAAAATATAACTTTGCTCCCGATATGGAACATACATTATATAATAATCGGATATCGGCGTTGCTGGCCGTGGTGCTTGCGGCGTGCGCGGTTTGTCTGCCGTCGGTTTTGCGGTCGCAGGAGTCGGGCGACGGCCGATCGCAGGCGGTGCGTTTCGAGCATGTCGAGTGGAATTTCGGCGATGTGGCCGAGGACGGCGGCAGTGTGGAGCATACTTTCGTGTTCACCAACACGTCGTCGAAGCCCGTCGTCGTTCTGGACGTCATATCGGGCTGCGGGTGCACGACGCCCATATATTCGCGCGAACCCGTCAAGAGCGGGGAAAAGGGTAAAATAGTGGTGTCGTTCGATCCGATGAACCGCCCGGGTTATTTTTCCAAAGGCATATTGGTGCAGACCTCCGCGTCGACCGAGCCCGTGACGCTGCTCGTGGAGGGGACCGTGATCCCGCGCGTGAAGAGCACCGAGGAGCTTTATCCGTTCGATATGGGCGGCGGCGTGCGTTTCGATTCCAATTTCAGGGCCTTCGCATACGTCGGCCGTGGCGAAAAGATCGAGGCGAACATAGGCTGGATCAACACGTCGGATCGGAATGTCAGGCTGTCGTTCGAGGAGCTGGAGCGGAGCGGAATGCTTTATGTCGAGGCCCCCGATATTCTGAAAGCTGGCGAGAAGGGTACGATCGCCATCTCGTATCATGTGCCGTCGGACAGCGACCGTTACGGCACCCTGAGCGACGTGCTCGGAGTGGATATCGACGGGCGCAGGGCGCGTACTCTGCTGAGCGTCCATGCCATTGCGGTGGACCGACACGACACCTCGACGGACGATATGTCGTCGCCGATTGGCGAATTATCAAAAAAATTTATTAAATTTGGCGATGTAAAACACGGCCGAACGGTGACAGATGATTCGGCGGAGCTGTCCAATACGGGCAGCAACGATTTGATTATCCGCGCAGTGGAGTGGCAGAGCAAGGCTTTGAAATGTTCTCTCAAGGCGGGCGACCGCATTGCGGCGGGCGGCAGTACGGCCGTAAAGTTCACGCTCGACACCTCGGAAGCCGATTACGGCGTGTGGGTCGACCGCGTGAGAATCATTACCGACGATCCGTCGCGACCTATGCAGACGCTGCGCGTGACGGCCGTCGTGGTCGAATGATATCGATATTTTTAACTGCGTTTTACGGAAAACGCATGCAAACATAACCCCCGATACCGAGTCCGGTACGGAGCTCGGATACACAAGTCCTCCCCTTGTCAAGGGGAGGATTTAGGAGGGGATATCAGTACGGTGCGATTTGCGAATGGAAATCGCATAAACGCGAGTTCTCAATATGAACTCGTTGTTAACAGTGATTTTTTAACTGCGTTTTACGGAAAACGCATGCAAACATAACCCCCGATATCGAGTTCGGTACGGAGCTCGGATACACAAGTCCTCCCCTTGTCAAGGGGAGGATTTAGGAGGGGATATCAGTACGGTGCGATTTGCGAATGGAAATCGCATAAACGCGAGTTCTCAATATGAACTCGTTGTTAACAGTGATTTTTTAACTGCGTTTTACGGAAAACGCATGCAAACATAACCCCCGATACCGAGTTCATAATGGAGAACTCACGTTTATTATGTTTAGGATAGTAGAGAAGAGACCGCTCGCAGAAAATATTTGGCTGCTGCGGGTAGAGGCTCCGCGAGTGGCGCAAAGCGCTTTGCCGGGGCAGTTCGTCATCGTACGCGTTGACGAACAGGGTGAGCGGGTACCGCTCACCATCGCCGATTTCGATCCCGCCGACGGCACCGTCACCATCGTCATACAGACCATAGGCGTGTCGACGCGCAAGATGTGCGCCTTGGAAGCGGGTGATTGTCTGGCCGACTTCGCGGGCCCGTTGGGCAATCCGTCGGAGTTCGTGCGCATGTCGCCCGAGGAGCTTCGCGGCCGACGCTATCTGTTCGTTGCGGGCGGCGTGGGCACGGCTCCCGTCTATCCGCAGGTGAAGTGGCTGCACGAACACGGCGTCGAGGCCGATGTCATCATCGGAGCCAAAACCGAGTCGATGTTGATCTATACGGATGAAATGGCGGCCGTGGCCGACAATCTCTATATCGCCACCGACGACGGCAGCCGCGGATTCAAGGGCATGGTCACGGGCAAGATCAAGGAGTTGATCGAGACCGAGGGCAAGCGTTACGACGAGTGCGTGGCCATAGGCCCCATGATAATGATGAAGTTCGTCACTCTCACGACCCGCGAATATTCGCTGCCCACCACCGTGTCGCTCAATGCGTTGATGGTGGACGGCACGGGCATGTGCGGCGCCTGCCGCGTGAGCGTGGGGGGACGTACGCTCTTCACCTGCGTCGACGGACCCGAGTTCGACGGCCACAAGGTCGACTTCGACGAGGCTATGCGCCGCCAGTCGATGTACCGTTCGCACGAGGCGCAGGCTAACGAAAAACATAAATGCGACTGTTATGGCAAATAAGATTCCGCGTGTGAGCGTGCGCGAGCAGGATCCTCGCGTGCGCGCTGCCAATTTCGACGAGGTGTGCTACGGATACGACGGCGAGGAGGCCCGCACCGAGGCTTCGCGATGCCTCGGATGCAAGAACCCGCGATGCGTGGCGGCGTGTCCCGTCAATATAAATATTCCCTCTTTTATCGCCAAAGTGCTGGAGGGCGACATGGCCGCGGCGTCGGCCGTGATCGCCGAGGACAGCTCGCTGCCGAGCATCTGCGGCCGCGTGTGTCCGCAGGAGACGCAGTGCGAGGGTTCGTGCATCCTCGGCATAAAGGGCGAACCCGTGGCTATCGGCAAGCTGGAGCGCTACGTGGGCGACTGGAGTCTGGAGAACGACTGCAAGAGCTGCGACAAGGCTCCCGCCAACGGCCACCGCGTGGCCGTGATAGGCAGCGGCCCTTCGGGACTGGCATGCGCGAGCGATCTGGCCAAGATGGGCTACGACGTGACGGTATTCGAGGCGCTGCACAAGTTGGGCGGCGTGCTGGTATACGGCATCCCCGAGTTCCGCCTACCGAAAGAGAGAATCGTTGCGCGCGAGATAGATTCGCTGTGCGAGTTGGGCGTGAAATTTGAGACCGACGTGGTGGTGGGACGGACCATTACCATCGATTCGCTGTTAGACGACGAGGGCTTCGATGCCGTGTTCATCGGTTCGGGTGCGGGCCTGCCGCGATTCATGGGGATCGAGGGCGAGAACCTTAACGGCGTGGTATCGGCCAACGAGTTCCTGACGCGCGCAAACCTCATGCGTGCCTACGACGAGGAGTACGACACGCCCATCTACGTAGGCAAGCGTGTGGCCGTTGTGGGCGGCGGCAACGTGGCTATGGATGCCGTGCGCACCGCCAAGCGTCTGGGAGCCGAGGCGACCATCATCTACCGCCGCAGCGAGGCCGAGTTGCCCGCGCGCCGCGAGGAGGTGCACCATGCCAAGGAGGAGGGCATCGAGTTCCGCATGCTCACCAATCCCACGCGCGTGCTGGGTACCGATAAGGGTTGGGTGCGCGGCTTGAACTGCGTGGAGATGGAGTTGGGCGAGCCCGACGAGAGCGGACGCCGTTCGCCCGTGGTGAAGGAGGGTTCCGACTTCGAGCTGGAGTGCGACGTGGTTATCATGGCGCTGGGTACTTCGCCCAATCCGCTGCTGAAGCAGACCACCGAGGGGCTGGAGACCAATCGCCGCGGCTGCATCGTGGCCGACGAGGCGGGAGCTACCACCCGCAAGGGCGTCTTCGCGGGCGGCGATGCCGTGACGGGTGCCGCTACGGTCATTCTGGCCATGGGCGCGGGACGACGGGCCGCACGTGCCATCGACGAATATATAAAAGGCGGCAAGGCCTGACGAATAGGGTTCGAGCCGCAACACTCTGCGGCTCGAATTTTTTTTAGAGGAGGATAGGATTTGAATAACGGCGAAAGCGGTATCGTGAAACTGTACATAAAAAATATGGTTTGTCCGCGTTGTATCGCGGCGGTGCGCGAGGCGTTGACCGAATCGGGCGCCGAGGTCATGTCGGTGACGCTGGGCGAGGCCGAGATCGTCGGCGAACCCGACAACGGGCGCAAGCGGGAGATTGCGGCGCGGCTCGAAAAGGCGGGATTCGAATTGCTGGAGGATCGGCGGTCGCGGATCATCTCGTCGGTGAAGAACGGCATCGTCGAGTTGATCTACGCCCACGAAGTGATGCCAGAAGTGAATCTGTCGGAGTATCTGTCGGACCGTCTGCACCTCGAATACAAGTATATCAGCACGCTGTTTTCCGAGACCGAGGGCCGCTCGATCGAGAAGTATTTCATAGCGCAGAAGATCGAGCGTGTGAAGGAGCTGTTGATCTATGACGAGCTGACGCTCGGCCAGATCGCCTTCCGTCTGGGATATTCGAGCGTGGCGCATCTCAGCATGCAGTTCAAGCGCGAGACGGGAATCGCGCCGAGCGTCTACAAGCGTTCGGGCGTGCGTAACCGCCGTTCGTTGGACGAACTGTGATCTGCGGCGGGAGTCGCCCGCCGTTAACTTATTCCGAAAAAAATATAACGCTCTCGGAGCGGGCGAGGGTTATCTTTGCGGAAAAATAACATGCTCGTATGTGACGAATATGCTTTGAGGCGGCCGTTGTTTCGACATCGCCGTGCGATGTCGGCAGTTCGCCGCCGCCCCACGCGGCGGACTGCAACTCGCCGAAAGGCTCGTGCAATCCTGCCGCCGACGGCGAAC
>CAYMIH010000005.1:0-64727 GCA_964390585.1 uncultured Alistipes sp.
CCTTGTTTTATCGTTGTCGGCAAGTTAAGCAAATTGTATGATGATACCAAGAGATTATTGGTAGCGTCGGTGGTAATATTTCCGTTTGCGTCATAAATATATCCGTTTCTTCTATTTCCCGTGTAGGCGAATGTGAAAGTCGAGGGAGAACCGTTCACGTAACGAGTCATGGACGTCAAATTGGAGTTCTTGTCGTAGGTGATCGATTTCTCGGTGAATTTGTTCGAGAGCGTGGTGCCCACAAAGTGTTCGGCACCCAAAAGTCGCGACATTTTGTCGTACGAGAATTTATATGTGTTGGCCGATTGACCGTTGTATGCCCACGCCCATTCGGAGATATTACCCGAGTATAGCGGGGTGGTACCGTCGTAGTATTTCAGAGTGTTGTCGAAAAGCACTTCGGTACCTTTCTTTACGGTCTGCGCCGTCTGCCATCCCTGAATGTTGCAGGCGAGCGTCTCGGTTATCGTTCCGCCGTTGTAGCTCTTGCCCGTAAGGCGTCCTACGGAGTCGTAAGAGTATCCCACCGATGCCGTAACGCCGCCGATAGTCGAGGTCTCGGACAACAGGCGGCCGCGCGAATCGTACGAGAACGTGCGGTCGAGAGTCTCGGTAGTCGTGCCGTGGGTGTAGGTCTCTCGGGAAGCCGTAACATTGTCGGCGAAGTCGTATTTGCTCGATATGCGATGGATCGAACCGTCGGGATACTTCTCGACAGTCTGGATCAAACGGCCGCGATAGTCGTAATAGAACCAACGCTCGACATAGCCCGAGACGGTGTAGTTGTCGCCCAAAATACCTATTTTCTCGTATGTTTTCAGTGAATGCACATTGGCGCTGCGGTCGCTCGCCGTGACGATTCCCGTCACGTCCGAGAACTGCGACGTGTCGAGGGTATCGTAGGTGTACGAAACAAGCAATGTATTCAATTGTCCTTCGAGATAGTCGAGCGCGGAATCGGGATAGGATGTCGTGTCGATCGTTCCCGAAAAGTTGCCGATTTTCCAGAACACGATACGTTCGCATCGGTCGTATTTGCACATAATCGCCTTGCCCGCGGCCACAAGATTTCCGTCTTGATACAACACATTGCGTCCGCCCAAATCGTACCCGTAATGTTCGGGCTCCTTACCGGGGAGTCGTTTGCTCACGACGCGATCACCGATGTAAGCGTAGGTGTAGCACAGGTCGTTCACCGTAAGGTCACCGAGCGAACCCGTCCCCGAGTTGAGATACTTGGCGGCTTCGGGCGGCACGACGCACACGAGACGTTGCGACGAATCGTAAACGTAGTAGGTGTCTGCATAATTGTTGTCGGCGATCTTGCGGCGCTCCATAATGACTTTATCCTGTTTGTCGACAAAAGTGACGATCTGCCCGCCGTCCTCGTCGGTCACGGTGTTGCGGAACAACTCCGCAGCCGAATAATAACCGTTTGCGGAAACGGTACTCGAAGAGAACGAGAGTTTCAAAACCTCGGATGCCGAATTGACACCGTAATCATACGACACGTAACGGCTTTTGTCGCTCAGATACACCGACCCGGGCTTGTATGTCCGTTTCACGCGGCCGAGCGGCGAATTTTCGTATTCGTTGAGCGTAAACGCATACGGTGAATCGGCCGAGCCGTAAACGCTGAAGTTCGACGCCGCGAAGGGATCGGTTTGCGCCGAAGCATTGCTCGTCGAGGCGGAATAGGGCAGATATTCGCGCTCCTTTTCGTTGAATACCGCATTGCGGTAGACGGGCAGCACGATCGATTTGCCGTCGGGCGACGCCGCGACCTGCACGGTGTGGGTCAACAGGCCGAGACCGTCGTAATAAGCCACATCGTCGCGAGCGACGTTTGCGGGATCGGCGGCAGCCGTCATCGACACGGGTTGAATGTACGTGCGCGTGTGGATATAGTTTTTCGATGCGGTTATCCCTATGTTGTTTTTGTCGGGACCCGCGGCGTGCGCGGCCATTACGGCCGATAATGCCGCCATGGTCAAGGTTATATGCTTTTTCATGACTGTTTCGATTTGATTTTTACATGAGTTATTCGGGGATGTTCGAATATTCGTATTCGGTCAACTTGTTTTTATTGTCATCGGCCACGCTCTTGAGCGGACATCCGAGAGCATCGTAATAGTTATAGTAGGTACTGCGTCCCGAAGGGTCGGTCAACACCTTGATTCCGACGAGAGGTTCGTATTGGGCGGTGGTTATCATCCAGTCGGAATGATTCTTGCGCAGATTGTCGACGGCCTGTTTTTGAGCGTCGGTAAAATTCGTCGACGATGTTACGTCGCTCACGAATCCGCTGCCGAGGGAGTATCCGAGATACGATTCGCCTCCGTTCATGATTTTCGCCACGAGATACAACCCCTGATATCCCCACAAATAGTAGGTGGGCGGACGGTTGTAGGGATACACATACGAGAGCCGGTTGTTGGTATCGTACATCATGGAACAATACTGCATGTATCTCGGCGTTCCCGAATAGGATGCGATAGATTTGACATACGTGTAATTCAACGGCGACATGGAGATCTGCGTCTCGGGTTCGTGACGATAGGCTACCGTCACCGATCCGTTAGCATCGTATTTGTACATTTCGCCGTTCGTGATGCTGCCGTTGGTGACGGTCACCTGCTCGATCGGCACGTCGATTATGTTCTTCGATTTCAGAGTGGCGAATACGCTCTCGCCCGAGGTGTAGTCGCACGGACGCAGGGTGTACTGCACGATTTGATCGCCGTTGCTGGCTGTCGTCTCCACCCGCGTGGGCATGTGATAGGTGTCGGTATTATCGTAATAGTAGTCCGATGTGCGGACTATCGCGCTGCCGTCGTCGGCATAGGTAGTCTCCACCTCCTTCGTCATGCGCGAACACCCGATGGGAATGTAATCGTACTCTTCCGATACAGTCGTATTTTCATTGCGGAACGTGTCGCTGAGCTTGAGACCCGATATCTCGACGGGATACTTTCGAGGCCACAGGCGCAGACGGTATATCTTGTTTCTGTTCTTAACATACTCCGCATAGCTGTAATCTACACTGCGCATAAGCGTAAAGGTGGAGTCGTTATCGCATCGATACTCCTTCACTCCGCGCAATTGCCCCGCCGAAAGGCTGATCCTCTGCAACGGATAGGGATACGACGGGCTGCCCGTCAATTTATAAGTTCCCGTGTTGAAACTGTACACTTTTTTCGACAGAGTCTTCTGCGGTGACGACGAGGGATCGATGTCGTATTCGGTTACGCTCGCATACGTTATGGGACTTTCGCCGTTGAACGACGAGCACCCCGTGGTGTGCGGATAAAATACTCGTTTGCGGGTCGTACCCAATATGTCGGCACCCGACATGTTCATCGAGCAATATATCAGCTCCTGTTCGGTATAGCAGTTGGGAGAGTTCGTATCTCCGAATGTCGGTACGATGTCATTGCGTCCGCCTTCGTATTCATATCTTTTGATGCGCTTTACCGTCGTGATACCGTTTTGAGTATCGAGATAACGAACCGACGCGAGCCTCATTCCGCCCGTGCTGTACGAACCCGATTTGTGATGCTCCATATAATACTCTACCGTGCCGCCGTTAGGGTAGCTCATGATAAAATATGCGCGCGGCGTTTCATTCAAATATTTTGTAAGCATGCTGGGACCAACGTTGCCGACCTGTATGTTGCGTATTCGGGCATCGGTTTCGGTAATGCCGTCCACGGCATATTTATATCCCACGTCCAACGATATGTCGTACATAGGTATGGGGCTCGATGCTGCATATTTGGAATAGGCCTCGCTGCCCCAGAAGTCGTTCAAGCCCTCTCCGTAGGGAAACTGCGATTGATTGGGATAAGAGAATCCGTATTGATCGTTGTTCACTTTCACACCGCTCAACACGCGTTTGGCTCCGCTGCCTGTCTGCGTAAAGGCTACATTGTATACATTCTTTGTCGGCGACACATTATTCGATACCGATATGGAGGTTACGTACTCATAACTGCCGGCATAATTGAATTTGACCTTACCGCCTTTCCACTGTATCTCCGTCAACATTGCAGGTCTTATTTCCAATTTGGTCTTAGCCGTACCCGTTTCGTTATTACCGCCCACGCTTTGCCAATGCTGCTCCTTGCGATAGACCTCACGATAATTATATTGGGTATCGACTCTGCGCATTTTCGGTCCCGCCAAACGCTCGAAAGAGACGTTTCCGCTCGTGATCTGCGCCTCGGTGGCCGTCTGAAAAAACGTTCCCTGCGATTCGGAAAGGTAGTCGGCGGTTTTGTCATACACCTCCACATAAGGATGTATGCCGCTCGTATTATACGATCGTTGGGTGTAATACACGAACGTAATGCTGTCCTTTTGCGATGCGCTCACCATCTTCGAACAATGCCATGCCGAGTTGTATGTGGTATACGGATAATTGAGTTCGTCTTTGGTGGTGTCGGTAACATCGAATGTATATGTCGTCCCGTCGGTGTCGGTGATGATGAATTTGGTTCCCGAGCACTCTATTTTAATGCCGTTATACGGTATCGGAACGATACTTCCGTCGGGGGCGAAATAGAAATGGCCCGATTTCGACGGCAGACGATAGTAGAATTTGTCGGGCTCGGTATCGTATATGCCGTCCAGTATGCCCATACGGTACATCGCTATATCGGAGCCGCTCGCGGATTGATAATCGCGAAGAAAATTCGGGCGGTTCTTGTAGTTGCTCGTCATATCGTCCGTGCCGTTTATGACGCGCGTAATGATCGGATCGGCATTCAACGACCAGCCCGCACCTATCGTCTCGGGTGCGCTGTTGGCCATACGGTAGGCATTGATGTTGAACCCGAGCGAAATCGGAATGCTCAGTTCCGACGATTCGACGGTGTAGAGAGGAACGGTAATCTCGGGATTACCCGTGTAATGGGACGGAGGACAGTCCAACGCTTTGATCAGCGAAGCCGCATTCGGGGAATAGAAGTCGATGTTGTCCCACGGCTTGTCTTGCGCAAAGACGAGTAACGGGTTCAACAGAGCCGACAATACGAGTTTGGTTTTCATAACGTTTAAAATTTAGATTAATACTATTGTGTATGCCCGAAGGCCGTATTGTCGGAAAAGAGGCGAGGACGATTGTTTTTCTTTACGACAAAATTAGACAGGCATTTCACCGAAACCAAGCGTTTCCGCGCCCGAATACGGCTTACATCTTCGCACATATCACATTGATTATCCGATATTTACACAACCAAAATCTATACATTCACGCTACCGAAACATTACATCCGCGACGTCGACAGCTAACCGACTGATTATTTGCTCGTTGATATTCGAAGCGGATAATTCGCCCCTGACGGCAGCGACACCCGAACCGCACGATCCCGAAAATCGTCGGACCACGATCGACGGTTCGCCAAACACCGCTTATGGCATAATAATTGCGATATTACGCAGTTCGTATTACCCTAATTATCAAACAGAAAACGATCTATGAAAAATTTCGGCCAACCCCGAAAGTCATGGGCTGCATAAAAATAAATTTCTGACGTAACACATGCGAAAATCGATTGCCTCCATCCTGTTCGTTCTCGCCGTATCGGGAATATCGGCGCTCGCGCCTGCCGTAGCGCTTGCGCATTCGGGGAAAGCCCGTTTTCACATCATCGTCGACACCGACTGCGCGGCCGACGATCTCCGCGCGCTCTGCATGCTACTCGGTAATCGCGAGATCGAGGTGCTGGCCGTAACGACCTCGGAGGGCGCGCTGCCGCCGCACCTGTCGGCCCGCCGCGTCGCGGCACTGCTCGGCGACTTCCATCACGAGGGCATACCCGTGGGTGCGGGGCGCGAAACGGGTGCGGCAGCACCCGCATGGCGTACTCTTTCGGAGAAGATCGAGTGGGGCGACACGACTCGGCTGTCCGCGACGATAGCCGCGGCACCCGATCTGATAATCGAAACGATCGAGGGCGAGGATGAAAAGGTGACATTCGTCGCGCTCGGGGCCCTCACCAACATCGGCGACGCCATCGCGGCGCGGCCGTCGATAGCCGGCCGCGTGGAGTGCATCGTATGGTACAACAATAAAGTACGTCCGTCGTCGGGAGCCAACTACGAGACAGACAAGGCCGCTGCCGAGAGAGTCATGGGAAGCGGGATCGACATGGTGGTTATCTCTGCCGATCACGACCGACCGCAGCCCGTCACGCCGCGGCTGCTCGACTCGATATCGACCGTCCGAACTCCCTATGCCCGCAAAATAGCCGCATCGCACACGGCCGAACCTCTTGCGCCGATGATCTCTAACGGTCATCTCAAACTGTGGGACGATCTGGTCGCGGTATATCTCTTCGAGCCCGAATTGTTCGACGTGGAATATATAAGCGACAACTTGTCGCATGCGCAATTACGCAAAAAAGCGACGCCGCAGGCCGAGGCCCGAATCATGACGATACTGCGCGGGAAGCCCGACAGCGAAAGCAGGGTGTTTTACGGATTCCCTACCGACGGCGCGCTCTATGCGGCCGACGTGGCTCCGATGATCGCCTCGGCGATCGATCGTCACGGGCCGAGCGAATGGCGCGCCGCGGTGCTGACCAACGAACTGCACGGACATCTGGGGATTTATGCCACGATAGGGGTGAAGATGGGGATTCGCGCACGCGAATATTTCAACATAGGTGTCGACGACATATCTGTCACCACCTACGCGGGCAGCCGCCCGCCCGTGAGCTGCATGAACGACGGTTTGCAGGTGGGCACGGGGGCCAGCGTGGGCCACGGACTCATAACCGTGGCCGAGTGCGAAACGCCGCGCCCCGAAGCGCTGTTCCGTTTCAAGGACAAGAGCGTGCGCATAACCCTGAAACCCGAATACGCACGCCGCATACACGACGACGTGAAGCAGGGGATAGGGCTCTACGGCAATCTGACGGAACCATATTGGCAATACGTGCGCGGACTGGCATTGAAATATTGGGTGGAGTTCGACCGTCACGAGATATTCGATATCGAGGTCGAGGATTGACAGCCGAATAAAAAACTTTCGGCTTATAATCGCGAGTCGCAGCCTGCGGCTCGCGCGGCTCTGAAAAATAAAACGGGACCGCTCTGTCAAAGCGGTCCCGTTCGTCGTTATTCGGTATGCGTCACTTGTCCAAATCCACCAAATCATATTTTTGGCTGCCCATACCGAGTTGTTCGGCATAGTCGAGGATATGCGTTCCGTGGCGCGAATCGATACGTTCGATAAGGTGTATCTTGCCGTGATCCTCCGACGCGCGGACCATATCCACGCACGCCTTGTCCAGAGCCACGGGATCGAGCGAGGCGAGAATGCCTATGTCGCCCATCTTCGGGTCCTCGGGCGTCGCCACGCAATCGCAGTCGACCGAGAGGTTGTTGGCAACGCTTATGTAGAGAATCCTCTCGCCGCAATGATCGGTTATCGCCTTGGCTGCCTCGGCCATCGACTCCAGAAAATCATCCTGCGGCGGCAGGTCGCGCCACACCTCGGCCACGCTCTTGGTCCGTCCCGCCGAGTGGATCCACGCCTTGCCCTGCGACGAGGCTATGCCTATGGCGATGTTCTTCAACGCACCGCCGAATCCGCCCATGGGGTGCCCCTTGAAATGCGAGAGCACGAGGGTGAAATCGTAATCGAGGTAGCCCTTGCCCACGAAATCCTCTTTCAGGTGCTTGCCGCCCGCGACGGGAAGTACCGCTTCGCCGTCGGCATCCATGATCTCCACGTCGGCGATGGCCGTGAATCCGTGCTCCTCGGCAGCCTTCAGATGCGCTTCGGTCTCCGCGCGCCCGCCGCCGTAAGCGGTGTTGCACTCCACGATGGTACCGTCGACACGCTGCACGAGCTCCTTTATTAATAGCGGATTCAGATAATTGTTGTTCCCGGGCTCGCCCGTCGAGATCTTCACGGCGACCTTGCCCGTCGCCTCGCGTCCCAAGGCCTCGTAAACGGCCATCAAGGCGGCAGACGAGATCTCGCGCGTAAAATAAACTTTCGGCAACGCCTCCGCCGAAGCGCTGTCGTCCGCCTTGCGCGATTGTCCGCAAGTCGAAATTGCCGATAACGACATAATGCTTGCTGTCATAATCAATGTAGAATAAAATTTCATATCCTTTTTCATTTTGTTCGGGCCGCAGCCTGCGGAGAACGCTTACGCACGTCATTAGGCAGCGGGCCTCCGCTACTAATCGTCGGGATAGGCCGCGATGAACACGTCGCGTCCGTGCAGCTCGTCCTGAATCTTGAGCAGCTCGCGCAGCGATACCACACCGACCACATATTTGTATTTGTCGGAAATGTAATTCTCGCTCACCGACTCGAACTTCACCAGATCGAGATCGGCATAGTCGGAATAGCGGTAGTATACTCGGAACGAACAGTCGGTCGAATACTCGGGCAGCTGCGAGTCGTTGCGCTTCTTGTACTCGTATTTGTAGTCGTAAAGGCAGGCGGTAATGTCGCTCAGCACGGCCGAGCCCGTGGGATGCCCGCCCGCGCCGCGGCCGAACATGAACTGCTTGTAGTAGAACAGTCCCTTGATCACCACGCCGTTGAACTCGTCCTCGACGCTGTATATATACTTGTTTTTCGAAATAAGCTGAGGCACCACCCACATTATCAACTTGTTGCCTTCGATCTTCTCCACATGGGCCACCAGCTTGAAACGGCGTTCCTTCTCGTTGGCGAAGCGTATGTCGTCGTCGTTCATGTTCGATATGCCGTAGCGGAATATCTTATCGGGCGCCACATACAATCCGAACGCATGCACGGTGATGATTATCAACTTGAAAAGCGAGTCCCAGCCGTCGATGTCGAGCGAAGGATCGCTCTCGGCGAACCCGAGGTCCTGCGCCAGCCTCAGGGCGTCGGCATAGGACATTTTCTCGTTGAATATCTTCGACAGAATGAAATTCGACGATCCGTTGAGGATACCCTTGACCGACATCAGCAGGTCGTTGTCGTAATACTCCTCCAAGTTGCGGATCACGGGTATCGATCCGCATGCCGACGCATCGTAGAGCAACGCCGTGTCGTAACGCTCCTGAAGGGCGATAAGCTCTTCGATGTGGTATGCCAGCATCTTCTTGTTGCCCGACACCACGGGCAGCCCCGACTGCAACGCCCGCTTGACGATAGTGTAAGCGGCATCGGCATCGTCGATAAGCTCCACGATGAAGTTGATCTCCGAATCGTTGAAGATGTCGTCGGCCTTGTCGGTAAACTCGGCATCGACGCCGCGCGGCTTGCTCAGATCGCGCACGCATATGCGCTTTATATCCACGTTTTTCGACCCTATGCGCTGCAACACTTCGTAGAGGCCCTTGCCCACGGTGCCGAATCCGAAGAGTCCGATATTCAGTTTTTTTCCGTTCATGATATATAGTTTTTCTATATTATTCTCTCATAAAATTCATTATTATGCCGTTGAGCTTCTCGTGCTCGACCAGAAAACCGTCGTGCCCGAAGTCGGAGTCTATCACATGATACTCCACGTCGGGGATATTCTCCACCAGTATCGTATGGTCCGACGGCGGGAAAAGTATGTCAGACGTGATGGCCACCACGAGACTCTTGGCGCGTATGCCCGCCAGAACATCCTCCACGCGTCCTCGGCCGCGCCCCAGATTGTGGGAATCGACGGCCTGCGAAAGGCGGTAATAGGAGTAGGCGTTGAATCGGCGTTTCAGTTTCTCGCCCTGATAACGCTGGTAGGTGAGCACGCGGCGGTCGAAAGATGCTTCGTCGCGATCGGCATCCTCCTGCGTCTTGTCGTAGGCCGTGCCGCCGCGATAGCTCAGCAGGGCTATGCTCCGCGCGACGGACATCCCGTCGAGACCCGCTTCGGCATTACGCCCGCCGAAAGTAGGGTCGCACTCGATGGCCATACGCTGCGATTCGTTGAACGCCGACGCCCACGGTTTGGTGCGCGGCGTGGTGGCGATGAACGCGGCACGCTCGGCGAAGTCGGGCTGCATCACGCACCACTCCAGACATTGGAAACCGCCTATCGAACTGCCTATTAGCAGCTTCACGCGTTCGATGCCCAGATGCGCGGCAAGCAGGCGGTGGCAATTCACCATGTCGCGCACCGTTATCTTCGGGAAATCGCCGTACCACGGCTCGCCCGCAGCGGGATTCACGCTCAGGGGTCCCGTGGTGCCGTAATGCGACCCGAGAAAATTGGCGCACACGGTGAAATATCGGTCGGGATCGAGAAAACATCCCCGCTCGACCGTGTGGGGCCACCAGTCGGCCACGTCGGAGTTGGCCGTGAGCGCATGACACACCCACACGACATTGCTGCGGTCGGCATTCATCCGTCCGTAGGTGTCGTAGGCGATCGTCACCGACGGCAGCGTCGTGCCGCACTCCAGCTCGAAAGGCCCATCGTAAGTGTAGTATTGCGCCATCTATCCGATCTTTGCGAATGCCTGTTCGAAATCCTCGATTATGTCCTCGACGTTCTCCAACCCGAGCGATATGCGCAGCAGAGTAGGGGTGATGCCCGCAGCCTTGAGATCGGCATCGCTCAACTGCTTGTGGGTGGTGGAAGCGGGGTGGGTCACCACGGTGATCGAGTCGCCGATCATGGTCATGTTGGCCGCCAGCTTCAGCGATTCGACGAAACGCACCGTGCTCTCCAGCGAACCTTTGAGTTCGATGGTGAAGACGCTCGACGAACCGTAACGGTAATACTTTTGCGCATTGGCATGGCTCGGGTGCGACTCGAAACCGATGAAGCTCACGCGATCGACCTTGGGGTGGTTACGGCAGTATTCGGCCAGCTTCCAAGTAGCCTCCACCTGATGATTGACCCTCAAGGAGAGCGTCTCCAAACCGATCAACATAAGATAGGCATCGAAAGGCGAGGGGCAGCAACCGAAGTCGCGAAGTCCGTCCACACGGCACTTGACGATGAAAGCCGCCTTGCCGAACGCCTCGTAGAGATTGAGCCCGTGGTAACCCTCCGACGGTCCCGCTATCTGCGGGAACTTGCCGTTGCCCCAGTCGTAATTGCCGCCGTCGACGATGATGCCGCCCATGGCGGTGCCGTGGCCGTTGATCCACTTCGTAGCCGAATCGACCACGATGTTGGCGCCCCAATCGAACGGATTGCACAGATATCCCGCCGCGCCGAAGGTATTGTCGATGACCAGAGGCACGTCGCGACGGCGTGCCAGCGCGCCCAACGCCTCCAGATCGGGCACATCGCACGTGGGGTTGCCCATGCTCTCGGCATAGAGCATCTTGGTACGGTCGTCTATCAACGCCTCGAAATCCTCGACCGACTCGCTCGCGGCTATGCGGCAGTCGATGCCCAGCTTGCGCAGCGATATGCGGAACTGGTTGTAGGTGCCTCCGTAGAGGAACGGCGAGGCCACTATGTTGTCGCCCTCGGCGGCAAGTGCCGTAACGGTAATCAGGATGGCCGACATGCCCGACGCCACGCCCAGAGCGCCCACGGCGTCGTAAAGCGCCGCCACGCGCTCTTCGTAAGCCGAAGTGGTTGGGTTCTGCAAACGGGTATAGATGTTGCCGCCCTCGCTCAGTTCGAAGAGTCGGGCAGCATAGTCGCAGCTTTTGAAATGATATGCCGCGGTGGGGTAGATGGCTATTCCGCGCGAGCCCGTATGATCCACATGATAACCGCCGTGGATCTGCTTGGTCTCAAAACGCAATTTGTTCTCAGACATAATATGTATGGTATTAAAATTATTTCAGCAAAGGGAATTTCGTGTCTCCGACACACGGCGGCGCATGGCCGCCCGAAAAGAAGGAAGTGCCTAACGGCACATTCGCATGGAAAACATCGACATGCCGAACATGTCGATAGCAGAAAACATGGTATGGTAACGCTTTTCCGTCATCATGCGATCATTTATCGGGGACAAATATACGAATATTTTTCGATATACGGTTCACTGCGACATTAAAAAAACGGAGAGAAAAGGCGCGCATACACAATTTACTACATACAAAAACTAATTCCCGACTCGGCGTAAACACACTTACCGTCGTAACGAACGCACCTTCTCTCCGAAGTCTCCGACGATACGCACCACGTATCCGCATCGTCGCCCGCGAAGCCTTCGGCCGCATAACGGCACAATGCGCCGCCGCAGTCCATCCGTAATCAACAAAAGGAAAATGTTTCCGTCGATCCAGACCCGTTCTCCGCAGGTAAAAATCACAATAACGCAAAAGGCAGGTCTTCTGACTCGTCTCCCGTTACGGCCGGCCTTCCCGATTCGAAAATCAGTGACCGCAAGAGCGCCGCACGGCCTCGCGCATGCGAGGTTAAAGAGCTTACAGCAGCGGGAACTGTTCGGGATTCACACCCGATTCCCTTTTAATCCTTTCCGACCGTCGGTCGGGAAAAGAACCCTTTACGCAGACAAAGATAGGTAATTATTTCAGTTTTACGCACGGCCGACGAAAAAAAACGAAAAATATTCACCGAAATACCGCCCGACTCCGCTTTTTGTCTTACATTTGTCAAACATTACCAACACCCATTCATGAACAGAAGAGTCGAATATATAGATCTGGCAGGCGGCATTTTAATCATCTGGATAATCATTTTCCATGCGATAAACGGATGCAAGGTGTTCGGCGACACGGATGCCCGAGTCGCGCTTCCGTATTTGACATTCTCCATGCCTTGGTTTTTCTATAAATCGGGGCAATTTACCAAAAAAGGCATCGATATAAAGAGGGAGGTCGAAAAACTGCTCATCCCCTTTCTCAAGTGGAGTGCGGCGGGATATTGCGCTTATCTGATCGTATTGCTCGTCGGCGGCACGCTGTCGCCGCAAACAGGCATAAAAGACGTACTCCACACATTCTATATATACGGCTACGTTACGCTCAACGTTCCCGCATGGTTCGTGCTGTCGCTCTTTTTCGTTCGCGTCATATCGGGATATCTTATAAAACATTCCGTATCGCCATACCTGTGCATCGCGGCGGGCATCGCTTTCGGTTACGGATTTCATCTGCTCGACAACCCGCACCTGCCGTTTTATACGGCCAACGTCGCTATGGGAATCGCATTCTATATGATCGGATATAAATTCGCCCGTTTCGAAAGCAATAAACCGTTATCGGCCGTATGTCTCGCGGGATATGTCGCGTTTTTACTGTTCGGATGCTCCATCGTGGGCCACCACCGCAACATACTGCTCGCGGGGCATTTCCTCCTGTGGCCTCTGTTTGCATATTGCGGTATCGTCACGTTCAACAACATCTGCCGCCTGACTGACGAACGACTGTCACGGTCGCCTCTGCGCGATTTCAGACCGATCACATTCATCGGCAGGAATACCATGACGCTGCTCGTGACCCACGCCTTCGTCTATTTCCCGATCCAGCGCTTCTCGACCCTTCCGCCGTGGCAGACCGCAGGCATCATATTCGCCGGTTACATACTTCTGCTTACTCCGCTCCTGTTGGCGAAACGAAAGGCCGAGCGATCGCAGGCCCATTCGTAAACACACTCTTCCGCGTCACGCCGACCTCGCAGCGGCCTACAACTCCACGTCGTTGCGGTCGAGCAGATTGTTCAACAGTGAGTAAACCGTGAGACCCGCCACCGACTTGATGCCCGTTTTATGGGTTATGTTCTTTCTGTGCGACATCACGGTGTGGATCGAGATGTTAAGTTCGTCGGCAATCTCCTTGTTCGACAAACCTTTCGCCACACGCACCAGCACGTCGCGCTCCCGCTCGGACAGATCGTGGCTCTCGTCGTAAGGATTGGTCTGGCATTGTTCTATGGCGGCACGCAATTTCCTCGCGATCTGCTGCGGCCGATCGTATATGTTCACCACCCCGTCGAACTGTCTCAGAATATCCTCCTCGCGCACCGCGACCGACAACGCGACCACCGCCGCATTGCGTAAATCGGGATACGCCGACTTGATATTGCGAGGCAATCCGCACGACAACGCCGTACTCACTATTACCGCATCGGGAGCCACGAGCGCGAATCGCTCCGTCAACGTGCGGATATCCTCCGCGACATATACCGTTTCGAACTCCCCGTCGGCGGCCAGCAGAGTGCGCAAGCCCTCGGCAATCACGACCGACTCCTCGACGATGACGACCCTGTAACGTCTCATAACCCGAACCTCCTCTCTTCGGTCATAACCACGGGAGCCAGAATCTTGGATTCGATTAGCGTGTGCTTGGCCAAATCGTCACGCAACGAAAAGATATCGAACAACAGATCGCAACGCTGCCGCGTGGAGCACGATTCGGGCAGGTATTTCAATATGATGCTCTTTATGTCGTCGATCTTGTCGCATATATCGGTATGATTATCCATATACTCCGCCATCCGCACCTCGACACCGACTTCGCCGCGGGCCAGCCGTTCGACGTAGGGGAACATCTCCGCCTCCTCGTATTGCAGATGCCGACGGATCTCGTCGCAATAGTCGTTGTAGAATTTGCGCAGCACCTCGGCCTGCATGCGGTCGCACGAAAGCAGCACATCGTCCACTCCGCGACCTATGCGGGGTATGATGGTATCGAGATAGTAACGGTGCGAGGAGCGCAAGTATCGCAGCAAATGCGGCAGATCGGCCGACGTCAGGTTTTCGGCGTCGGGTTCGTAGTCGGGGAATGCATATATTCTGCATATCATGAGAAACAGCGTGCTCGACATGTCGTAGCGCCGACACATCTCGCCGATCGATATGTCGCCGAAAGGCAGCTGAATATCGAGTCTCATAAGGATCGACAGAAGCCCGTAATCGGCATCTATCAACTCTATGATCTTCATATCCTCCGAGAAGATCGCCCGATTGTCGGGATCCGTTCTGTAACTTTTCATGGTATCGTTTTATTCGTTTTTTGCCTCTACTCTACATGCCCAACCATACGCCCGCACGATAGGCCGCAAAAGCCACGCCCCAAGCCAGCAGCGTATTGTATACGATCGAGAACAATGCATATTTCCAACCTCCCGCCTCGTGCGCTATGGCCACCACGGTCGCAATGCACGGAAAGTAGAGTAAAATGAATATCATCATCGCCAAAGCCGAAGCCTGCGTATAATTGCCCGACGATATCAATCGGGCCGACAGCGAGTCGTTGCCCGCCGACTCCGGATCTTCGGCCGAATACAGCACACCCAGCGTCGACACCACGATCTCCTTCGCCGCGGCGCCCGACAACAGAGCCACGCTCGCACGCCAGTCGAGTCCCAACGGGCGCATGACGGGTTCGCACGCCTTGCCGATATGCCCCAAATACGAATTCTCCAGATCTTCGGACGAGGCGGACGACTCCTCCCCGCCGACGACGGCCTCGGTCGCCGCGACACGCATCTCGGAATCTGCCGCTGGGCGCGGATAATAGCTCAAAAACCATATTATGATGGCGGCGACGAGTATCAAACCGCCTATCTTTTTCAGGTACTGTTCGCTGCGCTCCCACATGTGACGGAGCGTGGCATTGACCGTGGGAACACGATAGGGCGGCAGTTCCATGACGAAAGGCGTCTCGTCGGGTCCGAACATGAAACGCCTCAGCACGCGTGCCGTCAACACCGCCATGCCCCCGCCGAAAATGTAGATGCAAAAGAGCACCGTCCCCGCATGATTAGGGAAGAACGTACCCGCCAACAGGATAAAAACGGGAAGTCGGGCACTGCACGACATGAACGGATTTATCAATATGGTTATCAAACGACTGCTTCGGCTCTCGATCGTTCGGGTGGCCATTATGGCGGGAACGTTGCATCCGAATCCCATGACCAAAGGAATGAACGACTTGCCGTGCAGCCCCGCCAGATGCATGAGTTTGTCCATGATGAACGCGGCACGCGCCATATACCCCGAATCCTCCATCAACGATATGAACAGATAGAGTATCAAAATATTGGGCAGAAACACCGCCACGGCACCCACACCGCCTATGATTCCGTCCACCATAAGATCGCGCAGCGGGCCGTCGGTCATGAATCGGCCCACCGTCCCGCCCAGCCAAGCGAATCCCTCCTCGATCCACTCCTGCGGATATGATCCGAGCGTAAACGTACACCAAAACATGAAAAATATCACCGCGAGGAACAACGGAAATCCGATATATTTATTCGTCACTATACGATCGATGAACGACGTTTTGCGGTTCGGCTCCTTATCGCTCGGAGTATAGGTTTCGGCCAGCGCACCCTCTATGAATCCGTATTTTTCGTTGGTTACGGCACTCTCTACATCCTCGCCCAGAGACGCTTCAATGCGTTGCGCACCCTTGGCGCTCTGCATGCGCCACTCCTCGAAATGCTCCGCGCCCGACAGAAACTCCGTAACGTCCGCATCGCCTTCGAGCATCTTGATCGCCCAATACCGCGGAGGAAAACATTTGGGCAACTCGTCGATATCGCGCTTCATGAGTCTCGACAATGCCGCAATCTCCGACTCTACCGACGACGAATAGTTTATGTGTATGTGGCGCACCTTGGGATTCTCGTTTTCGAAGGTGAGGATCACTTCGTCCAGCAGTTCGTCGAGTCCTTTGCGATCGCGGGCCACCACGGGCACCATCGGCACTCCGATCATGCGGCCCAGCCGTTCGTAATCGAGCCGCGCGCCGCTCTGCTCCAGCTCGTCGTACATGTTCAGAGCCACCACCATTTTGGGATTCAGGTCGATGAGTTCGGTGGTAAGGTAGAGGTTGCGCTCCAGATTCGACGCCACCACGGCATTCACCACCACGTCGGGCATCTTCTCGATCAAACGTTTGCGTACATACAGCTCCTCGGGAGTGTAAGCCGACAGCGCGTATGTACCGGGCAGATCGGTGATGTTGATCCTGTATCCCTTGTATTCCAGCGACCCGCTCTTAGCGTCCACGGTGACGCCGCTGTAATTGCCCACATGTTCGCGACTGCCCGACAAGGCGTTGAACAGCGACGTCTTGCCGCTGTTGGGATTGCCCACCAGAGCGATGTCGATCTCACGCATCCTCTCGTGTATGACGCGCCTAAGCCATCGTCCTCGATCTCGAACGCGCCCGCGTCGCATGCCGTCCGCCCGACATGCCGTCCGCCCGACATGAAGGCGCGCCTCCTCCAAAGTCATGACCTCCACCATGGCCGCCTCGCTGCGGCGAAGCGACACTCCGTATCCCATTATCGAATATTTGATCGGATCGCGCAGAGGTGCATTCAGGATCGACACTACCCGCTGTCCGCGGACGAATCCCATCTCAAGTATTCTGCGACGAAAACCTCCGTGGCCCAGCACCTTTATTATGACGGCAGATTCACCGGTTTTCAAATCCGACAAAAACATACATCCATATTTTTGCGCAAAAATACACATTTTTTACAATATAAGCCAATCACCGTTTAAGGTGAAAAAACGATGAAGAATCCCTTGAATCGGCGATTGCGCCAACCGCAGGAAACCCCGATCTTTGCATTGTAAAAGTAAATCGCACATTACAGAGTTTATTTTGTTTGTTTTATGAATAATACGCGAACCGTCACCGCCGTGAGGCAGAGGCGAACCGTCGCAGAGACGGTCTTGGTTCGGAACAGGAACCGTCTTCGCATAAGCCATATAAAAAGTTAGAAAGAAAAGAAGACGTGTCCCGACGAAAAGAGGTGTCCGCAAGGCACCTCTTTTTCATGCACTTGCGAAACGGTGGCGGCACCGACATCGACGCCGCGGCGCACGACGGCGGCGTTTTCCGCACGGCCCGATCCGCCCCGAAACGGTGGAAAATTTGTTGATAATTTTTGTGCTTCATTTCTTTCCTTTTTCAAATAAATTGGCGTACATTTGCACTCATGAAAGGAATGTGGCGAAATATCGCACGAAAAGGCTCTCGCACCGTCCTTGCGACGCTCCGAGGCTCGACCGTTCCGACAATCGGTGCGGTCGGAAACGAGCTCCGCACCCTAACCGCGCGACACAGAAAGCACGACCGCTCGAAAGTCGGCTCGGCGGGGCGACTCGCGCAAATATGTGAACCGAAAACGATAGTATAACCCCACACAGAGCCGTTGCAGCAATCCTGCAACGGTTATGTTTTAACATTACACATTGACAATATGAAAGTTGCAGTTATCATGGGTTCGACCAGCGATTGGGACATAATGTCGGCTGCCGTCGAGATGCTCGAAGAGTTGGGCATAGAGTACGAAAAACGCGTCATCAGTGCGCACCGCACGCCCGAACTCATGTTCGAATATGCCAAGACGGCCAAGGAGCGCGGCATCGGCGTAATCATAGCAGGTGCGGGAGGCGCGGCCCACGTGGCGGGCGTCACGGCGGCTCTCACCACGGTGCCCGTCATCGGAGTGCCCATCAAGTCGCAGACGCTCAACGGTCTTGACTCGCTGCTTTCGATAGTGCAGATGCCCGGCGGCATCCCCGTGTCGACCGTGGCCATAAACGGCGCGAAGAACGCGGCCCTCATCGCCGCCTCGATCTTCGCCCTGCACGACAAGGAACTCGAAGCGCGTCTGGAGGCGTTCCGCCGCAAGCAGACCGAAAAGGTGCTCGACGCGAAACTTTAAGGGCACGCCGCGAAAAGCAGAAACCGTACAAGGGCGACAAACGTAACGGGACAAACCTCTGAGAAATTATGAAGAACTACCGTATCTATGTAGAGAAATATCCTCGGTTTCAGGTGGAAGCCGACACGCTTCGCAAGGAGCTGAACAACAACCTCGGACTCGATCTGCAATCGCTCCGACTGCTCAACGTCTACGATCTGTTCGGATTCACCGAAGAGCTGCTCGAAAAAAGCCGCTACGCCGTATTCGGCGAGATCGTGACCGACTGCGTGAGCGACGAGTGCGATTTGGAGGGCAAGAAGTATCTGGCAGTGGAGTATCTGCCCGGGCAATTCGACCAGCGTGCGAGTTCGGCCGTGGCATGCGTGCGACTCATCGAGCCGACGGCCGAGGTGAGGATCAAGAGTTCGAAACTGCTCATCTTCGACTCTTCGATCACCGACGAGCAGATGGCCCGCGTGGAACACTACTACATCAACGCCGTCGAGTCGCGCCGCAAGGATCTCGCGACGCTCACCGACATGGAGGACGCCGAAGTGAAGCCCGTCCCCGTGCTTACGGGACTCACCGCGCTCAAGGACGACGAGTTGGAGGGATATTGCAAACGATACGGACTGGCGATGAACGCCGACGACCTGCGCGAGGTGGTGAATTACTACAAGGCCGAGGGCCGCGATCCGTCGGAGACGGAGCTCCGCATCCTCGACACCTATTGGAGCGACCACTGCCGCCACACCACGTTCACCACCGAGATTACGGAGATCACGATCGATCAGTCGTTCATCAGCGACGAGTTGGGCGAGTCGCTCGACACGTTGCACCGCATCCGCAAGGAGCTGGGCCGCGAGAACAAGAGCCTCTGCCTCATGGAGCTGGCCACCGTGGGCGCACGCTATCTGAAAAAGACGGGCGTGCTCGACGATCTGGAGCAGAGCGAGGAGAACAACGCGTGCAGCATATTCGTCAACGTGGACATCGACGGACGAACTGAAAAGTGGCTGCTGCAATTCAAGAACGAAACGCATAACCACCCGACCGAGATCGAGCCGTTCGGCGGCGCTTCGACCTGTCTGGGCGGCGCCATACGCGACCCGCTGTCGGGCCGCAGCTACGTATATCAGGCCATGCGCGTCACGGGTGCGGGCGACATATACAAGAGCGTGGCCGAGACCATGAAGGGCAAGCTGCCGCAGCGAATCATAAGCGCCAAGGCCGCAGCGGGATATTCGAGCTACGGCAACCAGATAGGTCTGGCCACCACGCACGTGCGCGAGATCTATCACCCCGATTACGTGGCCAAGCGTCTGGAGGTAGGCGCCGTAGTAGGCGCGGTAAAGGCTGAGAACGTACGTCGCGAATCGCCTGCGGCGGGCGACGCCATACTGCTTCTGGGCGGCCGCACGGGCCGCGACGGCATAGGCGGAGCCACGGGATCGTCGAAGGAGCACAACGTGAAGTCGATCGAGGAGTGCAGTTCGGAGGTGCAGAAAGGCAACGCTCCCGAGGAACGCAAGCTCGAACGTCTGTTCCGTCGCGCCGAGGTTACGCGCCTCATAAAGAAGTCGAACGATTTCGGTGCGGGCGGCGTGAGCGTGGCCATAGGCGAGCTGGCCCCGGGACTCGACATATACCTCGACCGAGTGCCTACTAAGTACAGCGGTCTGAACTCCACCGAACTCGCCATCAGCGAGTCGCAGGAGCGCATGGCGGTAGTGGTCGAGCGCAAGGATATGTCGGTATTCGAGGAGTACTGCCACGAGGAGAACATCGAGGTGACCCACGTGGCCGACGTTACGGACACCAACCGTTTGAAGATGTTCTACAACGGCGAGAAGATCGTGGACCTGTCGCGCGAGTTCATCGACAGCGCGGGAGCCAAGCACTATACCAAGATAAGGATGGCGGCGGTGGAGGATCGCGATCCGTTCCGTCGCGAGATCGCGGGCACGTCGCTGCGCGAGAAGATCGAGGCCAACCTGCGGGACGACAATGTGGTGTCGCAGCGCGGAATGATCGAGATGTTCGACTCGACCATAGGCGCGTCGACCGTACTGATGCCTTTCGGAGGCCGCACGCAGAACACCGAGACGCAGGTTTCGGTGCAGAAACTCCCCGTCGGCAAGGCCCACACCGACACGGCCAGCATCATGGCGTTCGGTTATAACCCCTTCATCACTTCGTGGAGCCCCTACCACGGTGCGGCATATGCGGTGATCGAGGCGGCAAGCAAGGTGGTCGCCGCAGGTGCACGCTACGACCGCATGCGCTACTCGTATCAGGAGTATTTCGAGCGCATGCACGACGAATCGTCGTGGGGCAAGCCTCTGGCGGCCCTGCTCGGTGCACTGAAGATGCAGATAGAGTTAGGACTGCCATCCATAGGCGGCAAGGACTCGATGAGCGGCACGTTCCAAGATATAAACGTTCCGCCCATGCTCATGGCGTTCGGCATCACCACGGTGGATGCCCGCACGGTCATAAGCCCCGAGTTCAAGTCGGCGGGACACAACCTTTATATAATAAAGCACGCGCCTCTGGCCAACCGCATGCCCGACACCGAGCAGCTGAAGAAGAATTTCGACTTCGTAAGCACGGCCATCGAGCGCGGCGAGATCGTGGCGGCATATGCCGTAGGATTCGGCGGAGCGGCCGAGGCGATAGCCAAGATGTCGTTCGGCAACCGCGTGGGTGCGACCATAGAGTACGACGCGCAGAAGCTGTTCGACTACGACTACGGATCGTTCGTCGTGGAGGCGACGGGTACGCTCGACAATCCCGCGGCGATTCATATCGGCTCGACGACCGATTCGGCCGAGGTGACGATCGACGGCGAGATGTTCGCGATAGACGAATTGCAGAAGATCAACTCGCAGAAGTTCTGCGCGATATATCCCGACCGCGGCATCGAGGGCGGCACCACCCGCAAGAGCATGCCCGAAAAGAGAACGATCGAGTATTCGGGCGCACCCGTCGACGAGGTGACGGTATTCATTCCCATATTCTCGGGCACCAACTGCGACTACGACACGACGAAGCAGTTCGAGCGCGCGGGAGCCAAGGTCACCACGAGCGTATTCTGCGACCTGACGGCCGAGGATATCTTCGCCTCGATAGACCGCATGAAGGGCATGATCGACAAATGCAACATCTTCGTGCTCAGCGGCGGATTCTCGGCAGGCGACGAGCCCGACGGCAGCGGCAAGTTCATCGCCAACGTGCTCAACAACAAGAAGATCACCGATTCGATCCACGCCCTGCTCGACCGCGGCGGCCTGATTCTCGGCATCTGCAACGGCTTCCAAGCCCTCGTCAAATCGGGACTTCTGCCGTACGGACGTTTGGGCAAAGTGACAAAAGAGTCGCCCACGCTGTTCCGCAACGACATAAACCGCCACATATCGCAGATCGTGACCACGCGCGTAGCCACGACCAACTCGCCTTGGCTTTCGTCGTTCGAACTCGGCGAGCAGCACTCGATAGCGGTGAGTCACGGCGAAGGCAAGTTCGTCGTAAGCGACGAGATGGCCGAGGAGCTGTTCCGCAACGGTCAGGTGGCATTCCAGTATGTCAATCCCGACGGCGAGGCCACTCTGTGCGCGCCGTACAATCCCAACGGTTCAAGCTTCGCGATAGAGGGCATAATAAGCCGCAACGGTCAGATACTCGGCAAGATGGGACATACGGAGCGTTACGAGGAGAATCTGTTCAAGAACATCGGCGGCAACAAGGTGCAGAACATATTCGCCAACGCGGTAAACTATTTCAAGAAAAAACGATGATCCCGAGATTCGAAATATTCAGGATGACACGCCTTGCGACGATGATTGCGGCATTCGCCGCGATTGTCGCCGTATGCGTCGCAGGCAAACGCGACACCTCGCTGCGGCTTCTCTATTGGAACATCCAGAACGGCATGTGGTCGGACCAGCCGAACGACTACGACAACTTCGTCGAGTGGGTCAAAAAGTACGATCCCGACGTGTGCGTATGGTGCGAGGCGCAGACCATCTACGAAGACGGTACCTCCAAGGCCCGCAAGGCCGCCGATCGCTACCTGACCGACAACTGGGGCGAACTCGCGGCCCGCTACGGCCATAAATACTGGACCAAGAGCGGCCACCGCGACAACTACCCGCAGGTCATAACCTCGAAATATCCGATCGAAAAGATTCTCGACATCGTGGGCGAGGAGCCCGACAGCGTGGTGACGCACGGCGCTTGCCACGCGGCGATAAAGGTAGGCGGCAAGAGGGTGAACATCGTCACGCTCCACACATGGCCGCAAGCCTATGCCTATCGCGCCGCCGACCGCGAGGCGAGCAAAGCCGAACACGGAGGCGACAAGTACCGCCGCATGGAGATGGAGTACATCTGCAACCACACCATCCTCGCCGAGCCGAAAGCCGCCAAGGAGTATTGGATGATGATGGGCGACTTCAATTCACGCTCGCCCAAGGACAATCACTTCTACAAATACGACGAGGGCGATTCGCGGCTCATGGTGCACGACTACATCCTGAGCAGTACACCTTATATAGATATAATAGGTGACCGCTTCGCGGGAGAGTTCCATTCCACCACCTACGGCAAGGCGCGCATAGATTTCGTGTACTGCACGCCGAAACTCTACAAGCGCATAACCGGCGCCCACGTGGTGACGGACGACTACACCCGCAATCCCGTGCGCGACGCTGGCACTGGTTTCCACCACCCGTCGGATCACCTGCCGATCGTGGTGGACTTCGACATGAAATAGACAAAAATAACGTATAATTCCAAACATCAAGAACCATGAAACAGCTTGAAATGCTTTACGAGGGCAAGGCCAAGCAGGTCTTCCTCACCGATGATCCCGAACTCATCATCATCCACTACAAGGATGCGGCGACGGCTTTCAACAACCTCAAGAAAGCTACCATCGCCAACAAGGGCATGCTGAACAACAAGATCTCGACCATCATCTTCAAATATCTGCACGAGGCAGGCATCGAGACCCACTACATCGAGACTCTCAACGACCGCGACCAGCTCTGCAAGCGCGTGAAGATCATTCCTCTGGAGGTCATCGTGCGCAACATCATCGCAGGCTCGATGGCCAAGCGTCTCGGCATCGAGGAGGGTACCAAGCCGTCGAACGTCATCTACGACATCTGCTACAAGGACGACGAGCTGGGCGATCCCCTCATCAACGACCACCACGCCGTGGCACTGGGCGCCGTGACCTACGAGGAACTGAACCAGATATACGCCATGACCGCCAAGGTCAACGAGGTATTGCAGGGCCTCTTCTCGAAGATGGGCATCACGCTGGTGGACTTCAAGATCGAGTTCGGCCGCACCTCTGACGGCAAGATCGTTCTGGCCGACGAGGTTAGCCCCGACACCTGCCGTCTGTGGGACAGCAAGACCAACGAGAAACTCGACAAGGACCGTTTCCGCCGCGACCTCGGCCACGTGATCGAGGCATACGAGGAGATCTACGCCCGTCTTTCGAAGATGGAGCAGGAGGACAACAAATAAGAACCGCTTAACGGAATGACGGATCGATCTGCAATTTTCGACGAACTGCACGAGGAGTGCGGAGTGTTCGGAGTATTCGGTGTGCCCGACGCCGCGTCGCTCGCATACTACGGGTTGCACAACCTGCAACACCGCGGGCAGGAGGGGTGCGGCATAGCCACGTTCGACGAGGGAAAGATGCACCACGTAAAGGGTCTGGGGTTGGTGAGCGAGGTTTTCACCAAAGAGAAACTCGCCACGCTCCCCGGGTCGACGGCCATAGGCCACGTGAGGTACTCCACGGCGGGCGGCGGCGGAATCAACAACGTGCAACCGTTCGTTTTCCACCACTACACGGGCGACTTCGCCTTGGCGCATAACGGCAATATAGTCAATTCGCACCAGCTCCGACGGTTCCTCGAAGAGAAAGGCAGTCTGTTCCATTCCACCTCCGACAGCGAGATACTGGCACATCTCATAAAGAAAAACACGGTAGAATCGCTGCGTATCGACGCCATAAAGGAGGCGTTGAACATGATCGAGGGCGCATTCGCCTTCATCATAATGACACCCAACCGTCTCTACGCCTGCCGCGACAAGTACGGGCTTCGCCCCTTGTCGCTCGGGCGTCTGAACGACGGATGGATCGTGAGCAGCGAGACCTGCGCGTTCGACGTCATCGGCGCGGAGTTCGTCCGCGACATCGAGCCCGGGGAGATCGTCTCGCTCGATCACCACGGCATACGCACCAACGACTACTCGCAGTACAAGAAGTGCAAGATGTGCGCCATGGAGTACATCTACTTCGCGCGTCCCGACAGCGACATCGAAGGGTGCAACGTCCACGCGTTCCGCAAGGAGTCGGGACGTCTGCTCTGGCAGGAGGCTCCCGCCGACGCCGACATAGTGGTCGGGGTTCCCGATTCGAGCCTCAGCGCCGCAATGGGTTACGCCGAGGCGGGCGGAGTGCCTTACGAAATGGGGCTCATAAAGAACAAGTACGTGGGCCGCACGTTCATCCAGCCGTCGCAGGCATTGCGCGAACAGGGCGTGAAGATGAAGCTGTCGGCCGTGAAGAGCATCGTGCGCGGCAAGAGGGTAGCGCTCATCGACGATTCGATCGTGCGCGGCACCACCTCGAAACGCATCGTGGACATGTTGCGCGAAGCGGGTGCCGAGGCCGTACACGTGCGTATAGCGAGTCCCCCGATCACCCATCCGTGTTTTTACGGAGTGGACATATCGACCTACGACGAGTTGATGTGCGCACACAAGAATACGGAGGAGGTGCGTCGCACGATAGGCGCCGATTCGTTGGCGTTCATATCGGAAAAGGCGTTGTTCGAAGCCGCCGAGTCGCGTACCGACTTGTGTCTGGCATGTTTCAACGGCAAGTATCCGACGGCCTTATACCAATCGCTCGACGAAGCGAACAAGGACGGAAAATTTTAAGCAGGCGGGCACCGACCCGCGGATGCGGCGGCGATCGACAGTCCGCTCGCGACCGATTTTAACCCGAAAAAGAAAAAAAGATTATGGCTAAAAGTTATGAAAATGCCGGTGTGAACCTCGAAGCCGGATACGAAGTGGTGCGCAGAATAAAATCGCACGTGGCATCGACCTCGCGCGCGGGCGTTATGGGCAACATCGGTGCTTTCGGCGGAATGTTCGACCTCGCATCGCTCAACGTCAAGGAACCCGTTCTGGTGAGCGGTACCGACGGCGTGGGAACCAAACTCAAGATCGCATTCGAGATGGACAAGCACGATACGGTGGGTATCGACGCCGTGGCCATGTGCGTTAACGACGTGCTGGCTCAGGGTGCCGAACCGCTGCTGTTCCTTGATTACGTGGCCGTGGGACACAACGAGCCCACGAAGATCGAGGCCATCGTGGCGGGCGTCGCCGAGGGCTGCCGTCAGGCGGGCTGCGCTCTGGTGGGCGGCGAAACGGCCGAGATGCCGGGCATGTACACCGACGGCGAGTACGACATAGCGGGATTCACCTGCGGCGTGGTGGAGCGTGCCAAGCTCATCGACGGCACCAAAGTACGCGTGGGCGACGTGCTGGTCGGCATAGCTTCGAGCGGAGTGCACTCCAACGGCTTCAGCCTCGTGCGCAAGATCGTAAGCGACAACGCATTCGACCTGCATACGCCTCACGCCGATCTGGGCGACCGTCCTCTGGGCGAAGTGCTGCTCACACCTACCAAGATATACGTGAAGCAGGTTCTCGACGTGATCCGCAACTGCGACGTTCACGGCATAAGCCACATCACGGGCGGCGGTTTCGACGAAAACATACCGCGCATACTCTCCGAAGGTCAGGGCATAGAGATCACCGAAGGTTCGTGGGAGATACTTCCCGTATTCCGCTTTCTGGAGAAGTACGGCAAAGTGGCTCACCGCGAGATGTTCAACATCTTCAACATGGGTATCGGCATGGTCATCGCGCTCGATGCCTCTCAGGCCGACAAAGCCATCGAGATACTCACGTCGCACGGCGAACGCGCCTCGGTCATCGGTCGGATCGTCGAGGGCGAGGGCGTAACCATAAAGTAGGCAAGTGGCGGCACGGCATAAAATAGCGATATTCGCAAGCGGCTACGGATCGAATTTCGAAGCGATAGCGTGCGCATGCCGCGACGGCGAGATCGATGCGGAGGTCGCCCTGCTGGTGTGCGACAAACCGTCGGCACGCGTATGCTCGGTCGCCGAGCGTATGGGAATCCCGTCGCTGGTATTCTCGCCTGCGGACTATGCGTCCAAGGCTGACTACGAGCGCGAGATCGCGGAGCGCTGCGAGCGGGCAGGGGTAGAACTCATCTGCCTCGCGGGGTACATGCGCATAGTGGGCCAAACGCTGCTCGACGCCTATGCGGAGCGCATCATCAACCTGCATCCGTCGCTGCTGCCGTCGTTCAAGGGGGCGCGGGCCATCGAACAGGCTTTGGAATACGGCGTCAAGGTGTTCGGCGCGACCATACATTATGTCGACCGATCGCTCGACGGCGGACGCATCATAGCGCAGCGCGCCGTGGATTACGACGGTGGCGACATAGCCGAGATCACGGCCATGATACATGCCGTCGAACATGCGCTTTACATCGAAACGATTAAAAAATTATTAACGTAAACACAGAATAATGAGAGCATTAATAAGCGTCAGCGACAAGAACGGCGTGGTGGAGTTCGCACAGCGCCTCCGCTCGTTGGGATGGGAGATCATAGCCACGGGCGGCACGATGAAACTCCTGCGCGACAAGGGCGTGGAGGTAATCAACATAAGCGACGTCACGGGATTCCCCGAGATCTGCGACGGCCGCGTCAAGACTCTGCACCCCAAGGTGCACGGCGGTCTGCTGGCACGCCGCGACGATCCGAATCATTTGCAGGCCCTGAAGGAGAACAGCATCGAATTCATCGACATGGTGTGCGTGAATCTCTATCCGTTCCGTCAGACCATAGCCAAGCCCGACGTCACGATGGAGGATGCCATAGAGAACATCGACATCGGCGGTCCGTCGATGTTACGAAGCGCGGCCAAGAATTATAAGGACGTTACGGTAGTGTGCGACCCTGCCGACTACGACCGTATAATCGGCGAGATCGAAGCCACGGGCAACACGACCGTGGAGACCCGTCTGCAACTCTCGGCCAAAGCCTATACTCATACGGCCGAGTACGACTCGATGATCGCCACCTACATGCGCAAGGCCGCAGGATTGAACGAGAAACTATTCCTTGAATTCGACGCTGTGCAGAACCTGCGTTACGGCGAGAATCCCCACCAGCAGGCCCGTTTCTACGGCTCGGCCGATGCGGGATCCTACTCGCTGGCGACGGCCAAGCAGCTCAACGGCAAGGAGTTGTCATACAACAACATTCAGGATGCCAACGCCGCATTGTGCATCGTCCGCGAGTTCGACGAACCGTTCTGCGTGGGTCTGAAGCACATGAACCCCTGCGGCGCGGCCATCGGCACCGACGTGATGGATGCGTGGACCAAGGCTTACGAGGCCGACAAAGTGAGCATCTTCGGCGGCATCGTGGCGATGAACCGCGAGATCACCCGCGAGGTGGCCGAGGCCATGAAGCCCATTTTCCTTGAAATCATCATGGCGCCGTCGTTCTCGGACGAGGCTCTGGAGGTGCTCTGCACGAAAAAGAACCTGCGCCTGTTAGTCGTGGACATGAGCAAAGACGACTGCGTCACCAAGCAGTACGTGAGCGTGAACGGCGGCTTGCTCGTTCAGGATCTGGACAAGACGACAGCCGAGGTGAAAGCCGAAATGTGCGTGACGGCAGCCAAGCCCACGGCCGAGCAACTGACCGATCTCAACTTCGGATGGAGAATTGTGAAGCATGTGAAATCCAACGCCATAGCAGTCGTAAAGGACGGCCATACAGTAGGCGTGGGCGCAGGTCAGATGAACCGCGTGGGTTCGGCCGAAATAGCCCTCAAGCAGGCACATGCGGCAGGATTCACCGAGGGCCTCGTGCTGGCGTCGGACGGATTCTTCCCCTTCGACGACTCGGTTGCGCTGGCTGCGCAGTATGGCGTAACGGCCATCGTGCAGCCCGGCGGCAGCGTCCGCGACGAGGATTCGATCAAGAAGGCCGACGAGAACGGTATCACCATGTTATTCACGGGCATGCGCCACTTCAAACACTAATCGGCCGATGAAAGTTCTTGTAGTAGGATCGGGCGGACGATGCCACGCCATAGTGGAGGCACTGAGCCGATCGCCGCAGGTAGAAAAGATATATTGCGCCCCGGGTAACGCGGGCATAGCCTCACTGGCCGAGTGCGTCGCCATCAAGGAGACCGCTGTGGACGCATTGTGCGATTTCGCACGCGAAAACGCCGTGGAACTCACGGTCGTGGGGCCCGAAGTGGCTCTCGAAGCGGGCATAGCCGACCGTTTCAAGGCCGAAGGACTTCGTATATTCGGCCCCACGAAGAGCGCGGCACGCATAGAAACCAGCAAGGAGTTCGCCAAAGAGTTGATGCGCAAATACGACATCCCGACCGCGGCATTCCGCACGTTCAGCGATTACGACGAGGCTCTGGCGTACGTGAAAGCGGGTTCGCTGCCCACCGTACTCAAATACGACGGACTGGCCGCAGGCAAGGGCGTGGTAATAGCCGAGACTTTGGAGCAGGCCGACGAAGCGTTGAAAGACATGTTGCTCGACGAGAAGTTCGGCCACGGCAGGGTAGTGATCGAAGAGTATCTGGAGGGACCCGAGTTTTCGCTCATGTGCTTCGTCAACGGCCGCGACGTATATCCCATGCCCGTGGCGCAGGACCACAAACGCGCCTACGACGGCGACAAGGGTCCCAACACGGGAGGCATGGGCGCCTACACCGAACTGCCGTTCATCGACGAGGCCGATCTCGACTACGCCATGAACGCCATCATGCGCCGCACGGCCGACGCTTTAGTTGCCGAGGGCGCACCGTTCTGCGGAGTGCTGTACGGAGGATTGATGAAGACCCCTAACGGCATCAAGGTCATAGAGTTCAACGCCCGTTTCGGCGATCCCGAAACCGAGGTGGTATTGCCGCGCATGAAGAGCGACATCTGCGGCGTGTTCTGCGACGTGGCCGACGGCCGCACGCCGACCATCGAATGGCACGATTTCGCGACGCTGGGTATAGTCCTCGCTTCGAAAGGGTACCCGAACAACTACGAAAAAGGGTTCGCCATCGAAGGCGTCGACGCGGTAGACGGCTCGGTCTACCACATGGGCACGGCACGGAAAGACGGAAAATACGTCACCGCGGGCGGACGCGTGATGATAGTGGTATGCAAGGCTCCCACGTTGCGCGAGGCACAGAAAAAAGCCGTAGCCGAGGTGGCCAAGATCAGTTGCGACAATCTGTTCCACCGCACCGACATAGGCGACAAAGCATTCAAATAACGGATTAAACGACAATCGAATGGCAATCATAATCAACGGTAAGGAGTTGGCTCTTTCGCTCAAACAGCGATTAGCTGCCGACGTAGCGACGTTCGGCGAGAAATACGGCCGCACGCCCCATTTGGTGGTGATCCTCGTAGGCGAGGACGCGGGAAGCGTTTCATACGTGACGGGCAAAGCCAAGGCTTCAGCCGAAGTGGGACTCCGCAATACCACCATACGCAAACCCGACACCATCACCGAAACCGAGCTGCTCGGCATCATCGACGAGTTGAACGCCGATCCCGAAGTGGACGGAATTTTGGTTCAGCTCCCGCTGCCTAAGCATATCGACTCCGATAAGGTGATTTCGGCCATCAGTGCCGAGAAAGATGTGGACGGATTCCACCCGATGAACGTAGCGCGTCTGTGGCTCAAGCAAGAGTGCACGTTGCCGTGCACGCCCAAAGGCATCATAAAGTTGCTCAAAAGCGCGGGCGTGGAGATCGCAGGAAAGAACGTCGTGGTGATAGGCCGCAGCAACATCGTCGGACTGCCCGTATCGAAACTGCTGCTCAACGAAAACGCCACCGTCACCATAGCGCACAGCCGCACCAAGGATCTGGCCGAGGTGACGCGGCGCGCCGACATATTGGTAGTGGCCATCGGCCGCCCCAAGTTCGTCACGGCCGACATGGTGAAAGAGGGCGCCGTGGTGATCGACGTGGGTGTCAACCGCGATCCCGAAACGAAGAAACTCTGCGGCGACGTCGATTTCGCAGCCGTGGAGCCCAAGGCGTCGGCCATAACTCCCGTCCCGGGCGGTGTAGGACCTATGACCATCTGCTGCTTGATGGAGAACACCGTGGAGTGTTTCCTCCGCAAAATGGAAAAGAGCGGCAAATAATTTCGAAAACTAAAAAAGGCTGTCTGACAATCGCAGACAGCCTTTTTTTATTTGCGACACTGCATTCGGAACATCCTGTGCCCGAGCAAATCGACCTCGCCGCATCGGTTGAATCCCAATCGCTCGTACAGACGCCCCGCCGCCGCGTTGTCCTCGTCGACCAGCAGGCTCACGCATTCATGACCTGCGGCGAAAGCCTCGTCACGCATGCGGCAAATCAATTCGGCTCCCAGTCCGCGCCCCTGCGCGCAAGGCAACACCCCTAACGTATCGAGATAGAACTCGCCCGCCGACGTCTCGTCCGCAACTTCGGGCACCGAACCGCAACGCCTCCGTATGGTTTCGAGAACGGGCCCGCGAAGTTCGTGCAACCGCGCGCCGTCGTAACCGCACACGGCCCCGACCACCTCTCCGTCGATCTCGCATACGATCACGTTGCGATAACTGTACTGCGTATCGTCCCTGCGCACAAGCTCCTCGAATAGGGTCTCGCCCGCCTCGCCGCAAAGGCGGCGGGTGAGATCCTCGCCGAATGCCATCGCGACGATATGCGCCACCACAGCGGCGTCTTTCGCCTCGGCCCTGCGAAATTCTATATTATCGTCCGCCATATCAAGAGGCAGCACTTCTATCTCCAACTTCGAATATGCTCTCTCGGCCTTGGCTTTGGCATCCTCCACATTCTCGCCGCGGGCGAGTATAACGCCCATGCGTCGGTGGCCCGCCACCTCGGGCTTGCCGAATATGCGTATCTGCACATCGGGCTCGGCCACGACCTGCTCCAGATTGCCGAACACCACCTTGTCGCTGTCGCCCTCGACCACCACGGCTTTCGACGCACTCGGGCCGAAGAATCGGATCGATGGAATCGGCAGGCCGAGGATTGCGCGCGCATGAAGCGCGAATTCCGACATATCCTGCGATATCATGGTGACCATTCCCGTGTCGTGCGGACGCGGCGACACCTCGCTGAACAGCACCTTGTCGCCCGCCACGAACAGCTCCACGCCGAATATGCCGTAACCGCCCAACGCATCCGTCACACGTTTCGCAATGTCGCGGGCCTGCTCCAACGCCTCGGCGCTCATCGGCTGCGGCTGCCACGATTCGCGATAGTCGCCGTCGACCTGATGGTGCCCGATGGGTTCGAGGAACGACGTGCCGCCGCTATGGCGCACCGTGAGCAACGTTATCTCGTAATCGAACTTCACGAAGCCCTCCACGATAACTTCGCCGCCGCCTGCGCGGCCGCCCTCCTGAGCGCAATGCCATGCAGCATCGGCATCGTCGAACGAACGGACCACGCTCTGGCCGTGGCCCGACGAGCTCATTATGGGCTTCACCACGCACGGAACGCCTATCGCGTGCAAAGCCTCGTCGAACTCCGCCCGCGTGGTCGCGAAGCGATAGGGCGAAGTGGGTATTCCCAACTCCTCGGCCGCCAGACGGCGGATGCCCTTGCGGTTCATGGTAAGCAACGCAGCCTCGGCCGTCGGGATGACGCGATAGCCCTCTTTCTCCAACTCCACCAGCGTGGGAGTGGCTATGGCCTCCACCTCGGGGATTATGTAGTCGGACCTCTCCTTCTCGATGATCTCGCGCAGACGCTCTCCGTCCAGCATCGACAGCACATACGATCTGTGCGCGACCTGCATGGCGGGAGCGTCGGCATACTTGTCCAGCGCCACGACCTCCACGCCGTAACGCTGCAACTCGATCGCCACCTCCTTGCCCAGTTCGCCCGAACCGCACAGCAAAGCCTTCTTCGCCACCGATTTGAGCGGCGTACCGATTTTAACCATAACCTTACTGCTTGACTTTTGATTCGCAATATGCGCAACGATAGTCGCCCGCCTCGGTCCGACGGAACAGTCGGTCGACATCCTCGCAATTCGATATGCACTGGCGGTTGCCGCAACGCATGTCGTCACTGCGCACCAGATCGTCGCCTATGCGCGGCGTCGGCGTCGACGGACGCTCCTTGGCCCACTCCAGCAGAGTGTATATCAACGCCATGCGGACGAACTTGCCGTTCTCGACCTGACGGAAATAGGCCGCGCGCGGATCGTTGTCGACATCGCGCGTGATCTCGTTCACGCGCGGCAGCGGGTGCAGGATTATCATATCCTTCTTGGCGTTGCGCAGACGCTCGGGGTTGAGTATGAAGCTGTCCTTCAAGCGCTCGAACTCCTCCTCGTCCAAGAAACGCTCTTTCTGTACGCGGGTCATATAGAGTATATCCAATTCGGGCATGACCTCCTCCATGGTAGCCACCTCACGGGTCGGCACATGGTTCTTGTCGCACACCTCGCGACGAATGTACGAGGGCAGGCGCAGCTCCTCGGGAGCGATCAACACCACGTTGATCCCCTCGTAACGCGACAGAGCCTTGATAAGCGAATGCACGGTGCGGCCGAACTTAAGATCGCCGCAGAAACCGATGGTAAGATTGTTCAGACGGCCCTTCTCGCGGCGTATCGTCAACAGATCGGTAAGCGTCTGGGTAGGGTGGGCATGACTGCCGTCGCCCGCATTGATGATCGGCACCTCGGAGTACTGCGAAGCCACCAGCGGAGCGCCCTCCTTGCTGTGGCGCATGGCGATTATGTCGGCGAAACATCCTATCACGCGCACCGTATCGGCCACGGTCTCGCCCTTGCTCACCGACGACGACGCTGCATCGGAGAATCCTAACACGCTGCCGCCCAACTCCATCATGGCCGACGTGAAACTGAGGCGCGTGCGGGTGCTCGGCTCGTAAAAGAGCGTGGCGAGCTTCTTGCCGCGGCAGACCTCGCTGTATTTCTTGCGATCGGCGATTATGTCCAAAGCCGTCGAAATAATCCGATCCACTTCATCCACCGAGATGTCGGTGGTATCGATCAAATGTCTCATGGTAAAGAAATTATTACTTGTTTATCCAACTTTCGTCCGAGGGATTGTTGCGGAAAGCGATTATGCGGGCGCAATCCTCGTTCTTTATATAGCCCTCTTCGGCTGCGACCGCCACCAGAGCGTCGAGATTCGACAGAGAGTGATTCTCAACCTCGGCTTCGGCCAGACGGTCGAGTCCTTTCTTCATGCCGTAGGTGAAGATGCTCACCACGCCCAGCACCTCGGCACCCGCCTCGCGCAGGACGTTCACCACCTCGATGCAGCTGCCCGCAGTAGAGATCAGATCCTCCACCACGACTACCTTCTGGCCCTTCTCCAGACGACCTTCGATCTGATTCGCACGGCCGTGATCCTTCGCACCGCTGCGCACATAGCCCATAGGCAGATCGAGCAAGGTAGCGGTAATGGCGGCATGGGCTATTCCCGCAGTCGATGTGCCCATCAACACCTCGCACTCGGGGTAGTAACGTTTCACGTACTCGGCCAAACCTCTCTCTACGGCGTCGCGCACGCGTGGAGCCGTAAGCGTCAGACGATTATCGCAATAGATGGGGCTTTTGATTCCGCTCGCCCACGTGAACGGCTGCTCGGGACGCAGAAAAACCGCGCCGATCGAAAGCAGGTCTTTGGCAATTTTCTTCTCCATAATATCTTTTTTCCTGTTATTTTTTCTCTCCATAACCAGTAACGGGAACTCGTTTCCACGGCTGTCGGCCTCCTGCCGTCCGACCGTCTCGAATCCGTAATGCCTATAAAACTCCGCCGCACGCGGATTATCCTCGTTCACGCACAACCGCCCGACACCGCACTCGGCAATCGCTCGTTCGAGAAGCCGCCCACCGATCCCGCGGCCGAAGCAGTCGGGATGCACGAAAAGCATCTCCAGCGAATCGCCCTCCGCGCCCGCGAAAGCGAGCGCCCGCCCCGCGGCATCGGTCGCCGTGAAAAGGGTTTCCACACTCTTCAGAGCGTCGGGCACCTGACCGCGAATCCTGCGGATGTCGCTCTCGGCGAGAAACCCGTGCGTAGCCCGCACCGAAGCCTCCCACAACTCGACCAGATCGGCAAGCACCGCCTCGTCTCGCACCTCGCACCTCCGTATGTCGCAGAAACACGGCTCCATAACCTATTCCAGCGCCTTGCGCAGGATGCGTTCCACCTCCTCGGGATAGATTCCGCCCTCGTGCTCCTTCACGCCGTCCACATAAAACGTCGGGACATAGTAGTAATCGAACCTGTCGGCCACCTCGGGCTGCTCCGATTCCTCGATCATCTCTATCTCCACGGGCGCCAGCTCGGCATGCACGGCCTTGAGCTCCTCAATATAGCGCAAAGCCTTTTTGCAGAACGGGCAATTTTTCAGATAAAACAGTCGAACGTGTTTCATGACTCTACTCCGCAAATTCGGCCATGCAACGCTCGTAAACCGCAACAGGATCGGCGGCCTGCGTAATCGGGCGGCCCACGACGATGTAGTCGGTACCGATCTCCTTCGCGCGGGCAGGGGTGGTGACACGCACCTGATCACCCACTTCGCCGTCGGCGAAACGCACGCCCGGGGTGACGGTCACGAAACCGCCGCCGCAAGCCTCTTTAACCATACCCGCTTCGAGCGGCGAGCATACCACGCCGTCCAGTCCCGCTTCGCGGGCGTTACGCGCATAATGCACTATGGTGTCGTTGATCGAGGCGTCGATCAACAGCTCGCGGCGCATGCGCTCCTCGCTCGTCGACGTCAACTGAGTCACGGCAATCAACAGCGGACGCGTGCCGTCGGGACGCGTAAGGCCCTCTAAAGCGGCTTTCATCATGTCGATGGTACCCGCTGCGTGGAGATTGCACATGTCCACATCCAGATGCGACAGCACGGCCATGGCCTTCTTCACCGTATTGGGTATGTCGTGCAGCTTCAGATCGAGAAAGATCTTGTGCCCGCGCGCCTTGATCTCGCGCACGATCGACGGTCCCTCGGCATAATAGAGTTCCATGCCGATCTTCACGAACGGCTTGCGGTCGGTGAATTTGTCGAGGAACGCCAGCGTGGTTTCGGCGCTGCCGAAATCGCATGCGATTATTACATCTCTATGACTCATTGTTATATAGCGTTTTTGATTTTGTTTACATTTTCAAAGTGCTAACATAGCATTTTTTTGCGAGATAAACAATATTTGGTCGGAAAATATCCCGACTGCGGTTCGAAGAACCGCGCGGGCCGCAGCCTCGCCCCGCGGAGGCCCGCAACTCACATTCGCTCTTTCGCGTGCTCCGCAGGCTGCGCCCCGAAACCGACCGATACAAAAAAAGCCGCCCGAGGATTTCGGGCGGCTTCTGAATATCGTTATGCGAACCGTTAGCAGTTCATCGCACCGCAACAGTGGATAACCTGTCCGCTCACATAGCTCGACATGTCGCTGGCGAGGAACAGAGCCACGTTAGCCACATCGTCGGGCGTACCGCCGCGACGCAGCGGAATCTGCGCTGCCCAAGCATCGCGCACCTCCTGCGAGAGCTGGTTGGTCATATCGGTGATGATGAAACCCGGGGCGATGCAGTTGGCGCGGATGCCGCGGGGACCCATCTCCTTGGCGATCGACTTCGCAAGACCGATCATACCCGCCTTCGAGGCCGAGTAGTTGCACTGTCCCGCATTGCCCGACACGCCGACCACCGACGACATGTTGATGATCGAACCGCCGCGCTGGCGCGCCATCACGGGCACTACGGCATGGATGAAGTTGAAAGCCGACTTCAGGTTGACGCCTATGACGGCATCCCACTGAGCCTCCGACATGCGCATCATCAAACCGTCCTTGGTGATACCCGCGTTGTTCACGAGGATGTCGATACGGCCGAAGTCCTCCACGATCTGCTTCACCACCTCGTGCGACTCCTCGAACGACGCCGCGTTCGAAGCGTAGCCCTTGGCCTTGACGCCCATGGCCTCCAGTTCGGCCACGGTCTGCTCGGCAGCCTCGTTGATTACCAAATCGGTGAACGCCACGTCGGCGCCCTGCTCGGCAAAACGCAACGCTATCGCCTTGCCTATACCTCTGGCAGCTCCCGTCACGAGGGCCACCTTACCTTCCAAAAGTTTCATGAATATAATTCTTTTATCGTTTTACTACCATTTACGCAGCACCACGCAGCTGTTGTGACCGCCGAAACCGAACGTATTCGATATGGCGACCGTAACGTCGGCCTTGCGCGCCACGTTGGGAACATAATCGAGGTCGCACTCGGGGTCGGGATCCGTAAGACCGATGGTGGGGGGTACCACGCCGTTCTTCAAGGTCAGAGCCGAAGCGATCAGCTCCACGGCGCCCGTAGCTCCGAGCATGTGGCCCGTCATCGACTTGGTAGAGCTTATCATAGCCTTGCGGGCAGCATCCTCGCCCAAAGCCAGCTTGATAACCGCCGTCTCGGTCTTGTCGTTCAGCGGGGTGCTGGTACCGTGGGCATTGATGTAGAGCGTATCCTTCTCGGCATCGAAGCCCGCCTCGTCGAGCGACTGCTTCATGGCGCGCGACGCGGGAATGCCGTCGGGACGCGGAGCGGTGTAGTGGTGGGCGTCGCAGCTGTTGCCGTAACCTACCACTTCGGCATAGATCTTGGCGCCGCGCTTCTGCGCATTTTCGAGCGACTCGAAGATGAGCACGCCCGCACCTTCGCCCATTACGAAGCCACTGCGGTTGATATTGAACGGAATCGAAGCCTTCGTAGGGTCGTCCGTGCGGGTCAGAGCCTTGCTGTTGGCGAAACCGCCTATGGCCAACGGGTGAACCGAAGCCTCGGCACCGCCCGTGATGATGGCGTCGGCATAGCCGTACTTGATGGCGCGATAAGCCTCGCCCGCCGAGTGCGTACCCGTGGAGCAAGCCGTAACGACGGGCAGACATACGCCCTGAGCGTTGAACTTGATGGCTACGTTACCCGATGCTATGTTGGCGATCATCATGGGGATGAACAGGGGCGAAATGCGGTGAACACCCTCGTTCAGGAGTTTTTCGGTCTCGGTAACGAATGTCTGCAAGCCTCCGATACCCGAACCGATGTAGGTTCCCAGACGCTCGGGGTCGACATTTTCGCCGCTGACCAGACCGCTGTCCATCATGGCCTGATAGGCCGCCGCCATGGCGTACTGGCAATACACGTCGCTGCGACGCACGTTCGCCGAATCGAGTCCGTTGGCCGCGGGATCGAAATTCTTCACCTGACCCGCAACCTTCACGGGCAGATCGTAATCCTCGAATCCCTTGATGAGATCGATGCCGCAATGTCCGGCCGTCAAATTATTCCAGAACTCCTCTACGGTGTTTCCAACCGGCGAAATAACACCCAAACCGGTAATGACTACTCTGTGTTCCATATCTGTTTAGATTTTTTATTTTGTCCACTCGATTATGCAGGCGCCCGTGGTGAATCCCGCTCCGAAAGCGCTGAATACCAATTTGTCGCCCTTGTGCAGTTTACCCTCGCGATTGAGCTCGTCCAGCAGGATGGGCACGCTGGCCGACGAGGTGTTGCCGTAGCGGTCGACATTATGCGGGAAATGCGACATGTCGAGTCCCAGATGGTTGCAAATGGCCTCGATGATTCGCATGTTGGCCTGATGCAGCACGTAATACTTTATATCCTCGGGTTTCAGCCCCGCCGCATCGAGCAGCGTTTTGATATCGCGCGACGACGACAGAACGGCGGTCTTGAAAACTTCGCGGCCGTTCATGTACATCGGCTTGCCCTCCTCTTCTTTTGTTATATAAGGAGTAGGCTCCAATGTGCGGAAGTAGTGGAGGCAATCGGTCTTGCTCACCGTGGTGAGGCGCGATCCGATCATGCCCTCGCCCTCGGTAACGACCACGGCACCAGCGCCGTCGCCGAACAGAACGCATACGCTGCGATCCTTCCAGTCGACCATGCGCGACGGCTCCTCGGCCGCCAAGACCAGAATATTCTTGGCCTTGCCGCTCTTCAGACGGTCGTCGGCCATGTCGAGCGCGTAGATGAATCCCGAGCAGGCAGCATTCACGTCCACGCACGCGCAGGTGGCGCCGATGGCTCCCTGCACTATGCAGCTCAGTCCGGGCGTCGCATATTCGTTCACTACGTTAGAACAGATTATATAGTCGATGTCGGCAGGAGTGAGTCCTGCATCCTCGATGGCCTTGAGCGAAGCCTCCGTTGCCAGATCCTCCAGCTTCTCCGATGAAATGACACGGCGCTCGGCCATACCCGTGCGCTCGCGGATCCACTCGTCGCTCGTGTCGAGGAACTGTTCGAGCATCGAGTTGGTCACAACTACGGCAGGATTGGCCCTGCCCGTTCCGATTATCTTCATTATATTTACAATTTATAATAAATTATTACCTGTATCGAATCCTGCATCCGCAGCCGATTTTCACCCCGAAAATCAAGTCGGGTGCAAAAATACTCAAATCCGTGAAAATTACCACAAACCCGCGGTCAAAAGCGTCTTTTTGTGACGAAAATGACATTATGAGTGGCAAAAGTTATGTATTTTGAAGTTATTTTACGATCTTTGCGCAGATGTAAAACCGAAAAATTCATGGCAAAAATAGATAAACAGGGAGAGATTCCAAAATTTCTGCTCGACAAACGATATCTGATGGGATCGGTGATTTTCATCCTCACATTTTCGTTTTTGTTCATGGCCGTCTACACGCCTTTTTCCATCACGGCATGGTTCAGCGTCACCAATCTCACCCATCTGGGCATGACGGCGGCATTTTACATAGTGGCATTGGCCATAATGCTGATAAGCAAACAGATAATGTACAGCATACAGAACCGCATAACCTTTACCTTCACAAAATACATCTTGTGGCTGCTGGGCGAAATGATCGTCATATCGCTGTTCTACACCTTTTTCACATCGATATTCGTGTCGCCGCTCGGGCAGCCCGTGTGGATCATACTGCTGAAAGCCATCGGGTGCGTATTGCTCATAATGGCCATACCGTACACCATACTGACGCTCTACGCGGCCTACAAGGCCAAGACCGAGGAGTTGCAGATGTTGCAGTACGAAATGTCGCTGTCGAACGAACCCGCGGTGGTATACCCCTCGCTGCTAAACCTTTACGACTACAACGGCACTCTGAAACTCACCATCAACTCCGATACGTTATACTATATGGAGTCGCAGGACAATTACGTGAAGATCTTCTACGAGAATCACGGCAAACTGCTGTCATACATGCTGCGCTGCCGCACCAAGACCATCGAGGAGAATCTGGCCGATACGAGCATGGTGCGGTGCCACCGCTCGTACATGGTGAACGTAATGAAGATCAACCAGATCAAAAAACGCAGCAAGATACGCTACATAATCCTGTCCAACAAGGAGATAAAGCCTATCCCCGTGTCGAAGAGCTATTTCAAGAATCTGATCGAGAAGATCGACAAATACAACTCCGCCGTACTGGCCAAAGGCAACGAAGTCGCAGAAGAGGAGACCGAACAACCCGTAGCCGGTCAAGGGGAGGAGTGATCCGTTACGACTCTTTAGAGTCGTGCGGGCCGCAGCCTCGCCCCGCGGAGGCCCGCTGTCATTCGCCGAGGCTCATTCGCGCGCTCCGCAGGCTGCGTCCCGAAATCATACCGACGCAAAAAGCTGCCGACGAGTCCGTCGGCAGCTTTATTATAAAAGCGTGACCATCAATACTATCAACAACCGCAATTAAACGCCGACTTCAACCGCTCGACGTAATCGCCGCCACATGCCGCAGCGATGGCGGCCGCAGCCTCGCAGTTTTCCGCTTCGGCCATATCGAGATAGGTTACCGCCGACAATTCGGCACGCTCGTCCGACTTGGAATCCATCAGCAGCAGATAGGCTATGACGATGCGCGCACCCGACTCCACCAGACGACGGGCATGAAACGTAGGGTAGTCGCCCTTCATGGCCGCCACCTCGCCGCACATGCGCTCGAACTCGTCGGTCATCCTCTTCAAACGCACTTTCGAACGCAGAGGCACGTCGAGTATCGAAGCATCGGCCTCGTACTCGCGTATCCGGCTGAGCAGGGCGCCGCTCGCCACATATCGCGCCGCCGCCACGACCTGCATCTGCGAAGTACCCTCGTAGAGCGTGGTTACACGTGCGTCGCGATAAAGCCGCTCCACGGCGAACTCCTTTATATATCCCGAGCCGCCGTAAACCTGCACGGCATCGTACGCCACTTGATTCGAATACTCGCCCGCCATAAGTTTCAGCAGCGGGGTGAGCATGTCGGCATATTTGGCCGCGCGGCGCATCTCGGCACGCTCGTCATCCGACGGTTCCGACTTCGCCGCGAGGCTCTTCGCAATATCGACATAACGCGCCGTCTCGTAAAGCAGCGCACGCGAACCGTCCAGCTTGGCGCGCATCGTACCCAGCATTTCGTACACCGCAGGGAACGAGGCTATGTTCACGCCGAACTGACGACGCTCGTTGGCATAGCGCACGGCCTCGCGCAGGGCGGCCTCCATTATGCCGACCGACTGGGCGCCTATGTCGAGACGCGCGCCATTCATCATCGTCATCACGCATCGGATGAGTCCCATACAACGGCTGCCGACAAGTTTGGCGGGAGCGTTGTCGAATGCGAGTTCGCACGTGGGCGATCCCTTGATACCCATCTTATGCTCTATGCGACGGACCGTTACGCCGCCCCAGCTCTTGTCATACACGAAGCACGACAATCCGCGGGCATCGGTCGTGCCGCTCTCCGAACGCGCCAGAACCAACTTTATGTCGGCATCGCCGTTGGTAATGAAACGCTTCACTCCGTTGAGCAGCCACATGCCGCGCTCCTCGTCCCACGCGGCCTTCAGCATCGCGGCCTGAAGATCGCTGCCCGCATCGGGTTCGGTAAGGTCCATCGAGCAGGTCGCTCCGTCGGCTATGCGGCCGAGAAACTCGGCCTTGATCTCCTCGTCGCCGTATTCGCGGATTATATCCACGCAATCCTGCAACGACCATATGTTGCAGAATCCCGCATCGGCGCGCGCCACCATCTCCGAAGCCATGGCAAAAAGCACGGTGGGGAAATTCAGTCCGTTATACTCGCGCGGCAGCGATATGCCGTAAAGTCCAGCACGCGTCAGCACGTCGTGGTTGCGCTGCATGCCCGAAGCATAGCTCACGCGGCCGTTCTCGCAACGGGGCCCCTCGGCGTCGACGCCGAAAGCGTTCTCGGCAATAGTCGAAGCGCAGATCTCGCCCATGACCTCCATCACCTTGTCGTAGCAGTCCACCGCGTCGTCGAAATTCTCGGGCGCCGAAGCGTAAGTCTTACTCTGCGAATAATTATCCTCCTTGAGCGCCACCACGCGCTTCATCGCGGGATGCGCGAGCTGGCGTCTGAGTCTGTCGTTATCCTTATAAAAATTTTTCATATGTACCTTAACTATCGTCTGTTGTTGCTTATGAGCGTTATGAGCTTGTCCACGGTCTGTTTCGCGTCGCCCACGATCGCATAATCGGCTATCTTGTGGATCGGCGCGTCGGCATCGCAGTTTATGGAGATTATGCAGGCCGAACGGTCCATGCCGACCGTGTGCTGCACCTGACCCGAAATACCGCACGCGATGTAGAGCTTCGGGCGCACCGTTATGCCCGTCTGGCCTATCATGCGCTCGTAACCGCCCACGTAACCCGCGTCTATCGCTGCTCGGGTGGCTCCGACCTCGCCGCCGAGCAGCTCGGCCAGACGGAACAGCGACACGAAATTCTCGGCACCGCCCATTCCGTATCCGCCCGCCACAATCACCTTGGCGCCCTTCAGGTCTGCGCCCCGCGCCTCAGCATGCTTCTCGATAACGGCCACAGCGAAATCCTCGGGAGCGAGCAGCGACGCCGCGTCGATGGTCTCGCATACGCCCGACACCGCCGCGGCTGACGGCTCCTTGGCCATCACGCCCTCGCGGATGGTAGCCATCTGCGGTCGGGTGGAGGGAGATATGATAGTCGTCAACTGATTGGCTACGAAACTCGGACGTATGCACTTCAGCACACCGTGGTATTGGTTGTCCTTATACGAACAGTCGCCCAGCTCCAGTGCGGTGCAGTCGGCCGTAAGTCCGCACCCCAACTCGGCCGCGAGGCGGGGAGTCATGTCGCGCCCCTCGCTCGTGGCGCCCGCGAGAAAAATCTCGGGGTGTTCGCGCTCGACCACATGCTTCACGATCTTCACATAGGGCAGGGTAAGATAATCCTTCAATCGCTCGTCCTCGGCGCAGAACACCTGCTGCGCTCCATAACGGTATGCCTCGGCTGCCAGATGCGACACCTTGTCGCCCACGAGCACAGCCGAAAGTTCGCCGCCGAGCTGCTCGGCCAGCCGACGTCCCTTGGTCAGAAGTTCCAGACTCACCTCGCACATAACGCCGTTTTCGGTCTGGCAATATATCATTACACTCTTCATGCGTCACTTCATTTAATGTTATTCAATAATGTGGCTGTCAACCAGTCGGCCCACGAAATCGGTCAGGGATTCGTCATCGGCTCCCACCCATGCCGTATCCTTGTGCTCCGCGGTTATCGTGCGGCTGTCCACCACCTGCGTCGGCGAACCGCCCAAACCATAACGGGCCGCATCGCCGCCCAGATCGTCGGCCGTCCAACATGCGATTCCGCATTTGCGATAATCCAGAATACGACGCACGTTGCACGGACGGCAAGGCGCGGCACCCTTGCCGCCTACGGTCATGACGGCGGGCAGGACCACGCTCACGACCTCCACCCCCTTGTCGGTACGGCGGCGCGCCGTCGCTTTGCCGTCTGCGCAATCCGTTATCTCCTCTACATAGGTCACTTGCGGCCATCCCAACGCCTGAGCCGTCTGCGGTCCGACATGGGCCGTGTCGCCGTCGATAGACTGACGGCCCGCCAATACCAGATCGGGATCGATCTTTCGCAACGCCATTGCCAGAGCATATGAGGTGGCCAGCGTATCGGCCCCCGCGAAGCGACGGTCCGACAGCAGCACACCCTCGTCGGCGCCGCGATATATGCCTTCGCGAAGCACCTCCTCGGCCCGCTGCGGTCCCATGCTTATCAATACTATCTCGCATTCGTCCAACCTATCCTTGAGGCGCAAGGCCTGCTCCAAGGCATTCAGATCATCGGGATTGCAAATCGCCGGAAGCGAATTTCTGTCGATCACGCCGTCGGCATTGACCTTGGCCTCGATCGTTTCGCGCGTATCGGTCACTTGCTTCACAAGCACCGCGATTTTCATTTTTCTCATCAATCCTAAAAATTCTTAAAAATTCGTGCAAAAGTACGACATTCACCCCCAACCCGACAAATGCGACGCGAATTTTCCGTCACCGTATACAATAATTTTATCACAAACAGAGGGCTGTTTCGCCACACCAAAAAACAAGCAAACCCATGTAAATAAGCAATATTAAACATGAATACGCCACGCAAACGGCAAAAAAAAGCGCCCGATCGAATCGGGCGCAAAAACGATAATATTTAAGTAATGCTACAATCCGAACTCGCGGCGTATATCGTCCACGGCATCGAGCCGCTCCCAGCCGAAGAATTCGATCTCACGGTCGACCTCATTGCCGTTTTCGAACACTTTCACAGTCTTCTTGTAAGGACGGTTGCCGAAATGGCCGTACGATGCCGTAGCCTCGAATATGGGATTCTTCAATCCGAAGCGCTCCACGATCGCAGCGGGACGCAGATCGAACATGCGGCCTATGCGCTCGGCGATCTCGCCGTCCGACAATCCGACTTTCGAGGTTCCGTAAGTATCGACATATATCGACAACGGCTCGGCGATGCCGATGGCATAACTGAGCTGCACCAGCATCTGGTCGGCTACGCCCGCCGCCACCATGTTCTTGGCTATGTGGCGTGCGGCATACGCTGCCGAACGGTCGACCTTCGAAGAGTCCTTGCCCGAGAAGGCGCCGCCGCCGTGTGCGCCGCGGCCGCCGTAAGAGTCCACGATGATCTTGCGGCCCGTGAGTCCCGTATCGCCGTGAGGGCCGCCTATGACGAACTTGCCCGTGGGGTTGACATGCAGAATGTAGTCGTCGCCGATAAGCTCGGCAAGGCAATCTCCCGCACGCTCCAGACGAGCCTTGACGCGCGGAATGAGGATCGTGCGCACATCCTCGCGGATACGCTCCTGCATCATGCGCTCGGCCTCCTTCTCGCTGCGCGAACCGTCGGCCGCCACGAACTCGTCGTGCTGCGTCGACACCACGATGGTGTGCACGCGCAGAGCCTTGCCCGTCGCGCTGTCGTACTCGATGGTCACCTGACTCTTGGCGTCGGGACGCAAGTAGGGCATCACGGCACCCTCGCGACGGATAGCCGCCAACTCCTTCATTATGACATGCGCCAGAATCAGGGTGGCAGGCATGTATTCGCGGGTCTCGTTGCAGGCGTAACCGAACATCATGCCTTGATCGCCCGCGCCCTGCGCTGCGGCTTCGTCGCGCACCACGCCTTGATTTATGTCCGACGACTGTTCGTGAATCGCCGACAATATGCCGCACGACGCGGCATCGAACTGATACTCGCTGCGATTGTAGCCGATGCGTTCGATTACGCGTCGGGCAACACTCTGGATGTCGACATAGGCGTCGGAGCGCACCTCGCCCGCAACCACCACAAGCCCTGTGGTGCAAAGCGTCTCGCATGCGACTTTAGATTGAGAATCGCGACGAAGAAATTCATCGAGAACAGCGTCCGATATCTGATCCGACACTTTGTCGGGGTGTCCTTCCGACACCGATTCGGATGTAAATAAAAAAGCCATACCTTAAAAATTTTTTAACGTATGGAAGATGCGACTGTTGTAATTACTGTATTATACGCCGTTTAGCATTTTTATTGTGGTTGCAAGCAGTCCAAATCCTTCCACATTGATTTTAATCGGTGCAAAATTAACTAAAAAATCGCAAATGCAAAACAGATCGCGAAAAAGTCGCGACGGCACAACCGTACATGCCCGACAATATTTTTTCAACCTATATATAATAAACGCCACGACCGCCGCGTTATAAATGCAAAACTGAAAATTCGAGACATTTGCCTATGGTTGAAATTGCCTATTTGGAGTTATAAACAAAACTGAAAATTTGTGTTATTATGAAAAAGACGGCATTATTATTTTTAGGATCGGTCCTCATATCGGCAGCTGCCGGCGGCATCACCGCATGGGGCGTGGATAAATATCTGTCACACGATTCGGCGGCCCGCCGACACGGCAGCCACGTCGCATGGAGCGATCCCGAACAACAGGCGGGCAATCACTTTACGTCTTATCAGGCCGACCAATATCCCGACCTGACATACGCGGCGGAGAATGCGGTCAAGGCCGTGGTCAACATCGAAGCGGTGCGCGAAGTGCAGTACGGAGGAGGTTCGTACGGCTCGTACGACCCGTTCTATGAATTTTTCGGAATTCCTTACGGCCGCGGCGGATCGGGACAGCCTCAGACCCGCGAGCAGCGTGCCGGCGGCTCGGGCGTGATAATATCGGCCGACGGCTACATAGTCACCAACAACCATGTGGTAGAGGAGTCGACCAAACTCAAGGTGAAACTCAACGACGGCCGCACGTTCGACGCCAAGCTGGTGGGAACCGATCCCACAGCCGATGTGGCCCTTATAAAGATCGAAGCCGACGACCTGCCGACGATCCCGTTCGGCAAATCGGATGACCTGCGCTTGGGCGAGTGGGTTCTGGCCATCGGATCGCCTTTCGACCTCCAGTCGACCATCACGGCGGGAATCGTCAGTGCCAAGGCACGTCAGTTGGGCGTAATCCCTAACGAGATGCGGGTGGAGTCGTTCATCCAGACCGACGCGGCCGTGAACCCGGGCAACTCGGGCGGTGCGCTGGTGAACACCCGCGGCGAGCTGGTGGGTATCAATACGGTCATCAAGTCGTCAACGGGAACCTACATGGGTTATTCGTTCGCGGTACCCGAAAGCATAGTCCGCAAAGTGGTAGTCGACCTCAAGGAGTACGGAATGGTACAGCGCGCCATGCTCGGCATATCGTATCGGGCCATCGACGACCGCTTCATCGAGGAGGAAGGCAAGGAGCTGGGCATCGAGCAGACGGGCGGACTCTACGTGGCATCGGTGGTTAACGACAGCGCGGCAGCCGAGGCGGGCATCCGCAAGGGCGACATCATCACGGCCATCGACGGAGTGAAGACCGACGACGCCTCGACCATGATGGAGAAGATGGCGCAGCACCGTCCCAACGACAAGATTACGGTTACCGTAAAACGCAACGGATCGACCAAGGATATCGAAGTGACGCTGAAGAACCGCGTAGGCAAGAACGAGCTCATGACCCGCGAGAGCGTGGATGTGACGGCAATGCTGGGCGGCAAGTTCGCCGATGCGGGCAAGAAGCTGTGCGACAAGCTGGAGATTCGCGGCGGAGTGCAGGTGGTAGGCGTAAAGCGCGGCGGTCTGCTGGAGCGGGCACGAGTACGCGAGGGATTCGTAATCACCCACATCAACGATCGTCCCGTGACGTCGCTCGCCGAGATGGAGCGCATGACCGACAAGATATCGACCATCGACGGAGTATATCCCGACGGACGTGCATCGAGCTACGTGATAGTGGAGTAGCGAATATCGCATAACACGATGTGCCCCCGACAACATGAAAGTTGTCGGGGGCTCGTCGTTTTACAGTAAAAAGCCTGCATTATTTATGTTTGGCCCCGCTTTCGAGAATCGACACGATCGAGAAAAGCGTGAAGCAGATGGCGCCGAATCCCATAAGCACGCGGGCGGGCACGAAGAACTTGGGTTTAAACAGAGCCTCCTCGAACAGGAACGCAGCCATAAACATACACGTAAGCGCCGTTACTATGGGAATTATGGGGATGCGCGAAGCCAGCGCATATTCCGAATGCCATATCTTGGCCAGCAATATCACCTTGCTCGATATGCTCCAGCAGATGAGTGCCAGACCTATGAGCACGAATCCCACGAAATCGACGGGTTCGCCCCAATGCACGAATATCATCACGAGTCCCAAAACGAACGCCGCCAACCCCAGTACGAGCACCCACAGCGGCCACACGACCTTCTCGCCGTCGGAGTAGATGCCCTGCACCTGACGCACGATGCTCGCCACCAGTGCAATAAGCGAAGTGCACACGCATGCTATGCCCATCATTACGCACCCTGCGACGACATGCGCCCGAGTGTGTCCCGTGGTGAGCAGTATTATGGCCCATATCCACGCCACGGCCGACACGACGGTGACCACGCCGATGAGTATGTTGCCGACGGTGTACGAGAATCCCGAGGGATTGAACGATCGGCTCTCGTCGGCGGAATTTACGGGAATGAGGCTGAATCGGGTCGATGCCGTAGCGGCGGTCGACACGCACGCCGTAATCAAAGACAGTCCGCATACTATGTGTCCCGACACGTATGTCGGAGCATAGTGCACGTCGATGATGGTAAGTCCGTAAATGAGAGTGAACAGCGCGAAAGCATATCCCAGAACGGGGAAAATATATTTCGCCGCGGTGGTGTACGTCCCGATGATCTGACGGATTATCGTTGCGGCGGTACAGTAGAGTGCAACGCAGATCGAACCGAGAAAGAATATTACGGGACCTGCCGTGAGTCGGTCGGGATTGTCGCCCGCAGCGAGCACGTATGCCCCGTAAGCGAAACAGAATACGGCCATCAAGAGCGGAATGGCGCGAAAAAGAATGCTAATACCGTAATTCATAATATGAAGATTTGGTCGTCGCAAGTGCAAAATTCCGACCAAACGGCATGTCGCGTCCGAGCGTCCCGCCCGAAAACGGAAATCGTCCCCGAAGGCTTGCGGCTTTCGGGGACGATCGTCGCGGTCGGATCTGCCGATACTCACGTCACGGGAGTCTTCCGTAAGTTATGCTCAACGAACTCAACCGACAATTGGATGCGGAATTATTATAACCTTTTATACATACAAAATACTCGGTAACATCGTCGGTATTGTTCAGTTCGTATGTTATTTTCGTCCCATTGCCGTTATATTTCCAGTCCGTGATCTCGGCATTACCCGCAAGCACCGCAATCATCGCGTTTTGCGCACTCATGGTAGAGTGCGTTTCGACGGTAACGGCCATAGGCGCATAACCTTCGATGCGCGGCAAGCCGATCTTCACCGTATTGTCTTTCGGCAATTTGTCGAAACAAAGCGCCTGCCCCGCAGTGGTGCTCCGTTCGCAATAGGGTACGCTGCTGTCGAATGCGAACGTATATCCCGAGAACACATACGAGCCCGACATGACGTTGGCATCTGCTGTGGTCGGGAATCCCTGCGGATATGCGTCGGGATCGGTAAAATCGACGTTTACGTTTATCTCCTCGGCCATCATCGTCCGATCCGACAATTCGAGCGTGGTGGCCATGATCATCCCCGCCGAAAAACGTTTGCCCTCGGCGAATACCTTGTCTATCGCATACGTCCCGCCTTTTTCGTCCGTAACTGTAAAAGTCAACTTTTCACCTGCGGGAATCTCGAACGGAGCGACTGCCGCCCACACCGTAAAATTACCGTCGGCATCGAAACCGTCCGAACCGCTTACCGTAACCGCCGCAACGTTGCCGCTGCGTCCCGCTATCGCTTCGGTTTTGCAGGTTTCGAGATCGAGCGTGTGCTTTCCGTACAGAAATACGCCCTCGGGAGCCTCTATTTTCACCGATCCGACACTCAGGGCATCGGCTTCATTGTCGATAGTGAGCTTCAGCACCGCAGCCGTGTGCTCCATAGTGACGGTAACGTCCGACGGGTATGCCATAGTCTGACCGACGAGCGGATCGAGCGCCGCAATATGTTCGGCGGATGAGCCGTTCTGCGTCTGCGATGCGGCGCCTATTTCGAGTATTATGCCGTTGGCGAGCTCCGTCGACTTGACGTCGGGATACACCGCATGAAACGTATGCACGACATCCTTGTCTAAAGCTATAACGTCGTTGCGGAAAGTCCCGACCGCAGGATCGGTTATTTCGAATTTGTACGGCACGTCGCCGTTGCCGTCGACGAACACCGAAACGGCGTCGCCGTCGCTCCATACGGTTTTCGTCCCATCGAACTCGATACGCGAAATTGTCTCGTGCCGCGCCGACAGCGTCATTCCGCCCGTCGAAAGATCCGAGAACGAAGAATCGCTGCCGTCGTTGCAAGCCGCGAAAAGCACGGATAACGCTACCGTCGCGGCGAATTTGTACATCTTTTTCATAATCGGATTGTTATAATACATGTTAAATTGTTTAAAAATCACCTTGCTCCCACGGAGATATCGGAATATCGGGACTGGTGGCGAATCCTTTTTCGGGATCGAATGCAATGATCTCCATTGCAGGTGCGACATAATCTCGGTTTTTCATGATAGTAAATTTAGGTTAATCGATTAGCAATAAAGGATTGTATAAATCGGTGAAAATATACTAATTACAAAAACGGCAATATTTCCTCTTATACGATATCAAATCCTCAAAAGCCGAAGTCAAATTACATAATAAAAACCGAATATGAAAATAAAATTGAATAAATATTTCGATATGTCGGGATTTTATTACAATAATACTTCAATGATACCGAATTTCGACACGTCGTCGGTTATAACCGATTAAAAAGCATGATGAGCGTAAATCGACCTAAATTTCATAAAACATGATAAATAAACAATCGAGGATATTTTCTCACGCCCGAATTATTCAATTTATTATTGAATGTAATCAACATTATATCAATAAAAAATACATGTAAATTATTATATACATCGACGCCGCATCCGATGATGCGGAGAATGCGCGGGCGTTAACGCATACGGGGTAAAATGATCGTTTGTTTTGGATAAAAGAAATAAATGACTTACTTTTGCATCGCAAATGCGCCCAACGCATATGCTGCGTCGGTTCCGTAGCTCAGTTGGATAGAGCAACAGCCTTCTAAGCTGTGGGTCGTGGGTTCGAATCCCGCCGGAATCACCCGAAACAAAAAAGTCATCCGCTTTCGAAGCGAATGACTTTTTTTCATTAATCCTCCCCGCTAACTACTCCTTGTCGAGCGAGAACGAGTAGGGGCGGTCCTTGTCGCCGATTCCGCGGCGGGTATTGGGCTCGGCCGACATCTTCACATCCATGCGTCCGCCGCGCATCAGATCGCCGTGGGTGATGTAGTTGCGGGTATAGCGCTTGCCGTTGAGCTTCATGTCGTCGATATAAAAGTTCTCCGCGCTGTTCTCGGGCGCCGAAATCTCGAACGTCTTGCCGTTTTCAAGATGTATCACCGCCTTCTTGAACAGCGGCGCACCCATGATGTACTGGTCGGTAGCGGGACAGACGGGGTAGAATCCGAGAGCCGAGAAGACATACCATGCCGAGGTCTGTCCGTTATCCTCATCGCCGCAGTATCCGTCGGGCGTGGCCGAATAGAAACGGTCCATCACCTCGCGCAGACGCCGCTGGGCTTTCCAAGGCTGACGGGCGTAGTCGTACATGTATATCATGTGCTGTATGGGCTGGTTGCCGTGAGCGTAGTTACCCATGTTCATCACCGTCATTTCGCGTATCTCGTGTATGGTACCGCCGTAGTAGCTGTCGTCGAATACGGGAGGCACGGTGAACACCGAATCGAGCATCGCCACGAACTCCTCTTCGCCGCCCATAAGGTCGATCAATCCCTGCGGATCGTGAAATACCGACCACGTGTAGTGCCAGCTGTTGCCCTCGGTGAACGCGTCGCCCCACTTCAGAGGCGAGAACGGCTTCATGAACTCTCCGTCCTTGTTGCGTCCGCGCATCAAACGCGTTTCGGGATCGAACACGTTGCGGTAGTTCATCGCGCGCGAGGCATAGAGATCGATCTCCTCCTTGGGGCGCTTCAGCTCCTTGGCCATGCGGTAGATGCACCAGTCGTCGTAGGCGTATTCGAGGGTCCGCGCCGCGTTCTCGTTGATATCGACGTCGTAAGGCACGTATCCCAGCGTGTTGTAATACTCGTGTCCGCGACGGCCCGTAGAGCTTACGCGGGGATGCACGTTGTTCGCTCCGTGAACGAGACCGTCGAACATGGTCTGCGGGTCCTCGACGCGCACACCTTTCATCCAAGCGTCGACCAGCACCGAAGCCGAGTTGTTGCCGATCATGCAGCCGCGATGACCCGGACTCGCCCACTCGGGGAAGAATCCGCTCTCGCGGTAGACATTCATCAATCCCTCCTGCATCTTGAGGTTCTCCGATGGATAGAGCATATTCAGCAGCGGGAACAGACAGCGGAACGTATCCCAGAATCCCGTACCCGTATAGAAGTAACCTTTCTCCACCTTGCCGTTGTGGGGGCTGTAATGCACCGCCTCGCCGTTGTCGGCTATCTCGTACAGCTTGTGCGGGAAAAGCGTCGAACGGTAGAGACACGAATAGAAAGTGCGGTATTGGTCGAGGTCGCCGCCGCTCACTTCGATGCGGCCCAACACCTCGTTCCATGCCTTGCGACCCTTCTCCTTGAGCATCTCCAACGAATCGTCGCCCAGCTCGCGTAGGTTCACCAAAGCCTGCTCGGGGCTTATGAACGACGACGCCACGCGGGCGTGCACCTTCTCGCCCTTGTGCGTGGCGAAGCCTATTACGGCACCCGTGTGGTTCTCGGTCTGCTCGGTCGCGTTCTCGCTCAACTTACCGTCGGCGAAGGTGGCCGTGTACTCGAACGGCTTGTCGAACTCCACGACGAAGTAGTTCTTGAAATTGTCGGGCACTCCGCCACTGTTGCGGGTGGTGTATCCCGTAATGCGGTTGTTGGCTGCATCGACCTTTACGTGCGAGCCGCGGTCGAATGCATCGATCACGACATACGAATCTTTCGATTCGGGAAACGTGAAGCGGAACAACGCCGCACGGTCGGTGGGCGACAGCTCGACCACCACGTCGTGCTCGGCCAGATATACTTTATAATAGTATGCCTTTGCCTCCTCACCCTTGTGCGAGAACCAGCTGGCGCGCTCGTTCTGGTCGAACTTCGGAGCACCCACCACGGGCATCAAGGAGAACTGTCCGAAATCGTTGATCCACGGGCTGGGCTGGTGTGTCTGCTTGAATCCGCGTATTTTGTGATCCGTATACACATATTGCCATCCGTTGCCCATCTCTCCCGTCTGCGGAGTCCAGAAATTCATGCCCCACGGACGTGCTATGGCGGGGTAGGTGTTACCAGTGGAGAGTTCGAACGACGATTGCGTTCCGACCAGCGGGTTCACGTAATCGACGGGGGAAAACTCCTCCTTTTGCGCTCGCGCCGTGAAGAACGACGTGGCGGCGAGCAGTGCGATAATACTCTTTTTCAACATAAATTATTAAGGTTTCGGTTTTGTTCGATCGCAAAAATACTAAATTCCGACATTACGGGCAAGCCTTTTCGGCCTATCGCACGATCGTGCCGCGCCATACGGTTCGGTTGCCGCAGTTGTCGGTCAGCGTAAATTCCACCGCGTGCGTCGTGCCTCCCGCGATGCCCTCGGCCCGCAGATCGATGGATGCGCGGCCGTGCGACAGATCCGTCGCCACCCATCGGCCGTCGATCGTGGCGGAGTACGAGCCGATGCCCGAGAAGTTGTCGGAGATGCGGAACGCTATGCGGTCACGGCCGCGGCAATCCTGCCCGTCGGCGAACAGCGGCTTTATGACGGGCGGCACGGTATCGGCCGCGAGACAATAGGTGCCGAACGACGACGTGCGTCCCGCGAGGCGGTTGTAACGTAAGCTGCCGCCCGCATACGACAGCCGCCCGTTGTCGGCGACGGAGGCCATCACGACATAGGGCCGCAGCGCCTCGTCGACCGATATGCTGAAAACGGGAGCGATGCTCTTGTGAAGCGGTACGTTCCTGTCGCCGACCCGATATGCGGGCGAGAGCACGCGCACGGTGGAATCGGCCACGGGCGTTATCTCCGACCGCTCGATGCGTAGCGCCGCCGATTCGTAAAGCGCGCCTTTGGGAATCACCACGCTGAACGTGTCGTCGACCTTGACGGCGAAGTCGCGGTCGTGGTACACGAGTTTGCACGCTTCGTCGATCTCGCCGCGGAAACACTCCGCCTCGGGCCTGCCCTCGATCTCGAATGCGAGCGTCGACACGTTGCCGCAATCATCCTCTACCGTCAGGTCTATTTTCCGTCTCGCCCCCTCGGCCGCCTCGATCAATCCGCGATTGCGCATGGTGGGGTAGAACCGCTCCGTACCGCCCTGCATGGCGGCCAGACGGATGGCTTCGTTGCGCGAATTGCGCTGGACGGGGTAGTAGGCCACCGAATTGCAGTAGCGCGACAGGTCGAATGTGAATCCGTCGTTCCTGTATTGGAAGAATGTCTGTCCGTCGACTTTGGCCGTCAGACGATATATGCCGTACGTGTTGGCGCAATCGTCCTTGCGGTCCGACGCCTCCACGACGAAATAGCCCTTGCGTCCGACTTTTACGGGCGACTGCTGCGCGAGGCCGTAGGTATTGCCGTCGATCTTGCGTGCGGCGTATGTCGCGGGCCATGCGTTCACGGGAATGCCGCGCACGGTGTCGACCTCGATGTAATGCACTTTCATTATGTAGGGTGCGATTCCGTCCTTGGGCTTCAGCACTCCCTGCGCTATGATGTTATGCGTCTTCTGCGTCTCGGTGTCACGTATCTCGTAATGGAGGTGGGGGCCCATCGACGAGCCCGTGTTTCCCGAGCGGGCAATCTCCTCGCCACGCACGACGCGGAACTTGTCGGGCGGGCACGCAATGTCTATTCGGCTGCTTTTCAGTCGGTGACGCTCGGCGAAGACGAAATCGGCCACATCCTTGCGGAACCGCGACAGATGGCCATAGACCGTGGTCGTGCCGTTGGGGTGGGCGACGTAGAGAGCGAGGCCGTATCCCGACGGCGACTGAAGTATGCGCGACACGTAGCCGTCGGCGGCCGCCACCACCGATTTGCCCTCCACGCCGTCGGTCTTCAGGTCCACGCCCGAATGGAAGTGGTTGGGGCGCATCTCGCCGAAGTTGGCCGAGTAGTAACCCGCCACATCGCGCAGCGGATATTCGTAATAATCGGGGTCGAGACTCTGCGCCACCGCAGGCGCTGCGAAAATTATGGCGGCTATAACGGGAAAAATTCTGTTTCGTCGCATGGTTCTTCTATGTTGCGGGTTATCTCCTCCACGCACGCCACCACGTCGTCGGTCGCGAAACCGAGCGATATGCCGTGTCGGATGAGTTTCGTGCGCAGTTGGTAGAGGTTATCGTATTTCAGGCTTTTCATCTTGCGCGCGAGACGTTCGGCCAGTCGCGAGGTGTCGCGCGCCGACGGAGCGGAGTTCAACGCTTCCGAGACTACGGCGTCGGCTATGCCTTTGCGGCGCAGGGCCGTACGTATCTTGTATTCGCCCCATGCGCTGAGGTTGATCTTCTCCCTCACGAATGCTTCGGCATAGCGGCGATCGTCGATGAATTTCTCTTTTACGAGTCTTTGCAGCATCCCCGCGCGCTCGGACGACGGAACGCCCCACGTTCCCATCAAACGCATGGCATCGCCCGACGACCGTTCGGCGCGGGCGCAGAGACGCATGAGCGAGGCCAAAGCCTGCTCGGCGGTCTTGGTGCGTTTTACCGTTTGCTTTTCCTGCCGCATACCATTCGTTGTTTACCGAAACAATCCTCCTCGATCCGCACGTCGGCGAACCCTTCGGCGCGTACCGCCTCGGCCGTCTCCTCGGCCAGACGTTCGTGCACCTCGAACAGCAGGGAGCCGCCGTCGGAGAGCATCACGCCCGCGGCACGCGCTATGGCCCGATAGAACACCGTCGGATCGGAATCGTCGACGAAAAGAGCCTCGTATGGCTCGTACCGCGTGACATTAGGGTGCATGGCTGCCATCTCCGAACGGGGGATATAGGGCGGATTCGAGACTACGACGTCGAACCGTCGGCCCGCGAGCCGCTTCATGCCGCCCAGAGCGTCGTCCTCGATCCATTCCACCCCGACACCTATCCGCCGACCGTTCTCGCGCGCTATCGCCAGCGCCGCGGCCGATATGTCGAGAGCCGTGATCTCGGCCCGCGGAATGCGGCGGCCGAGCGCGACGGCTATGCAGCCGCTTCCCGTGCACACGTCGAGTATCCTCGGGCGGGCGAATTCCTCGGCCCGCTCCGCAGCCTTCATCACCAGCTCTTCGGTCTCGGGCCGCGGGATCAACACGCCCTCGCGGACCGCGAACCGCAAACCGCAGAAATCGGCCTCGCCGATGACGTATTGCACGGGCCTGCCCGCCGCAAGTTCGTCGGCAGCCTGTTCCAAACCGTTTATCTCTATCGTTTCATTCGGATCGGCGAGGAATTTCGCCTCCGCGTCGCCGCTCAACGCTGCCGCCGTCATACGGGCTATGCGTCCGCCCTCATCGACCGAGTAGAGCGCCGACACGCGCCGACGGATGTAATCGACTATTTCCGCTCGCGAAGCCATCATCGCCTATGCACGCAGTTTGAGATCGGCGAGCGCTATCGCCACGGCGGCCTCAACGACCACCGCCGCGCGCAGGGCTATGCACACATCATGACGTCCTTTGATTACGAGTTCCTCTACGCGTCCCGTCTCGAAATTGTATGTCTGCTGTCCGCGCGATATGGATGCCGTGGGTTTCACGGCGGCACGCACCACGACGGGATTGCCGTTGGTTATGCCGCCCACGATTCCGCCCGCGCGGTTGCCGTCGGTGCGACCGTCGGCATCGACGATGGGGTCGTTGTGATGCGATCCCGTCATGCGTGCGGCCTCGAATCCGCATCCGAACTCCACGCCCTTGACGGCGGGAACCGAAAAGAGCAGATGGGCCGCGAGACTCTCCGCCGAGTCAAAGAACGGCTCGCCCCAGCCCGCGGGTATGCCCTCGGCGCGGCATTCGACAATGCCTCCGACCGAATCCCGGTCCATCCGCGCCCGCTCTATTATCTCGTCGAACCGCGCCTTGTCGGTCGAGCCGCCTATCTCGGCAATCTCGGTAAAGAACCGCACCTCCCCGCCGAGAATCTTCTTGGCTATAACGCCCGCAGTCACCAGCGCGAGGGTTATACGGCCCGAAAAGTGGCCGCCGCCGCGCGGATCGTTGAACCCGCCGAATTTGCGCTGCGCCACCCAGTCGGCATGCGACGGGCGGGGATGCACCGTCAGATTGCGGTAGTCGCCCGAACGGGTATTCTCGTTGACGAACTCCACCGCAACGGGAGCGCCCGTCGTATGTCCCTCGTAAACGCCCGACACTATGTGCGGCGCGTCGCTCTCCTTGCGCGGCGTGGTGCCTGCCGACCCCGCGCGACGCCGATCCAGATCGGCTTCGAAATCGTGCTCGGCGAGCGGGATGCCCGCGGGTACGCCGTCGATCACGACTCCCACCTGCGCCCCGTGCGATTCGCCCCAGAGCGATATTCTCAATTTGGTTCCGAAACTGTTCATTCGTTATGTATGGATTCCGAGCCTTTGCGATTTCAAACGGTTATCGCAAATCATTTGTCAAGCTCTTACATTGTTATATATCTCCTTAATTATATCGGCTACGACTTTTTCCGCTTTTATGCGCTTGATATCCTTTAGGACGTATTGAGCGGGACGATACCCATCGTCGGCCATTCGCTTGATCATACTCTCCCCTCTGACACGCTGTCCCGATTTCAGAATATCCAAATCGAGAATCTCATCGATCTCTTCGAGGAGCAATCTCGCGTTCGACTGTTGTTTCTCGGGGTCTTCGGGATAACCGTTGAACAGCCCCACGGCATACATGAGTTTCGCCAGACTGCCGCCTCCGTTTTTGTATAGTCTGTAATACCACAAATGAGCCAATTCGTGATTTTCCCGAAACCCGTTCTTGCCGCCTGCATAATTCGATGCCAACTCTTCCATAGCATAGATACTTCCCGCTTCGGCTCCGCGCGTAAGCCATACGGCCATTTTGGTAAGATTTTTCCGTATGCCGAATCTCCCGTCGCGATAGTACTCTGCGAGCGCATCCATGGCATCGACATAGCCCTTTGCGGCTACCAATTCGAGTTCGTGCATCCCCCGAGGCACGTCGGCCGTTACGCCTTTGCCCTCTATATAGCACAATGCCAGTGCCATCTCCGCTTCGACATCGCCGTAGATCGCATCGGACCGCACGGCCTCGAAATAGCTCCTGTCGTCATCGAAGATCACGGGCTCCGACGTCTGCCCCTCCGCGGCACGGCACGATTCATCCGCATACTTACTTATCGTTTCGATCTCGGGAATCGTCTTGTCATGTTTCTTTGCAAACAATCTTCTGAAAAAGCCCATATTATCGTACCGTTACTGATTCCAGATCGTCGAAGAACGCGGGATAGCTCTTCTCCACGCACTCGGCATTCTCTATCTTCACCTCGCCGTCGCAGCGCAACGCCGACACGGCCATCGACATGGCCATGCGGTGGTCGTTGTGGCTGAACACGGTCGCGGGACGTATCTCGCCGCCGCGTATCTTCATCACGTTCTCTTCGCTCAGGTCGACCTCGATACCCACCTTCTCGTACTCGCGTCGTATGGCTTCGGCGCGGTCGCTCTCCTTGTGCAGCAACCGTTCGGTGCCGATAAGCACGCTCTCGCCTTCGGCCGCGGCAGCCAATGCGGCCAGCGCGGGGAACAGATCGGGAGCGTTGGTGGCGTCGAACGTGAACGCGCGCAGCTTGCGTTTCGACACCGTTATCGAGTCGCGCTCGATTATTATGCCCGCACCCGCACGCTCCAGAGCGTGGCAGATGGCCGTGTCGGCCTGCTTGGACAGGGTAGATAGATTCCTTACGGTCACCTCGCCCGCTATGGCTCCCGCGACGAGCATGGTCGCCGCACCGCTCCAATCGCCCTCGATGGCCAGATCGGCCGGCGTGTATCGCTGTCCGCCTTCGATGTAGAAATGCGAGTAGTCGCCCTCGTGGTGCATGATCTCCACCCCGAAACGCCGCGCGGTGTCGATTGTCATGTCGATATAGGGTGTCGAGACGGCCGAACGCACATACAGATCGGTATCCTCCTCGGCCAGCGGCAGCGCCAACAGCAGGCCCGTGATGAATTGCGACGACACGCTTCCGTCCACCTCGATGCGGCCGCCGTGAATGGGTCCGCACACCTCGATGGGCAGATGGCCTCCGCCGTCGCGCACCTCGACGCCAAGTTGCCGCAGAGGCTCGATCATCATTATCATGGGACGGTGCAGCAGCGTGCCTTCGCCCTTGATGCAGATAGGGGCGGAGTGGAGCGAAGCGATGGGAGTGAACAGACGGGTGGCCAACCCCGATTCGCCCACGTGAAGCGTATCTGTCGCGGGGCGCAGACCGCCGTCGATGGCGATCGTGGTGTCGTCCAAATGCGTCACCCGTGCGCCCAAGGCCTCGATGCACGACAGCGCCGAGCGCGTATCCTTGCAGAACTCGATGTTTCGCAGCGTCGTGCGTCCTTCGGCAAGCAGCGCGAGGGCTATGGCGCGTTGGGCGTAACTCTTGGAACTCGGCGGAACGATGGTGCCTTTCACGCTCCCCGAGGAGACGGTTTTATCCATATATGAAGGTTAAAGTTTAGTCGGGTCGTTTTGCGCGGCCTCGGCCTGCTTCTGCCGATCGATGGCGGGACTGTGGCGCAGCTGGAAATTCTTGCCCAGATAGACCTTGCGCACCATCTCGTCGTTGGCCAGATCCTCGGCCGTTCCCGTTTTGAGTATCTTGCCCTCGTAAAGCAGATAGGTGCGGTCGGTGATGGCCAGCGTCTCGTCGACATTGTGGTCGGTGATGATCACACCGATATTCTTGTTTTTCAGCGTGGCCACGATGCTCTGTATATCCTCCACCGCGATGGGGTCCACTCCCGCGAACGGTTCGTCGAGCAGGATGAAAGCGGGGTTTATGGCCACGGCGCGCGCTATCTCGGTGCGGCGTCGCTCGCCTCCCGAGAGCTGTATGCCGAGGCTCTTGCGCACCTTTTGCAGGCGGAACTCCTCGATGAGCGCCTCCACGCGTTCGCGCTGGTACTCCTTGCTGTAAGAGGTCATTTCGAGCACCGCGCGGATGTTGTCCTCCACGCTCAGGCGGCGGAAGACCGAAGCCTCCTGCGCCAGATATCCCACGCCCATCTGCGCGCGGCGGTAGACGGGTTCGTCGGTGAGTTCGGTCACCGCGCCCTCGTCGTTTTCAAGGAATATTTTGCCTTCGTTGGGCTTGATCAGTCCCACTATCATATAAAAAGTAGTGGTCTTGCCCGCACCGTTGGGGCCAAGCAGACCGACAATCTCCCCTTGGTTGACGTCGATGGTCACATGGTTCACCACGGTGCGTGATTTGTACTTTTTGACAAGCTCGCTCGTGAACAGGCGCATAATCGTTGAAATTTTTTACAAAGTTATCATTTTTTCGCAAAAAAGTTTTATCTTTACATGAAATTTCCTGTTTTGCGACTAAGCGGTCCATTTAGAACAATTGTACGATGGAGCAAGAAAACACTCTTTTGCACGACAAACTGAAGGAGTACTTCGGCTTTAATTCTTTCAAAGGTAATCAGGAGGCGGTGATCCGCAATCTGCTGGCAGGGCGCGACACTTTCGTGCTCATGCCCACGGGCGGCGGCAAATCGCTCTGCTACCAGCTGCCCGCTCTGATCATGGACGGGGTGGCGATCATCATATCGCCGCTCATAGCCCTGATGAAGAATCAGGTGGATGCCATGCGCACCTTCTCCACCGAATCGGGCATAGCCCACTTTCTCAATTCGTCGCTCAACAAAACGGCCATCAACCAAGTGCGCAGCGATGTGCTGGAGGGAAAGACCAAACTGCTCTATTTCGCCCCTGAATCGCTCACCAAAGAGGACAACGTGGCGTTTCTGCGCAAGATCAAGATATCGTTCTATGCCATCGACGAGGCGCATTGCATATCGGAATGGGGCCACGATTTCCGTCCCGAGTATCGCCGCATACGCCCCATCATAAACGACATAGGCGCCGCGCCGCTAATCGCCCTTACCGCCACGGCCACCCCCAAGGTGCAGATGGACATACAGAAGAATCTGGGCATGTCGGACGCCGCGGTGTTCAAATCGTCGTTCAACCGTCCGAATCTCTTTTACGAGATCCGCCCCAAGCACAACGCCGAGCACGAGATAATACGGTTCATAAAGCAGAAATCGGGCAAGAGCGGCATCATCTACTGCCTGAGCCGCAAGAAGGTCGAGGAGCTGGCCGAACTGCTCGTGGCCAACGGCATAAAGGCGCTGCCTTACCATGCTGGGATGGATGCCCAGACGCGAGCCAACAACCAAGACGATTTCCTGATGGAAAGGGTAGATGTCATAGTGGCTACCATAGCTTTCGGCATGGGCATCGACAAGCCCGACGTGCGCTACGTGATCCATTACGACATTCCCAAATCGCTGGAGGGATACTATCAGGAGACGGGCCGCGCGGGCCGCGACGGCGGCGAGGGGCATTGCCTGACCTTTTACAGTTACAAGGATATCCAGAAACTCGAAAAGTTCATGCAGGGCAAGCCCGTGGCCGAGCAGGAGATCGGCAAGCTGCTTCTGCTTGAGACGGTATCGTATGCCGAAAGTTCCATCTGCCGCCGCAAGACGTTGCTCCACTACTTCGGCGAGGAGTACGAGGAAGACAATTGCGGATGCTGCGACAACTGCGTCAACCCCAAACCGAAGGTCAAGGCGAGCGAGGAGATGAAACTCGCGTTGCAGGCTCTGGAGGCCATAGGCGACAAATTCAAAAGCGACCACCTCGTCGCCGTGCTTACGGGCAAGGTGACGGCGCAGGTGAAGAGCTATTCGCACAACAAGCTCAAGTGGTTCGGCGAAGGCGATGAACACGACGGCAAGTTCTGGGGAGCCGTGATACGTCAAGGGCTTATCATGGGACTCATCGACAAGAGCATCGAAAATTACGGCTTGATATCGGTCAACGCCAAAGGTTTGAAATACATCGAATCGCCGACGCCCGTCACCATAACCCTCGACCACGATTACGACGAAGAGGAGCGCGAGGAGGAGGCTTCGATCGCGCAGGCGGGCAAGGGAGGTGCCGCCGATGAAGAGCTGTTCGCCATGCTGAAAGACCTGCGCAAAAAAGTGGCGAAGAAACACGATCTGCCGCCGTTCGTCATATTCCAAGACCCGTCGCTGGAGGATATGGCCATCCAATATCCCATAACCATCGAGGAGATGCAGAACATCTCGGGCGTGGGCATGGGCAAGGCCAAGAAATTCGGCGAGGAGTTCATCCGCCTCATCAAAGCCTACGTCGAGGAGAAAGATATAGTGCGTCCGCAGGACATGGTCGTAAAATCGGTGGCCAACAAGTCGGGCAACAAGATATTCATCATACAGTCGATCGACCGCAAGATGGATTTCGAGGACATAGCGCGGGCCAAGAACCTCGATTTCGAGGAGTTGCTCACCGACATAGAGGGCATCGTGAACTCGGGAACCAAGTTGGACATCTCGTACTACATCGAGCAGTATATGGACGAAGACAAGGCCGAAGACATCTACCTCTATTTCAAGGAGGATGCCGAGAGCGATTCGCTCGACGCCGCTCTGGAGGAGCTCGGTTCGGACTATACCGAGGAGGAGATACGTCTCGTGCGCATAAAATTTCTTTGCGAGGTGGGAAATTAATCCGTCGCTGCGGCTACGCTCCGTAACGGATATATACCTATATTTGCATCCGACAAACTACCCGAACCTTTCAGTCGGCGGCAGTCGGCGAAACGGTTCCATAATTACATAAAAAACAATACTATGGCCTTGATTTATTGTAAAGATTGCGGCAAGCAGGTGTCGGACACGGCAGCCAGCTGTCCCTATTGCGGTTCGAAAATGAAATCGGTCAACCCCAATGCGAGCGAGAAAGATTGGCTCACCACGCTTCTGCTCTGCTTCTTCCTCGGCGCTTTCGGCATCCACAGCTTCTATGCGGGCAAGACCGCCATCGGCGTGATTCAGCTGATAACCTTGGGTGGTTGCGGCATTTGGGCATTGATCGATTTCATCATGATCATTTGCGGCAGCTATCGCGACGGCGAGGGCCGAATTGTCAGCAACAACCGATAACCCCGACGGCCGTGCGGCGGTTTTGGCGCTACCGTCATGCAGCCGCGGTCGCACTGTCGCCTTTGTCGATATACCTCGTTCCTCGCGGATGGATATTTTCCGAGGAACATCCGTTGTGTATCATCCGCAACATCACGGGGCACGAATGTCCCGGGTGCGGGATGACGCGGGCATTGGCGTCGTTGTGTTACTTCGATTTCGCGGGCGCATGGTCATATAATCGCGGAGTGATTGTGGTCGCTCCGCTTTTGGCGTATGTATGGGTGAAGTGGATCGTCCGCCTGGCGCGAGAGGCGGAATGACGGTCGTACCACGTTCGACTACGATATCGCATACGTTTTTAATACAAGAAAATGGTATTATCCGATCTCGGCTTATGATTGCGAGGCGTAGCCTGCGGAGGGAGCGAACAGTGAGCCTGAAGCGGGGCAGAGGCTACGGCTCGCGCGGTTCTGAAGAGCCGCAAAATCCGACAAGCCTAAATCAGATAATTACGTAAGAAAAAACATGAACCAAATAAGGGCCAAAAAGTCGTTGGGACAACATTTCCTGACCGACCTTAACATAGCATCCAAGATCTGCAACTCGCTCGGCGGAGGTACCGCCGAACGCCCCGCCACGGTGCTGGAGGTGGGTTGCGGCATGGGGGTGCTGACGCGTTTTCTGTTGCAGCGCGACGACATCGTGACCTACGGTGCCGAGATCGACGGCGAGAGCGTCGAATATCTGCACGAGCACTATCCCGCCTTCGCGCCGCGATTGATCGAGGGCGATTTTCTCGCTATGGACCTGCGCGAGCGCTTCGGCGACGAGGTACGCGTAATAGGCAACTTCCCCTATAACATATCGTCGCAGATATTTTTCAAGATCATCGAGAACCGCGACATCGTTCCCGAGTGCGTCGGCATGATCCAGCGCGAGGTGGCCGTGCGCATGGCCGAGCCTCCCGGGTCGCGCGAGTACGGGATATTGAGCGTGCTGCTTCAGGCGTGGTACGACATCGAGTATCTGTTCACGGTGGGAGAGAAAGTATTCAACCCGCCCCCGAAGGTCAAGAGCGCCGTGGTGCGCCTGCGCCGCAACGGTACCGGGCATCTGGGGTGCGACGAGGCCCTTTTCGTGCGTGTGGTGAAGGCTTCGTTCGGGCAGCGCCGCAAGATGATCCGCAATTCGCTGAAGTCCGTTTTCGGCGATTTCGGCGGCGAGGAGTACCGTTTCTTCTCCATGCGCGCCGAGCAGCTGTCGGTGGCCGATTTCACAGAGCTGACGAACTGGGTCGCCGAAAATCTGAGAAAATAAATCGCTTCGGCCGCAGCCTGCGGAGGTCGCAACATGGCGAATGCCGTTACGGGGATTGGCTGCTGTTCGCCGACGGCGGCGCGAGTGCGACAGCAGTCCGCCGCTGTGGGGCAGCGGCGAACTGCACGACTCTGCGAGTCGCAGGCGTCGTAATGGGAATGTTTTCGGGTCGCGGCCTGCGGGGACCGCTTCGAACGTAAAGTGAGTTGCGGGCCTCCGCGCGCCGAGGCTGCGGCTGACATGTGTGTATTTTTGCGGCTCTTTAGAGTCGCGCGAGCCGCAGCCTCGCCCCGCGAAGGCTCGCTATTGCTCACTTCGCAGGCTACGTCGCTTTCCGACAAACCCGAAGTACATCGTAAATATCCGTTAAGGCACATATTGCCCACTATCTTTTAGGTATCTATCTTTGTGCTCATGCCGGGAGACGAATTAAAATCCGGCCGATTAGATATCATGGAGAATAAGAAGTACGAGCGTTTGACGAAGAGTTTGGTTTATCCGTTGATAGAGAAGTATTATTCGAGCGGTG
>CAYMIH010000006.1:0-54770 GCA_964390585.1 uncultured Alistipes sp.
TCATGATTCTGATGCTCTTTACCTTCGCGGCATCGATGCTGCCGAAAAATTTCGAGGCCGCGGCGCGCGCATGATTGATTCCAAAGACGACATACGATCCTATTCCGCCTCGGGCGATTGCGCAATGTCGATGCGCCAACTCATCTCTTCGATTATGTACTTTGCGGCAAGCGATTCCCGCATGGGACGAAGCGAGTCGACGACCGCGGCGCACGTCTGCTCCGCATCGCAGGCGGCCGCCAAAAGAGCGACGGCACCTCGAGCGACAAGGCGCGACGACGGATACGCCGCGACGACGGCAGGCACCGTCCCCGCGACAGACGCATCGTCCGCCGCGCCTCGCGCCGCCGCCATCAAAGCCGAGTACACGAGCAGTTCATTGTCGGAACCGCTCCATCGGCCGTATATATCCTTTATGAAAGGCGACTTGCACAACATAGCGAAAGCGGCCTCCTCGGCCGCTTCCGAATTTATTATCCCCTCGGCCCAGAACGCCGCCTCGGCGACGTCGACCCGTCGGGGATCGGCTATGTGCAATGCCGCCAGACGCAGTTCGCGCACCTGCTGCCGAAAAAGGTAACGGGCGAAGTCGTGATCGCACCCCTCGGCGCGGGCAATGGCGCGTATGGTGGGCAGGCTCACGCCGTAATTCAATCCGTAGGGACGGCCGTAGAGATACATGCCGTCGGCCACGGCGCCATTCATTTCACGACGCAGCGCCCCTAAGAGTCGGATCATGCGCGATGTATGGTCCACCCCTCTAACGTTTTGCCGCAGGAGCAGCCACAGACACGGTGCGTCCCAGCTCGAATATGGGCAGTACGGCCGATGCCGCCTGCTTGTCGCCCACGAGGACGACGCATTCGGCGTTGTCGGCGATACGCACGCGTACAGCCGTCTTATCGCGCGGATCGGCCTCTTCGAGGCTGCCGAATTTGGCATTTCCCGAAGGGGTGAGCACGAGCGTCACGGCATCGCCGTCAGCCGAAGCAGAGGGCAGGATGCCTGCCGACGCCGATATGCGGGCCACATGATAGTTCTGTTCGCCTGCCACCATAGGGATTATTATGCGTTCGGTCGAGGTCGTCACCACTTTTTTGCCGAGGAACAGCTCCAGATACTCCTGCTCCTTGACGTCAAGAGCGTCGAGCGCATCTTTCAGACCGCCGCCGAACACGTTCTCGCCCGCTTCGCCCGTAATCAACTCCATGCGATGTTTGCGTATGGAGAATATGGCCTGCGCGGCCGCGGCGGCCGCATCTTCGGTACTCAGCGCCGTCGTCGTCAGACGATCGGGCAGCACCTTGGGAAATTCGGTCTCGCCGCTCAAGTACGACATCTCGGTCGTCGAGGCGGGTGCCATGCCGCCGCTTTTCAAAGCGGTGTCGCCGTCGAAAATCGACAATTCGGCACCCTTGACCGACCATATCGTCTTTTCGATCAACGACCCGCGCACGCCGAGATATTTCTGGGCGTAACGCGCGTAAGGTCCCACTATCGTCTGCTCTTTTTCGAGAATGAGATCGACGGCGACGACGGTCGACGGATCGGAAACGGCCACGGCGCCCGAAGCGTCGGTGTATGCTCCGACCACGGCCTTATAAATCGTATTCTGCGCCGACACGCCCGTGTGGAGGGCGATTGCCAATGCGGCGATAGTCAAAACTCGTTTCATGGTTTCGATGTTTTTGTTTCGTAGTTTTCACAAAAATAGATTTTTTGGCAGACAAATCAAAATTTGAGGTAAAAATCGCGCGTCAGACTACGGTAGGCGGCGCTGTAACCATCTCCGTCGCCGATGACCAGAGTCTCGGTCTCGACGGCGGCGGGTCGCTGCAATCCGAACTCGGCCATCACCCGTTTCACGCCACTCGACGGCGTGGAACATACGTCGCACCTGCGCAGCGGAAAGAGTCGGCCGCAGGCCGCAGCTCGAAAGAGCTCCATCTCCGCGGGCGGGAGTATGAGCGAGAAGGTGCCGTACGGGCGTAGGTTGCGCTCGACGCCGCTCACCATGTCGTCGAACGGCAACGCGACGGTGTGCCGCGCCGAGGTGCGTGCCGCGTCGGGCGGCAGAAGCGACGCGACGAAATAGGGAGGGTTGGATATAGCGGCGTCGAATTTCTCGGCGGCAGCGAACTCCTGCAACGCGCACCGTTCTATACGTATGCGGTCGCCCCACGGCGAGGCGGCGGCGTTGTCGCGAGCCTGCGCCACGCAGTCGGGATCGATGTCGATGCCCGTGATATGCGCCTCGGGGCTGCGCTGCGCCGCCATGACGGCCATCAATCCGCTGCCCGTGCCGATGTCGAGTATGCGGCAGTCGCCTTGCGGCAGACGGCACCATGCGCCGATCAACACCCCGTCGGTGCCCACCTTCATGGCGCAGCGACCATGATCGATGTGAAACCGCTTGAATGTGAATCCCCCTCCGCGCATGGCTACACCTTGAGGAATCCGTCTATGCCCGCCCCGAAGAGCGAGAAGTCGTAGCGCACGGGATCGGCGGGATCGAACTCCCTGAGCGAAGCGGTGATCTCGACGGTGGCTTTCCAGTCGCTCTGCTTGCGGCTGAGAAGTCCCAGCGCGCGGCCCATGTTGCCCGAGTGCACGTCCAAAGGCAGGTAGAGCGCCGACATGGGTATCTTGCGCCACAATCCGAAGTCGACCCCGCGGTCGTCGCGGCGCACGAACCAGCGCAGGTACATGTTCAGGCGTTTGCAGGCCGCACCCTTGTCTATCGACGACAGATGCTTTTCGCAATGGGGATTGTGCTCGCACGAAAAAAACTCGCGGCGGAATGCCGACAACACGCGAGCCATGTCGCCCTCGGCCTCATAGCGCGATTCGAAGAAGTCGCCTATGCCGCCGAAACGCTCGGAGATGCCGCGTATGGCCAGCACGAAGTCGGTGAAATCCTGTCCGTTGAAGGTGCGGTGGACATAGGTCTGAAGGCGTGCCAGCTCCTCGGCCGAGGCGTGGCGCACGAAATCGGCGGGCGCGTCGTCCATATACTGCATCATGCGGCGAGCGCTCTTCACTATGGCCTTGCGGTTGCCCCACGCTATGGTGGCGGCGAAGAATCCCGCTATCTCGCGGTCCTCCTTGGCCGTGAAGGCGTGGGGGACGCTGATGGGATCGGGTTCGATGAATTCGGCGCGGTTGTATTTGTCGTGCAAGTGTTCGAGCAAATCGCGCAGTTCTTCCTTTTCCATTATTAAGTGTTGGGATTAATATTCGATGACGCCGTCGCGCATGGCGATCTTGCGGTCGGCCATCGACGCCAGCGAGTCGTCGTGGGTCACTATCACGGTCGTCTGCCCCAGCTCGTCGCGCAGACGGAAGAAGAGCGCGTGTATCTCCTCGCGGTTCTTCGAGTCGAGATTGCCCGACGGCTCGTCGGCCAGCAGCAGCGAGGGACGGTTGACGAGTGCGCGCGCTATGGCCACGCGCTGCTGTTCGCCGCCCGACAGCGCCGCGGGTTTGTGCGTCGCGCGCTGCGCGAGTCCCATCATCCGCAGCAACTCCGAGGCTTCGCGCTCCGCCTCGGCCTTGTCGCGGCGGGCGATGAGGGCGGGCAGCATTACGTTCTCCAGAGCGGTGAACTCGGGCAGCAGGCGGTGGAACTGGAAGACGAATCCTATCTTGCGGTTGCGGAAGTCCGACAGGCGGGCGTCGCCCAGACGGGTGACCTCCTCGCCGTCGATCGTGACGCTGCCCGAATCGGGCGCCGAGAGCGTGCCGACGATTTGCAGCAGCGTGGTCTTTCCCGCGCCGCTGGGCCCCGTGACCGATACCACCTCGCCGCGCGCCACGCGCAGCGAGACGCCTTTCAGCACTTCGAGGGCGCCGTAACTCTTGTGTATGTCGTGAACCTCTATCATCTCTTCATCGTTTGCGGGCCTTTCGGGTGGGCCGTAATCGAGAGCAAAGATAACAATTAAATCACACTTGCGGGAAAAATTCGCGGTGCGGTGCGCCGTTTCGAAAAAAAAATCGTATCTTTGCACGCTGTGTTTAACTAATTTAACTTTTTGAAAAATGCCAAAAATGAAAACAAACGCCGCTGCAAAGAAACGTTTTACTTTCACCGGCACAGGTAAGATCAAGCGTAAGCACGCTTATCACAGTCACATCCTGACAAAAAAGACTAAAAAGCAGAAGCGTAATCTGTGTTATGCTTCGACCGTATCGGCAGCCGACGAGGCCAAGATCAAGAATCTGTTGGTTAAGTAGTCTTAACCGGCAGCACCTAATTTATTAACAAGGGACGAAACAGCCCCGAAGAGCGCGAGAGAAACGCGCCGCTGCGAGTTCCGTCAAAAACTTATTTACTATGCCACGTTCAGTCAACGCTGTTGCGTCACGCGCAAGAAGAAAAAAGGTTTTGAAGCTTGCCAAAGGTAACTTTGGTTCAAGGGGAAACGTTTGGACAGTTGCGAAAAACACTGTCGAGAAGGGTTTGCAGTTCGCTTATGCGCACCGTCAGATCAAAAAGAGGACCTATCGTTCGTTGTGGATCACGCGTATCAACGCCGCCGTCCGCAATTACGGTATGACCTATTCGGAATTTATGGGTAAGGTTAACGCCAAGGGCATAGCCTTGAACCGCAAGGTTCTGGCCGATCTGGCGATGAACGAGCCCAAGGCATTCGAAGCAATAGTTAAAACAGTTAAATAGGTTGCCGACGCCCGCGGGTCACGCGGACGACGGTAGCGGACGGTCGGGCGATTCGCGTCGCACGATTGTCGGCAAAAGGCGATGAGGCGATCAAACGGTCGTCTCATCTTTTTTTCGAGGGAGGGGGCAATCGATGCTTCGCGGGCGGAGAGCGCCGTGCGACCGCAGATGCGGCTGCCGACCGCGGCCCGCCGAAAAAAAGGCCCGTACCGCAAAAGTCGGTCAAAAGTGGCACACGAATTCGATGACGGCCTTGCTGCGTTCGGATATCGAAGCCGCGGCGATGCGGCGATAGAAGTATTGTTCGTAATTTATGCGTATGTCCGCCTGCAACGTCGAAGTCCCCAGACTCAAAGTCATGCCGCCCGTCATGCGATGGCGCTCGGGATCATCGACAGTCAACGCCCCCGCGTCGTCACGCACCCCGCTGCTGTGGTCGGACATGTAGTCGTAACGCCCCAAAAACGAAACGGCGGAGAAGACTCTTTTCAAAGGCAGGCGATATGCGACGAAAGCATCGACGGCATTCACCGAGGCGAAATCGCCGTTCGAGTAGCGTTTGCGGAGATACTCCCCCTCGACATGCCATCGGCCCGATTCGTAATACCCTCCCGCATCGTACATGTCGACCTTCGTATCGCCCGCATCGGCCCGCTGAAAACTGACCGTGGCATTGAGACGTCGGGTTATCATCGCCTGCATCTTGAATGAAAAATTATAATCCGACGTCCAAAAATTCTTTTGGTCGGTCAGACCCGAGCCGTTGAAGATCCCCGCTTCGAGCGTAAGCGGACGCTCCCGAAAAAAAGTGCGGCTCACCACGGCCCCCACGTCCCGAACATTCCCTACCTGCTTGGCGATGAACGAACGGTTGGCGAAATATTGCAGATGGGGCGAACGGTGGGCGTCTATCGTAAACGGAACGCGCATCTGCCCGATCGTGAATCGTGTCCCGCCCTTCGATTCGAGCCTGACATAGGCATCGAGCATCTTGATCGCACCCTCATCGGAAAGGTCGATCTCGGCCTTGTATCCGACGAAAGGGAACATCTTGCCTTCGAGGTTCACGCGTGCATTCCGAACCTCGAAACGACCTTCGCCGACCTGCGGCCGGTATTCGTACTTGGCACGAACGGTGGCGTGTATATCGGGTCGGCGGGAGAGGGAGTCGGCCGCCATAGATCGGCATCGGCCCCCGAAGAGCATCGCCGCGACAAGAGAGATTGCGATGTGCCGTCTCATAACAATTCATTACGGGCATTCGTCAGGCACGCGAACTCGGGATGCGCCCGATCCGAAAACTCCGTATCGCGGAGCTTGGCATAAGCACGCAGATACTTGCGCAGATTGGCCACCATCTCCCTCGTCTCCTGAAGCATGTTGAGATAGACGTACAATACGGTCATCGCCGACGGATCGCCCCCGTGCAATCGGGCGTACAATTTGTGATACATTCCCGAAATGCGGCATTTGATATCGTCGCAGCGACGTCGCAGCACGGGGATCTTTTCGATTTCGGAGTTTTCGAGCATGGCCAGCGTGTCGTCGAAGAGCTCAGCCGTCAGCGCACGTACCGTCTCGAAATCGGCTACATGGTGCGGGGAGAGCGGAAGGAAATTATTCTCCACATGCTCCTTGCACACTTCGTTGATGCGTCGCAGGTTATAGAGAATCGACATGCAGCAGTTGTTGGACAAATGAAACCATGCGCTCTTCTCAATGGCCGCCTCGCGGCTCACTCGGCGCAGACACAATGTCTCTTTTCGCCGAGCGCTCTTCAGCATCTCCTTATGCCTCGCGAGATCGGTCTCGACCTTATCGAGCGTGCGAACCGCCTCCTCGAAGAAGGCATCGGTGATCGCACGGTATCTCTCCGCGACGAATGCGATGAAATTACGCTGCCGATCGGTGATGTAAAGCAGCAGCAGACTCCACGTGCGGTCGTTATCTTCGGTGGCGAGAATGGTGCGGAACAGAGTGTCGCCCTCCTCTTCGCCGCTTCGGGCCCTGAAGCGGCGATTGCTTCGCACGAGCAGAAACACGGTCAGCGAGGCGAGCGCGAGCATGGCTCCCACACCGCCTTCGTGCATGCAGAAAACGACGATTCCCGCACCTATGAATGCGGCTCCCGCCGTGATGAACCAGCCGCCTATGACCGAGATCACGCCCGTGATGCGGAACACCGCGGTCTCGCGCCCCCACGCACGGTCGGCGAGCGATGTGCCCATCGCCGCCATGAACGTGACGAACGTGGTGGACAACGGCAGTTTGAGCGAAGTGCCCAACGCTATGAGAGTGCTCGCAAGGACGAGATTCACCGATCCGCGTATCAGGTCGAAAGCCGCGCCCTGCTCCGCGATGCTATCATCGACGTCGAAACGCCTGTTGAACCACCGACGGATGCCGCGCGGCGTCACGCGGCGGATCCATGCGAAAAACGAAAGCGCCCATCGCACCAGACGCCGCGCCAGCCGCGAGGAGCCGAACATCTCGTCTCCGACGCTCCGACTGCCCAATCCTATCTCGGTTTTCGTGACATTGCGGGCCTTTTTCGATGTGGCAAGCGATATCACCATGATCATACCCGCACCGATGAGGAACGCGACGGGAGTCTCGGCGGGTCCGTTGAGCGAATCCATCGAGAACCCGTACGGATCGCCGCTCCCGTTAGCGGCGTAATCGCGATAGGAGGCCAGTCCAGAGAGCGGCACTCCGATGAAGTTCACGAGGTCGTTGCCCGCGAAGGCCACGGCGAGCGCGAACGTGCCCACCATCACGATTACCTTCAATACGTTCACCCGCAACGCATGCAGCAACTGCATCAGAAGGGTAAACCCAACCAAACAGGCCGCGATGATCGAAAGAGTGTGGGTATTGATCCATTCTTTGATCTGGGGAGTCATGAACGTGAGGTCCTTGGCTCCTTTGATAAGCAGGAAATAGACGATCGCCGTAGTGCACAAGCCGCCGTATATGCCTATTTTCCATGTCAAACGGCGTCGATAGTCGAACGAGAAAATCATTCGGGCGATAAATTGCACGACCGTGCCGAAAAAAAACGCGACGGCCACAGACAGGAAGATTCCCATGATCACGGAGAGCGCCTTCTCGGTATTCAACAGATCGCTGAAGCCGAGCCCCGCGGGATCGGAAGACATCTTGAGCAGCGACACGACGAACGTCGCGCCGAGCAATTCGAACACCATCGACACCGTGGTGGAGGTCGGCATCCCCAGCGTATTGAAAACATCGAGCAGAATGATATCGGTCACCATCACCGCCATGAAGATGCAGATCAGATCGTAGAAAGAAAAATGCTCGGGACGGAATATGCCGTGACGGGCGATATCCATCATGCCGTTGCTCATGGCCGCACCGATGAAGACGCCGACGGAGGCCACGATCAAAACATGTTTGAACGGCGCCGCCTTGGAACCGATGGCCGAGTTCAGAAAATTCACCGCGTCATTGCTCACGCCGACAAAGAGATCGAAGATCGCCAGCAGAAAGAGAAAGGCGACCACGCAGGGAAACAAAATGTCCATAAAATGCTTATTTAAGTTTCATGCTCCAAAATAAGCGGACGAACATTTCATAAATGTTTCATTGCGTTGAATCTTTCGTTACAAGGCAGCACTACGGACATGCCCCGAGCTGAGTTCGGCAGACGAGAGCGATCGCACTCGCACGGATTGACGAGCCGCCGCGAGCGGAATAAGTACGTGATTATTTTTTCAACGTAAAACGGAATACGAGACCGCCGCCGCGCCGATTCTCCGCCGTGATCCCGCCGCCGTGCCACAAAACGGCATTCTTGACGATGGCCAGCCCCAGCCCCGTTCCGCCCGCCTGCCGCGAGCGGCCCTTGTCCACTCTGTAAAAACGTTCGAACAGATGGGGCAAATGCTCCTCGGCGACGCCGCAGCCGTCGTCGGCGACCGCCAACGTGACCGAGTCGAGATCCGACGCTATTTGCCGTATCTCGACACAGCGACCGCCCGAATAGGCCAACGCGTTGTCTATCAGATTGCGGAAAACGGAGGCCAGCAAAGCGGCATTACCCGTGACGGGCACGCTTTCCGAAACGGTATTCACGATCGTCATCCCCTTGTTCTGGGCCGCGGGGCCGAATTCGTCGCACACATCGGCGACGATCTCCCGCAGATCGACCGCGGTTTTCGCTATTGCCTCTCCGCCGTCGTCCATTCGGGTGATAAGCGACACGTCGGACAGCAGATTTTGCAGACGCTCGCAGCTCACGTAACATCGGCCGATGAATTCGTCGCGTTTTTCGGGGGCGATATCCTTATGCGCCGTCAATGTTTCGAGGCATGCCCGCATCGCCGCGACGGGTGTCTTAAGCTCGTGATTGATGTTGTTCGTAAGCTGTTTCTTGATTCTTATCTTCTCCTGCTCCTCATGCAGGGCGAGACGATGCTCGCGGTCGCGGTCGGCGACGGCCTGCTGCAATTGGGCGTAAAGCCGCACGATATGGTTGGAGATGTCGCCCAACTCGTCGTGCGGAAAGGGTTCGGTGTCGAAAATGCGTTCGCCGCGTTCGGCCTTCTCGGCGAAACGGTTGAGACGCGTGACATGCTGCCCCATGCGGCGCGTGGCGAAATAGCCCGCCAGACTCATCACGGAGGTGACGCCGATCATGAACCAAAGGAATCCGTAATCCGCCCGAAGCAGCACCCTGAGCGATACGGAATAAGGCACGGCCGTGCGGACGATCAGATTCTCGCCCCTGCGCGCGGAATAGAAATAGGTTTCGCCCGTGCTGTCGCTGAGCCGTTCCACAGTATATCCGAAACCGTTTCTCAAAGCTCCGGCGATCTCCGCCCTTTCGAGATGGTTTTCCGAAGGCAGCGAGTCGAGCGAATTGTCGTAAACGACTCTTCCGTGCAGATCGATCACGCTGACGCGCAACCCCTCCGTCGGCAGAAATTCGTCGAGATCGCCGATCGTATCCTTGCCGTCGACAGCGCCGAGCAGCGTTTCGTTCAAGGCCTGCAACCTGCAATTAAGCTCCTCCGCCCTGAACCGTCTTTCGCGACGGTACTGGAAAGCGGCAAAGCACAATACCATCAACCACGAATAGGCGAGCAGCCACAGAAAGAGCCTGCGATGATAGGCCGGCTTATTCGATGAACCCATATCCGTATCCGTTGCGGGTCACGATATATCGGCCGTAATCGCCCAATTTGGAACGCAGACGCGTGATGTTCACGTCCACCACGCGATCGACCACCACGGTCTCGTCGGGCCATACATCGCGAATGATCTCCTCCCGCGAGAACACCTGTCCGCGACGGCCGAGCAGCATAGCCAAAATCTCTAACTCCTTACGAGGCATGCGAATCTCGCGTCCGCCGATGCTGCACTGCTTCTTATGCAGATCGACGACCAAATCCCCGCACACGAGAGCGGCGCCGTCGTCCCCGCCCGACGCAACGGCATGCTCCGTCCTGCGCAGGACGGTCCTCACCCTCGCAAGCACGTTCTTCATCGAATAGGGTTTGGCAATGTAGTCGTCGGCCCCCAGATCGAGACCCGCGATCATATCGTCCTCGGCACCCTTCGCCGTGCAAAAAATAATGGGGATGGACGCGGTGGCCTTGCTCGACTTGAGTATCCTCGCCATCTTCATGCCGCTGATCTCACCCATCATTATGTCGAGCAGGATGAGCGAATATCTACGCAAATCGAACGTCAACGCCTCCTCGGCACAATAAGCCACATCGACCGCATAACCCTCTTTCTCCAAATTGAAACGCAGCACCTCGCAGAGAGTCTCCTCGTCATCGACGACCAATATCCTGTTTTCCATCGTTCTCAAAAAATCCGATCCGTCGACAAAATTAGTCGAAATGCGGAGAGCCCGAATTATCGACAACAAAGTTTAATGGAAATTTAACAAAATGCGGATCGGCGATTCGCGTCACCGTACCCGCACGACGAGTATCGCATCCGCGCATATCTGTCCCGTCACGTCGCCGTCGTTCGTGAAATCCACGTAACACGTCTCGCCGCCGCGAAGGTCGTATTCGCCCAGCGACACCCACTCGCCCGAAGTCTGGCCCTTGACCTCGATCTTGTCGGAATCGAGTACCGCCCGCTGCGTGAAACGTTCGGACCTCACCGCAAGCTCCGTCACACGGGAAGAGGCCGCGCGGCGTATGTGGTAGGCATAAACGGCATGGCGTCCGTCGTGCCGAACACTGAACGGATAGCTGAGCACGGCCTTGCCCTTCACGGGATCGAGCAGATAATACGAACGTCCGTAACCGTCGCCCGCATTCACCCTGCGCCAGCCCGACTCGGGATCGGCCTCCACGTCGGTGTCGTCCACCACGATATCGGGCTCCGATCCGTCGAGCAGCGGATCCTCGCGATACATGCGCCGTATCTCGCCCGCATCGATCTCCTGCACCTTCAAGCCTCCGTCGATGGCCAAGCATGCCGCCTTCGCGGCGCTCTGGCCCAACAGCATGAACACGGGTTCCATGCGTATCGACCCGTAGGCGATGTGGCTGGCCGAAAGGCATACGGGAACCAGCAGATTATCGCACTCCTCGCGCTTGGGGGTTATCGAACGGTAGGATATGTCGTAGGGCCGGCCGCCGTGGATCTGCACGTCGCCCTCGTTCTTGACCATGGCCTTGCCGTCCTTCACCACCACTATTCGCCGACAGTTGTGCGAATCCATCGTGTACGCCGCCATTCCCACTCCGTCGTCCACGGCGACGCGGTTCTCGCAATCGGCCTGCGTGGCCACGTATTCGCCTATCATGCGGCGGCTCTCGCGGATGTAGAGCTGCGGAGTCCAATGTCCGTACTCGACATATTCGTCCTTGGGCAATCCCCAGCGCAGCATGGATTCGCGGATGCGCGCGGGGACGCGCCCGTCGTGTCCGAGAAACCACAGCAGTCCCGTCGTATAGCTCTTGTGTGCGGCCACGATACGCTCGCGCTCGCGATACGACGCCTCGGGATAGGAGTGGTTCATGCCGATCATGTCGGTCGAGAATCCGCCGTTGTTGTTTATGTCGGTCTTGCCCTCGGGCATGAAGCCGAAATGGAGATAGGAATGTATGTTGTCGTCGCCCTTGGCCTCCATCAAACGCACGAGCAGTTCGTAACGCGTCGAGTCGTAGTCGGCGGGACGCTCGATGGGAATCATGTTCTCCACTCGGTTCGTCAGGCACAACCGATAGTTGTACGCCTGCACCTTGTCGTCGCCGCTGCCCTCGGCCGAAAGCTCCTCGTCGGATATGCCCCACAACAGGCCGCTCGCGGGATCGCCCTTCACCTTATAGGGGTCGACTCCGTCGGGAAACTGATGCGTGGGACGCACGTGCACGCCGTTCCAAGTCTCGCCGTAAACCTCGTTCGACTCGCGCCCCACGGTGTAGGATACCCCCGCACGGGCCATGAGGTCGCCTTCGTACGAACAGTCGATGAACTCTCGGGCCCGCACCTCGGCCCTGCCGAATGTCCTGCCAGTGTTTTCGAGACGTATCGATTCGATGTGCGCACCCCGCTTGCCGACCTTGAGGATGCGGTGGTCGTACAGCACGTCGACACCCCCGCGCGCCACATAATCCTTGAATATGGCCTCGGCGACGGAGGGTTCGAAGATCCAATGTTCCAGACTCCCGTAATGACGCCCCGCGCGGCGGTAGAAATCGAGCGCAAGGCCCTTCACCACCTGCTTGTTTCCGATGTCGGTCTGTCCGAGTCCGCCCGAGCTCATGCCGCCCAGACGACGGCCCGGCTCGACGAGCAGCACCGATTTACCGAGTCGGGAGGCCGAATATGCGGCGATGACTCCCGCCGAAGTGCCTCCGTACACACATACGTCGCAATCGTACCGTTCAGCGCAACCGCCGCATGCCGACACGACCAGCACGGCGACGGCCACGACCGACAACACTCTTTTCATAAGCCGTTAAATTATTAGAGCAATTATTAAATGTACCGAAGCTCACCGCCGAAAATCGAATCCGACGGCCGTTATCCTCGGCGGCGATACTCTTTCGGCGACATGCCCACGCGGCGCTTGAAATACTTTCCGAAGAAGGTCTGCGACGGGAAATTAAGCTCGTCGCTGATCTGCTGGATGGTCATGTTGGTCGATTTGAGCAGCGCTCGCGCCTCCAGAATCACGTAACGTTCGATCCATTCGGCGGCCGACGACCCGCTGCACTCCTTCACCACGCGCGACAGATAGCGCGGCGTTATGAACAACTTGTCGGCATAGAATTTCAGTTGACGCTCCTTTTTGAAGTTGTCCTTGGCCAGCAGCAGGAACTCTTTCGACAACACGTCGGCGCTCGATCGAGGCTGGTTGTTCTTCATCACGTCCAACGCGTCGCGCGAACTGTAAAAGAAGACCATCATCAGATGCTCGACCACTTTCAACCTGTAAGGATTGTCGATGCGCACGATGCGTCGCATGATGTTGAAGAAATTGATCTGCATCTTCATGTCTTCGTCGCCGAGCTTGAACACGAAGTCGTCGTACCAGCGGGTGTTCATCGGAATCTGGCCGTTGATGTAGACCAACAGATTCTCGATGAATTTGCGCGACATGAGCAATACCGAAGCATCGAAATCGTCGTCGACCTCCTCGACCGAAACTATCTGGCCGGGCATTATGCGCACCAAGCACGGATATTCGACGTCGTACTCCGTAAGATTGATCCGCCCGCGGAGCCGCCCCGAATTTACCAACATCAAAACAAAAAAATCGAATTTACGAGGCTCGAAGCCCTTCTGCGACAACTCTCCGCTGTTCTTCACTTCGGAATACTGGAACATGCCCAAATCGCAACCTACCATGTCTACCGAGGTCATATCGGCCAAATTGTGCAGCCAATCGTGGTACTGTATCATACGAATAATCTTATATTTCGTTACAAAAATAGACTAAAAAGTCTGAAAAACGCTATTACGATGGCCATATTGACCAATATAATCGCCATAAAAGACATTAAATGTCGGCAATGTCGAATTTCGCGCACCGCGACGCACGAACGACGCGATACGTTTTTGCACGGTCGTGGTTTTTGTCTTATATTTGCAGGATGAAAAACAGTCTGATTTAAGGACGGAAAGTTTATGAAATACATAATCGCATCGATCATATTTTCAATCCTGACGATACTCCCGCGGATGTCGCATGCGCACATCCGCGCGAACGGCGGCGCACCGACGGAAGTCGCCGACACCGTAGCGAAAGCCGAACCCGCCGAAAATGCCGAGACCGACGAGGAGCCGAAAAAGAAGCGCCGAGGCTTCTGGCGGCAGCTTTTCCACGGCAACGAAGATCACACGTTCGACAAAAAATTCGACGTCAGCTTCATCGCGTCGCCGTCCTACACGCGCGAAGCCAGCTTCGGAATCGGAGGACTCGCCTCGGGACTCTACCGACTCGACCGCACCGACTCGCTCATGCAGCCCTCCGACATATCCATCGTCGGCAACGTATCGCTCTCGGGACTGTACGTGGCGGGTGTCAACGGCAACAACTATTTCAAAGGCAACCGCTCGCGTCTCTCCTACGACATTACCTTCGCCAACAAACCGCTCTATTTCTGGGGAATCGATTACGACGCCTGCGCCACGAACCCCTCGACAGACTACACACGCCGCAAAATAAGCATCGATCTGCAATACTTTTACACGGTGGTCGACGAATTCAAGGTGGGCGCCCGAATCGACTTCTCGCACGCCAAGATCTCCTCGATCGACGACGAAAGCTACCTTCAGGGGCAGAAACGGTCGTACACCTTCACGGGGTTGGGGATTTCGCTGCAATACGACACGCGCGACTTCATACCCAATCCGCAGCGGGGAGTATACATCATGGCCGACGTGACGCTATACCCGCAATTCATGAGCAATTACGACAAATCGCCCGTCCGCACCACCGTCATCTTCGATTTCTACCACGCGTTGTGGAACGGAGGAGTGATCGCCACCGACATATACGGCCGTTTCAACGGCAAGGATTCGCCGTGGGCGCTGCGCGAGGAGCTGGGCGGCGGGTACCGCATGAGAGGTTATTACGCGGGCCGATACATCGACAACAGCATCATGTCGTGCCAAGCCGAGCTGCGCCAGCGCATATACAAGCGAATAGGATGCACGGTATGGGGCGGCTGCGGAACGGTATTTCCGCGTTTTTCGGAATTCGAATGGAAAAACATCCTGCCGTCTTATGGTCTGGGATTCCGCTGGGAGTTCAAACACCGCGTGAACATACGCATCGATTACGGCTTCGGCAAGCACACGAGCGGATTCATATTCAACATCAACGAAGCGTTCTGACGCGCGGCACCGACCGCCGAAACCCGCTTCACGAGTGTAGTCGATCCGCACGCGTAGACATGCCGTCGGCCTCTGCCCCAATTTCGGTTTTTAACGCCTTTTTGCAATGATGAATTTTTTTGCCGCATACAAACCTTTCTACAAGAGCAACCTGCGCCTCGCGCTGCCCGTCATTCTGTCGCAGATGGGACAGATCACGGTGCAGTTGGCCGACACCGCAATGGTGGGCCGTTACGGAGGCGACGACCCCACGCCGCTGGCGGCCGTCGCGTTCGGGACGAGCATATTCTTCATAATATTCGTCGCGGCGATGGGACTGTCGTTCGGACTCACGCCCTTGGTGGGCGAGTATTTCGCAAAAGACGACAAGCGCTATGCGGCCGAGCTGTTGCAGAACGGCGCCGCGCTGTTCATGCTGACGGGCATGGCGGCCTCGGCGCTGCTCGTCGCTGCACGGCCTCTGCTCTCGCTTTTGGGCGGGATCATGATCGATTCGGGCAGCGACGCCTCGATAACCGAGGTGATCGACGCTGCCCTGCCCTATTACGACATCTTGGTCTGGAGCGTGTTTCCCGCGATGATATTCTTCACATTCAAGCAATTCCTCGAAGGAATAGGCAACACCCGCACCGCCATGGTGGTCATCATCGTATGCAACGCGATAAACATCGTGTTCAACTGGATGTTGATCTTCGGCAAGTGCGGATTCGAACCCATGGGAGCCGTGGGCGCAGGCATAGCCACCCTGATCTCGCGAATCTGCATGTGCGTGATGATAGCGGTCTATTTCTTCCGCAGCCGCCGTTTCCGCGTCTATGTCGAAGCGCTGCGCATGCAGGCGTTCCGTCTGCGCACCATGCTCCGCATACTGAAGGTGGGCATACCCATATCGTTCCAGATGTTCATGGAAGCCAGCATATTCGTCGTGGCGAATATAATGGTGCTGGCGTTCGGCGCGCATGCTCTCAGCGCCTACCAGATAGGCACCAACATGATGAACATCACCTTCATGATAGTGGTCGCCATAGGCTCGGCGACCACCATCCTCTGCTCGCACATATACGGTCAGGGCAATTTCGACTCTTTGCGACGCACCGTGAACGCCTCCTACCAGCTGGGGCTCGCGTGGTGCATGACGGCAGCCGTATGTTTCGTACTGCTGCGCTTCACCATACCCGCCCTGTTCACCACCAATGCCCGAGTCATAGAGCTGACGGGCACCATGCTGGTCTACATAGCGCTGTTTCAGGTGTCGGACTGTCTGCAAACCGTGTCGATCAGCATTATGCGCGGATTGCAGGACGTGAAGGTAATCATGCCGATAGTGTTCGTGTCGTACATATTGATAAACCTGCCTGTCGGATATCTGCTCGCTTTCAAATGCGGATTCGAGGCCGTGGGACTGGTGATGGGATTCATAGTGGGACTCTCGTGCTGCGCCGTGATGACCGTGCGCCGCGTACGACGCGACATAGCCCGTTTGGAGGCGCAAACGAGGTAAATCGAAGTTTTTGCGCGGAAATACGGAATTATTTTCTTATTTTTACAAAAATTTTCTACATCCATGAGTTGCAACAAATGTTGTTCGAAAAAACATATACCCGAACCGGGCCGCGGCTTCAAAGTATGCGACTGTAACGGGACGCCCGAGGTGGAGACGGTCGAGGGCTGTTTCAAACTCCACGAAACACCGTGGCTGGAGGACTACCCCGACAACATCCCGACCGACATATTCGAAGTGAGATTCAAGAATACGCGTCGCTCCTACTACCGCAATGTCAACAACCTGCCTCTGAAACGCGGCGACATCGTGGCCGTGGAGGCTTCGTCGGGACACGACATCGGCATCGTATCGCTCACGGGCGACATGGTGGCCAAACAGATCCGCCGCACGGGATTCACTCCGTTCAACGGCGAGTACAAGAAGATCTACCGCAAGGCCAAGCCATACGACATCGAACGCTGGCAGGAGGCCATAGCGCTCGAACACGACACGATGATACAGTCGCGCCAAATCGCTGCCGAGATGGGTCTCGACATGAAGATCGGCGACGTGGAGTATCAGGGCGACAAGATCAAGGCCATATTCTACTACATAGCCGAAGGACGCGTCGATTTCCGCGAGCTTATAAAGGTCTTCGCCGAACGGTTCCACATCCGCATCGAGATGAAGCAGATCGGCGCACGTCAGGAGGCGGGACGCATAGGCGGCATAGGCGCCTGCGGACGCGAATTGTGCTGCGCATCGTGGGTGTCGAGCTTTTCGAGCGTCACCACCAACGCCGCACGCATGCAGGACATATCGCTCAATCCCCAGAAACTGGCGGGGCAGTGTTCGAAACTCAAGTGCTGCCTCATGTACGAATACGACGTATATGCCGACGCGCGCCAGAGCATTCCCCGTCTGCGCGAGCCTTTGCAGGCTATGGACGGCGAGTATCATCTGGTGAAGACCGACATTCTGGCCCACACCATGTCGTTCAGCAGCAGCAAGGACGCCATGGCGAACATGATCACCATACCCGTATCGCGCGTAAAGGAGATCGTGGCTCTCAACCGCGCGGGCAAAAAGGTCGATTCGATAGCCGACAAACAGAACGAAATAATCGACGAGGAGCCGACATTCCGCACCGAGGAGGACAGCATCACCCGTTTCGACAACCTCAACAAGCGCCGACGCGGCAGAGGCGGACGCAAGGATCGCGGCGGCGCCAAGCAATCGGCAGCCGAGGCCGCACCGACCGAAGAAAATACGCCGCGCGAGGGAGCCGAGAACCGCGAACGCCGCAATCGCGACAATCGCGGCAGCCGTCGCGACAATGCAAATCGTCAGCCGCGCCGCGACAATGCCGCAAATGCGAACGGACAGGCCGCCGACAACGCCACGAACAAGACGGCGAACGGCGGCGAGGCCAAGACGCGCAACAACGAACGCCGCGGCCAAAAGAGCGGCGGCAACAATCGCGGTCGCAACGGCAACGCGCCGCGCGACGTCGCGGCCAAGGGCGCAAACGCCCCGACCGACAGAGCCGACCGACCGCGCGGCAACAGAAACGCGGGCGGGCGGGGCCGCAGGCCGCAAGGCGAGAACCGCGGCGACGGCAATGCGCGCAATGCCGATTCGTCGTCGCCCAAAACCGAGTAGACGATGCGGTGCAGTCGCATTTTGCGGTCGGCGGCCTTGTTGGCGTCGGTGTCGCTCACGCAGTGCCGCATGGCCGAGTGCAACGTGACTCTCGCCGACGTGAACGTCACATCGTGGAACGACGAGGCGACGATAACATACCTCAACAGCGACACCGCCTCTCTTCGCAACCTCGATCTGGTGCTGCATGTCGACCGTTCGTTCGACAGCCGCGAATTGCAGTTCGACATCGCCGTCACCACTCCCGACTCGCTCCGCTGCGTCGAACGCGTGACGGTTCCGACAACGGCGGAATGGAGAGGCAACATACGCAGAACCGATATCCGCACACCCTACCGACGCAACGTCAGATTCGCCTGCGAGGGAAAGTATGTCATAAGCATAAAACCCGTCGCCGAGGTGAACGGAGTGGAGGCGGCAGGCATGAATTTTTCGAAACCGATAACAGAATAGAGAAGTGGGAAAGGACAAACTCAGACGATTTGCGGAGAACCTGACGTTCCGATGTATGGTGCAACCCGAATTCGAAGACATATTTCATAAAGACCACCCTCTGAAGGGGCGCTGGCACGAAGATTTCTTCGGCAACGACAACCCCGTCGTCCTCGAACTCGGATGCGGCAAGGGCGAATACACCGTGGCGTTGGCCGAGCGCAATCCGCAAATCAACTATGTAGGCGTCGACATAAAGGGCGCGCGCATGTGGCGCGGAGCCAAGACCGCCACCGACAAGGGCATGCGCAACGTGGGATTCCTGCGCACGCGCATCGAGTTCATCAATTCGTTTTTCGACCGCGACGAGGTGTCGGAGATATGGATCACCTTCCCCGATCCGCAGCTCAAGACGCGCCGCGCCAAGAAACGTCTGACGTCGCCCCTCTTTCTCGAATACTACGCCCGCTTCCTGCGTCCCGACGGTCGGATCAACCTGAAAACCGATTCGCAGCATCTGTTCGGCTACACGAGCGAGGTGATACGTCGTTTCGGTCTGCCGTGCGAGGCGGCGAACAACGACATCTACGGAACGGGCTTTGCCGACGAGGAGCTGTCGGTGAAGACGGCCTACGAAAGCAAGTTCCTGCAATGCGGTCTGCCCATAACCTACACGCGCTTCTCCCTCGGCGGCCGAACGCAGTTCGACATGTTCGACTGGGACGAGGACGACAAACTCGAAAAGGACAACGAGGAGGCGCGCAAATAACCACTCTCCGCAAGCGAACACAACGGCGGGGCCGCTCTATTCGGAGCAGCCCCGCCGTTGTTCCGCACGTTTTCAGAGCAAGTCTTCGCGTTCGGTAATGTCGGCATCGGTCGAGGTGTAACCTGCAAGCGAGCCCTCGGCCGCTTGAATGCAGATGTAGGTCATAGGTTCTGCCGAAGTGCATTTCAGATTGCGGTCGCAACCCGTGGACACTCGAACGACGGAGCCTTCGGCAATGTCGAAAACCTCGTCGTCGACTTGGAATCGGCCGCTGCCGCGGAGAATGATGTAATTCTCCTCGTTGTTGCGATGGCTGTGAAAGAAAGGTACCTCGGCACCCGAAGGCAGAGTGCCGAAAGATATTTCGCATGACGAGGCCCCCGTGGCCTCTTTTACGAATTGTTTGCCTTCGAAAACATGCAGGTCGCCCACCGAGGCGCAGGTGAATTTCTCACCCTTGTCGAGAATCTTAATGTCGCTCATGATAAATGTAAATAAAATCGTTCGTTTTTCAACAGTCGTTAATTTCGCGGAAGGCAGCAACGCCCCTCCGACGGCACAAAATTAAGCTCCAATTATCGGAATTGCAACAACTTACCGCAAAGTAACGCACTTACCCGCAAGTAACCTTCGTTGAATATGAACCACATACGCATCGAAAATTTTTGAAAAAAATTCGGAACTATCCTATTCGGATTTGGGGTCTACGGAGAACAACAGATTAAGGTTTGTTGAGTAGTATTTGAATAGCATTGATAGATATCGAGTTAACAGGTATTAGTAAAATGATATAGGTACGAAGTTTTGGAGTTTAAAGTTTTATAGACCTTGAAAAACATTGGTTCCCATGCTTTTCATGTAGGTTCTAATGTATGCCGAAAAGTATCGATTAGAGCGTATCAAACATTACTAAATATCAATTAACTCGCTATTACGATCAAAGAGGCGCTGAATGCCTATTCGGGAGGACTTATCTCGAAAAACGCCTACTACTTCGAACGGAGGGCCGACACGGTGCGCCATTCGGAAAAGCAGGTGCTTGCATATGCAGGCAGCATCACCGTGCGCAGCTACCCGCACTTTAACGCGCAGGTCTCGACGCTCGACATCAAGAACGGTATATCCGAGTACCATAAGCTCAAAGGCCATAATCCCGATATCGTTATCATCGACTCGATGGACTTGCTGACCGACGCCCGGCAACTGTTTCAGCTTCCGCCCTGTGGAGACATTCATGCCCGCATATTGCGGTATGTCCGATTCGAGGGTGAGATTCACGATCTGTTGGATGTGTATGCCCTGATTTTCTGAAGAGAAGGGATAATACCCCTGTTTTAGATAATCGGAAAAGAACTGAAGCGGGTGGAACCGCGGCGGAATCTCCACCTTATGCCGCAGGACATCATCCAGCGTATATACGGGAAACTTCATGTCATGGAAAATCGGCAGATACTCCCGAAACGACAGCCCCTGCATGTGGTACATGACAGCCCGACGGCTCAAATCCGAGGCCCCCTTGTTGATGTCGAGCACCGAAGAACCGTAAATACGACCTGATATTCTCCCGCTTCCTCGTGCCGAATCGTTGCGGCCTTGTCTGAAAGGAGGAGTTGACGGTGCGGGCTCGTTCCGCGCGGAGGATGCCGAAAAAAACAAAAAACTCGGCGTCAAAATCAAGAACATCGAAGCGGTGGCACGGCATGAGGTGGAGATTGCCGGCCACATCGACGCGGCAGTCCGAGATACAGTAATCATTCGGGATATCGTACCGATACTTCGGTAGAAGGTAGAAATGCGGATCCCCATATCGAACTGACGGGCATCATCGAGGACGAACGGTTGAAAGGCTCCATCCGCGTTCCCGTAACACTCAATCAGGACGTATGGGTGGAATACGGAGGCTGGTGGTTCCGGAAGCAGGTCAAAGCCGTGCGCCAAACCATTTCGAGCGACAAACCCTTCGCTGAAATCAGCTATTCCGAGTACGTCAAGATAAAGTAAACCGATGTAAAGGAATGGTTACGACAGGCAATTATACAGATGTATAGGAGGCGTTGCAGAGAGAAGACAACTACGGGATTTGTTATGCGACTCGGGAAATTCTCTTTGTAAGAGAGCGGTTTGTGATTACAAAATTATATAATATCGTCATAAAAACAAAGATAAAGGACAAAAAAAATTCATTTTTTTTCATTTCCGATCTTCTCGGTTGACGATTCGGCCTCCCCCGCGAGGGGGGGGATTTTAGCATGCTGTAACACAATGAGTTACGAGTATCTTTCGGCCGTGCACATCTCTTACAAAGAAATAGTAAAAAACGGAGCTATACTATAAAGCTTTTTATGGCGAATTTGCTGTTTTCAATGAAAACGAGGCATTGGATGAGTAAACAGGGGGACGAGTCCGCAACTTTTGAGATTAATAATAAGAACTGCTTGATTTGCAACAGTATCAGCAATCTTGCAGGATTAGAGATATTGCCCTGCGACGAACGATGGAGAACATGGACGACAATGACAAGAAGTCATGGTATGTGATGCGCGACCTCAAACGTCCCAACGCCAAACACCCCGCTTACAAGCTGCTTAAGGAGCAGGGCTTCGAGGTGTTTGTCCCTATGAAATGGCTCATGACCGTAAAGCAGGGGAAACGGGATCGGGAAAAGTCGCCTGTCATACAGGACTTGTTGTTCGTCCATACTACCCGCGACGAGCTTGACCCGATAGTGGGTAAGACTCCCACGCTGCAATACCGCTATGTGCGCGGAGATGCGTTTCAAAATCCGCTGACAGTACGTAAAAACGACATGGAAAGGTTTATACACGCTGTAAACGCGTCCGATAACCAGATATACTACCTGCCGAGCGAACTGTCCCCCGACATGTACGGGCGCAGTATCCGTATCGTGGGCGGCCATCTGAATGGCTACGAGGGCAAACTGCTGACTGTACGGGGCTCCAAAGTCAAACGGCTGCTTGTCGAACTGCAAGGTTTCTTCTCCGTGGGCGTCAAAGTCGAACCCGAATACATCCAATTATTATAACTCGAAACAGGACGCACATGTTCGGGAAGAAAAGCAAATCCTCTCAACGCCTGAATGTCTCCCTGCACGTATCACGCGGGGAAGGACGCACGCTAATCGGATATGCCGGCGGGCTGGCACTCAAACGGGGCTTCGACCTGCTGGTGTCCGTCGTTTTTCTCTGCACGCTCTTTCCCTTCTTTTTTTTGATCGTGGGAATGGCCATCAAGTGCACCTCTTCGGGACCTGTGTTGTTCCGTCAGAAACGTCACGGCAAGGACGGGTGTGTGTTCACCTGCCTGAAGTTCCGCACCATGCGGGAGAACGAAACAGCCGATACCCGACCTGCCCGGGCGGACGATTCGCGCATCACCCCGTTGGGACGGTTCCTGCGGCTTACTTTCATAGACGAGTTGCCGCAGTTCATCAACGTGCTGCGCGGCGATATGTCCATCATCGGGCCGCGCCCGCATATGCTTGAAGACACGCGACGTTTCTCGCACAAGGCCGATGACTATATGTCACGTCTCACTGTACGTCCCGGCATCACGGGTCTGGCACAAGTAAAAGGATACATGGGTGAGATCCGTACACAGGAGGATCTCGACGGTCGGATTCGGTACGACTTGTATTACATCGACCACTGGTCTTTCTCGCTGGATATCCGCATATTCTTTCGGACACTACGCTGCTTCCTGGTCGGCGATGATTTTCGGAAATAATTATTCAAATAAATATAGAAAAACGTATGTTTAAGAGATTTACATTTTTGACAGTGATTTTTCTCCTGCTCTGCGGCGGTACGCAGGCGCAGACCGAGAGGCTGAAATGGCAGCGTGTGGACCGCGACTCGATGCCGCCGGGGCTGGATTCCCTGCTCGTGGATATTCCCGGCGAGCAGTCCACCGACGACCGTTTCCGCGTGGTGGGCAACCGCTTTTGGGACAACTGGTTCGTGCTGGGCGATGTCGGCATCCACACTTTCCGCGGCGACTGGAGCGGCAACGGGAAGTTCAAGAAGACGCTCTCGCCCGACTTCAACATCGGCGTGGGTAAATGGTTCTTTCCGGGCTTCGGTATCAAGGCCCAGTTCGGCGTGGGCAATTCAAGAGGATTCACGGAGATTTGGACGCCTTATGCCGTCGGCAGCGAAGACAACCCCATGCTGAAAGCCGATGGAACGCCCTACTGGCAGCTGAAGACGAAGTGGTGGGACATCAACGCCAACGTGATGCTCAACCTCACACGCATCATCGACGCGTGGGAGGGCTACCGGACGAAAGAACACTCCAACCAGTTCATCCTCTCCGTGGGTCTCGGCGGTGTACACCACATAGGTAATTTCGACGGATGGGGCGAACCTTACGGCGGTCCCCATAACGAATGGTACGGAAACGTGGAGTTGCAGTACAGCCGCTTCTTCACAAAGACGAAGGCCCTGTCGCTCGACGTAAAACTGCGCGGCCGTTTTTACGAGACGCATTACGACCTTTCGCCGATCGCCGGACACCGCTGGGATTACAATCTCGGCTTGAATGTCGGCGTAACCTACTATTTCAAGAAGCGCGGCTGGGAACGCTGCCGCAATTGCAGCAATCCAGCCTACTTTGTCAGCCTGCCGCCCGCTCCTGCTCCGATCATCGTCGCCGACTGTCCGGAATACAAGACTTTCACGTTCTACATCTTCTATCCGAACAACTACTCGGGCCGCAACGACGCCCCCGTCGTGGCAGATGCCGACGTGCATTCGATGGATTACCTTGCAGGCGGTATTTTCACCCAGAAGAAGTTCAGGAGCAATTCGGCCGTGGCCGATCGGCTGAACTCGGGCGCATCGCTGCGTTCGCTCAAGACGGAGAACGTGGCCACCGAAAAAGCGACCTTCACCGAGAATATCGCCGGCGTGCCGCGCGGTTACGAGATGACGCCGACGCCGATCTCGCTCACGATGGATGCCGACAGCCTTCGCGCCTTCGACGAACGGACGGGTTATTATTACGCTCCGATCTACGAGGGTGACAAGACATGGTACTACCGTATCGACGACGAAACGAAGACTCAAACCCTGCTGAGCCGCGACAACTACCGCGAAGACACTTCTTACTGCCTCAATGCCCATGCCGGTCTGGATGTCGTCCGAGCCAGCATGGATGATGATGAAGATGTCGATGTGTACAGTTTCGCCGATGTCTACGCGGCCATCGAGGGCAACGAGGGACATGTCGCCCAATGCGCCGATCCCGAGACTGTCGAGGAGATCCGCCGCATCCTTACCGAAGGGAGAATCCTTCTGGTGCAGGCCGAGGGCGTGGCTACCAGCCAGGACAACTATACCGGTGCCAATGCCGAGCAGGTGGGCTACATGCGCAACAGGGAGCTTTCCTACAACCGTGCGTGGTCGGCGATCAAGTGGCTGCGCGAGAGCGGACGCTTCGACGGGGTGAAACGGGAGAATTTCGTCATCAACACCCTGACCGACCCGATCAGCACCGTCGACGACGCAAGCACCCGCGGCCTGAACGCCAAGCTCAACCGCTGTGCGCGGATCCGCATTACCTACATGATAAAGAAAAAACAGAACAATGAACAGAAAACGGAATAAGCATATGAAGCTCAAATATATCATCAGTGCCGTTTGCCTGCTCGTGGCGGGTATCGGCCACGCGTCGGCAGGCTCCGGGGAGAATCCCCGGACCGAGAGCCGTGCAAAAGTCAGGGAATCTTCCGCCGTACAGCTCCTCGCCGGCAAGAAACGGGACAGCGACGGACGGGTATCCATGCGGTGCGCTGTCGTTCGTTGCGACACGGCGTTCGTGTTGCAGGCTCGGATTCTGAAAGGGGATTTCGCGGTGCAGGTCGTAAGGCCGGGGCTTCGCCTCGTGCTGCAAAGCGGCGAATCCCTAATGCTCGAACCCGAACGCAAATCGGCCTGCTGCGGCGACTGGGCGGCCGGACGCTGGAACAACGTCTCGTTCCGACTCTCCGAATCCGACATCGAGCTGCTGAAAAAATACGACATCGTTTCCATCGTCATCACCACAGGCAAGGAAGAGAATATCGAACGGAACATAGCCATAGGGAAACAGGACGCGATAGGGAAACTGATACGTTCCGTCGAATGACAAACGAAAACTACCGATATGATAAGACAACGATTCTTTCAACTCCTCGTTGCATGCGCGGCACTGACCTTTCTGGGGTCATGTGCCGCCTCGCATAAAATATCCTATTTGCAGGATATCTCCTCCGAGGCACAGCAGAAAGTATCCAATATCGTGCAGGTAACGGCCATGTCCGGCGACAAGGTCTCCATCGTCGTCAACAGCAAGAATCCCGAGCTGGCCGACATGTTCAACCTGCCCGTGCTGACGCACCGCGTGGGACAATCCATGAACAACGCATATAACCAGAACCAGCAGGTTTCCAGCTACACGGTGGATTCCGAAGGCAATATCGACTTCCCCGTATTAGGCAAAATCCATGTGGAAGGCATGAAGCGCGAGCAGATCGCCGCGACCGTCAAGGACCGTCTGGTGGACCGAAACCTCGTGAATGACGCGGTGGTGATCGTGGAGTTCATGAACATGGGCGTCTCGGTCATGGGCGAGGTGAACCGCCCGGGACGCTTCAGCATCGACCGCGATTACCTGACGCTGCTCGACGCCCTGAGCATGGCAGGCGATCTTACGATCTACGGCAAGCGGGAAAACGTGCTGGTGATCCGCAAGGAGAACGGTGCTGAGACCCTTTATCGCGTGAACCTCTGCGACAGCAAGTCGCTCTACGCCTCGCCAGTCTACTACCTCCGCCAGAACGATGTGGTCTACGTGGAACCCAACGATGTACGTGCCCGCCATTCGACGGTGAACGGCAACAACGTGCGTTCGGCCTCGTTCTGGATGTCGCTGGCATCGGTGCTGACCACGATAAGCGTACTGATATTCAAATAGTCTATTCCCGATACAGAATATGGCAGAAAAGAACAATACACTCGATACGGAATGGCTGTTGCGGGAATTGCGGGGCGGTTCGGAAAACGCGCTTACGGTAAAGGATCTCTTTTACCTCTGCCTTGCCAAGTGGCGTTGGTTCGTACTCTCTGTGCTCCTCGTCGTGGGGTTGGCCGTGTTTTATATCCTCCGCACACCGCCCGTCTATACCCGTTCGGCATTGGTGATGGTCAAGGAGGACAGCAAAGGTCGTTCAATCGGCAGCGACATCGCGTCGCTCTTCTCCGATTTGGGACTGACGCAGGCCAATGCCAATGTGAACAACGAGCTGCTGGCCATGCAGACGCCGGCAGCGATATTAGAGACGATCAAACGTCTGAATCTGGACATCGACTACCGCACAGACGGCATTTTCCGCAAGGAAACGCTTTACGGGACACAGTTGCCAGTAAAAGTCTCCCTTTCGGAACTGGCCGACAACGAATCCGCGTCATTCACTCTGCGGCTGCTGACGGACGGCAAAATAGAGCTGGACGACTTCGAAAGTTCGGAACGGGAGTTCGACAGCGAAACGGTAACAGGCGCATTGAGCGACACCCTTGCCACTCCGCTGGGACGAATGACGGTAACACCGACGGCGTATTGGGCCGCCGAAGAGGAATATCCGCTTATCCACGTCACACGCACGAACCTGTACGACTGCACGGACGACTGCCGCGAACGACTGACCGCCGAACTCAGCTCGGAAGACGCCACCGTGATCGAACTTTCCTACGAGGATGTGTCGATTCCCCGCGCCGAGGACGTGCTGAACACATTGATCACTGTCTACAACGAGGAGTGGATACGGGACAAGAACCAAATTACGGTCAGTACCTCGATGTTCATCACCGACCGTCTGGGGGCGTTGGAACGCGAGCTGGGCGACGTGGACACGGACATCTCCTCCTACAAGAGTTCGAACCTGCTGCCCGACGCGGAAAAGGTGTCGGAACTCTACCTCGAACAGTCGCAGGAGGCGAAAAATCAGCTGCTGATGCTCGGCACGCAGATCTCGATGGCCCGATACATACGGGATTACCTGACAGGAGGCAAGAATCGGAACCAGTTGCTTCCGGCAAACTCAGGGCTGGAAAGCCCCGGCATCGAGGCCCAGATTTCCGAGTACAACGCCTTGCAGCTCCGTCGGAACAATCTGGTCGCCAACAGCAGCGAGCAGAACCCCCTGATCGTCGATCTCGACCAGTCGCTCGCGGCCATGCGCAGCGCCATCGTCACCTCCATCGACAATCTGGTTATATCCCTCGACACGCGCAAGAACGAACTCGAACGCAGCGAACGGCGCACGACGGCACGTATCGCCGCCAATCCCGATCAGGCCAAGTATTTGCAGACGGTAGGACGCCAGCAGAAGGTGAAAGAGGCGCTTTACCTGTTCCTGCTGCAAAAGCGCGAGGAGAACGAACTCTCGCAGGCGTTCACGGCCTACAACATCCGTATGCTGACCCCGCCGATGGGCAACCTCAAACCCGTTGCCCCGCGAAAGAAACTCATTCTGATGGCTGCTTTCTGTCTCGGTCTGTTCTTCCCTTTTATGGGCATTTATATGCGTGAAACGATGAACACGGCCGTCCGCGGGCGCAAGGATTTGGGAAAACTGTCCGTACCGTTCATCGGAGAGATACCGCTGTACACGGACAGAACGGGACGGAGGAACCGATTCGGCAGGCTGTTACGGTTACCCGGCAAACGGCAGCCCGAACAGAGGAGGATTGTCGTAAAGGAGGGAAAGCGCGATGTTGTAAATGAAGCGTTCCGCGTATTGCGTACAAATCTGGAGTTTATGGCGGGTGATACGACGGAGGTGATTCTGCTGACCTCGTACAATCCGGGCAGCGGCAAGACGTTCCTTACGATGAACATCGCAGCCAGCCTCGCCATCAAGGGCAAGAGGGTGTTGGTCATCGACGGCGACCTGCGGCACGCATCCCTTTCCGCTTATGCAGGGACTCCCGACATTGGGTTGAGCGATTATCTGGCGGGGCGCGTCGCTTCATGGCAGGAGATTGTCTGCAAAGTGGATGAAAAGTACAAGACCTTGGATATTATACCGACAGGCACGATTCCTCCCAATCCGACGGAACTGCTCTTCGGCGAGCGGCTGGAAAAGCTTATCGCGGAGATGCGCCGTTCGTATGATTACATCTTCATCGACTGCCCGCCCGTGGACATCGTGGCCGACACGCAGATATTCGAGAAAGTGTCGGACCGAACGTTCTTCGTGGTGCGTGCGGGGCTGTTGGACCGAGGTATGCTTGCCGAGCTGGAGGAGCTGTACAGGCAGAAGAAACTTCGGAACATGGCCGTCGTCCTGAACGGTACGGACTCCGAAACCGGACGATACGGATATCGGTACGGGTATAAATACGGCTATCGGTACGGATACGGGAACGAGAAAAGTTGATTTGCGATATGTGGCCGTTCAATAAAAAATACTCACTCGCCGACAGCGGAATTTTCCGAGGCTTCACCGACTGGCACAGCCATATCCTTCCGGGTGTGGACGACGGTGTGCAGACGATAGACGAGGCACTGGAGATACTTGCCCTGTACGAGAAGCTCGGAGTAAAGGCAGTCTGGCTTACGCCCCATGTCATGGAAGACATGCCGAACACGACAGCCCACCTGAGAGAACGTTTCGAGGAGCTGAAAGCCGCCTATAAAGGTTCCGTCCGTCTGCATCTGGCGGCCGAGTATATGCTCGACAACCTGTTCCGCGAACGACTGAACGACGGCAATCTGTTGCCGCTCGGTGAAAAGGGTGATTGTTTGCTGGTGGAAACGTCCTATTACAATCCCCCTGCTAATATGTACGGTCTGCTGGAAAAAATCAAGGCCAAAGGTTTCTATCCCGTACTTGCGCACCCTGAACGATACATGTACATGGCCGACGAAGATTATCGGAAATTGAAAGAGACGGGAGTATTGTTCCAGACGAACCTTGCCTCGTTCGTCGGAGCTTATGGTAGAACGATACGCAAAAATGCTCAAAAGTTGCGGAGAAATGGATATTGCAATTTCGTCGGGACGGATACCCATTCATTGGAACGGGGACGGAAAATCTCCAATGTTGATTGTATAAAGAGCAAAGAAGTCAGCGAATTGCTGACTCTCATTACAAACACACACGTGTGAATAGTTTGACATGATGAATTGGCAGAAATTCACAATATCCTCTTCGCGAGATCATTCGCATATTCGACAACAAATTCAGATTAGGTTGAACCGGTAACAAGCAATATGGCATCTCTTAGATCCAATTATATTTTTAATCTGATACATTCAACGGTCGGATTGCTATTCCCTATACTGACCTTCCCGTATGTCGCACGCATCATGCTGGCCGACGGGGTGGGTACGGTACAGTTTTTCCAGTCAATCATAGACTATATCGCATTGTTCTCCGCACTGGGGATTCCGTTATATGCCATACGTGAAATAGCCGGAGTCAGAAACGACACGAAGAAAACGGCCAAAACGACACTGGAAATATTACTGTTGCACATAGGGCTGACAGGAATAGGATATGTAGCTGTATTCTGCATTGCAGCATTCGCCATCAAAGAAGCCGATATATATTTATTCCTGTTATTGAGCGTTTCATTGATCTTAAACGCATTGGGGTGTGAGTGGTTTTACAGAGGCATGGAAAATTTCAAATATATTGCCATAAGAGGATTGATTGTCAGAATATTGTCTGTGATTTTCCTCTTCCTCTTCGTAAGGGACAAAGATGATATTTTCTACTACGCGCTATATACATTGTTGATAACGGCCGGAAATAACCTGTTTAACTTTATCCATTTAAGGAATTTTATTCCTCCCGATTGCCTAAAGCCCGAAAAAATCGACCCGCTACGACACCTGCGGCCTGCACTGCATATTTTCGTACTGAATGTTATAATAAGCGTTTACGTGAACCTTGATACGGTCATGTTAGGATTTATGACTGATACCACGGTGGTTGGCTATTATACGGCAGCCACCAAATTGTCTCGGATTTCGCTAACCTTGGTTAATATAATCGGTCTCGTCCTGTTGCCAAGAATGTCAGCATTGTACCGTAGCGGGGAAATGGATGAATTCAATCGGCTGGCACAGAAATCCATGGATATCAGCATCTGTATCAGTATACCCGTGTTTTTGGGTGTAATCGTTATGGCTCCTGTCTTGATCCATCTTTTTTGCGGATTGTCCTATGAGCCAGCTGTCAAGACCTTAGTTATACTCGCTCCCGTTCTTCCGATCATAGGTATGTCTAACGTAATGGGAATTCAGAGCCTTTATCCGCAAGGGAAAGAGAATCTCGTGATGATCGCCACGGCCACAGGGATGGTCGCCAATGTGATATTGAACTTGCTCCTGATCAAAGCATTCGCTCAAAACGGAGCCGCAGTGGCCAGCGTCATTGCGGAACTCTGTGTAACCTTAATGATGGCTGTCGTTGCAAGAAAGCATCTGCCGTTCAACTGGAAATCGAAAATCTCCCAATATAACGTCTATATCTTGGGGGGTGCGTTCATGTTTTTCGTATGCTTTTTAATCCGCCGGATGCAACCGAACGACACATTGTCGTTCGCCATTATTCCGGCGGTAGGGATAGCGATATATGGTAGCATATTACTCCTATTCAAAGATCCCATGGCATTGGAAATAATACATATCATCCGCGAAAAAGCGACACATAGATATTAATCACATGTCACATTATCATTATGATTATCTGATAGTCGGCGCCGGGCTTTTCGGCGCTGCATTTGCTCGACTGGCGACAGACAAGGGAAAGAAATGCCTTGTCATAGAGAAACGGGCTCACAAAGGTGGAAACTTATATTGCGAGGAGAAAGAAGGCATATGCGTACATAAATATGGCCCCCATGTTTTCCACACCTCGAATAAACGGGTGTGGGATTTTGTCAATTCTTTTGCGTCTTTCAACGGTTATATCAACTCGCCTTTAGCAAATTATAAGGGCAAAATATACAATCTCCCGTTCAATATGAACACATTTTATCAAATATGGGGAATTACATCTCCTTCAGAGGCTATGGCTGAGATCGAACGGCAAAAGAGGGAAGCTATGACACTGATGGGCAAAAAGGGGATGGTACACCCTCATAATCTGGAAGAGCAGGCTCTGATGCTTGTCGGCAAAGAGATATACGAAATATTGATCAAAGGATATACGGAAAAACAGTGGGGAAGAACGTGTACGGAGCTTCCTGCATTTATCATTCGACGCTTGCCTGTTCGCTTTACATTCGACAATGCCTATTTCGATGATATATATCAAGGTATTCCGGTCGATGGATATAACAAATTGATAACCGGACTTCTTGAGGGAGTCGACGTCGAACTCGATACGGATTTTTTTGCCGATCGCAAGTATTGGGAATCAGTTGCCGACAAAATGGTATTTACCGGTAAGATAGACGAGTTTTACGGATACCGCTATGGAAAATTGCAGTATCGCTCTCTTCTTTTCGAAGAAGAAGTCATCGAGATGCCCAACTATCAGGGCAATGCCGTAGTAAATTATACAGATCGTCAAATTCCCTATACACGTATTATAGAACATAAACATTTCGGGATGTCTGGCGACTCCATATACACTATTCCAAAGACTATTATTACCAAGGAATATCCGACGGAATGGAATGATGGGAAAGAGGCTTATTATCCGATCAACGATATATATAACGACAATCTCGCCGATAAGTATCGCAATTTAGCGAAAAGGGAAGATAAAATCGTATTCGGTGGAAGACTGGCGGAATACAAGTATTACGATATGGATTCCGTCATAGAACGGGTACTCAACATGGAGAATGAAATATAGCCATGGTCGCGACTGTCATATGTGTTTTACTCCTGTTCTTCGGTTGGATAGAATGGTCGAAAGGAAACAAGGCGTGGGGACTCGTTCTTTGCGCTTTCTTCCTGACCGATTTCTTTTCATTGGCTTTTTTCCATCAGGTTCCGATAAAAGCTTATGATTTTTGCATCGTATTTTGTACGGTACTGATGGTGTACGAAAACCTGAAGAATCCATTCTATTTTACACTCAGAAATGATCCGGTAGCCAAAACGGTCATAGTACTGGAGATATATCTGCTGACCAATTTTCTCGTTACATGCCTGACCGGAACGGAATCGTGGGTATATGCCATAAAGACATATAGGTATCAATTGTTTTTCTTACTGTATTTCCTGTTTCGAAATGTTCCGACAATGGAATATATAAGGAGTTTTAAAATCTTAATATACATATCTTTCGTATTGGGAATCCTATTCTATTTGCAACTTTTGGGTGTAGATTTGTTGCAAAATAATTTAGACATCCGATTCGGCAGCGGTGTACTCGAATATCAACGATTGAGAAATATTCCCGATACCACAATCATGGTGATAGTATCGGCATTGTTTCTTTCCAATAGAAACAAATATCTATTTTTTACCTTATTGTTTTGGGGAGGAGTCGTCGTATTGTCACAACACAGGGGCATGATGCTGTCCCTGCTGCTGGCGCTACCGCTCGGTTTGTATTTGAAAGGTTGTCGCGACCGTGTATTGAGATTGTCAATGATGATATTCACTGTCTGTCTATTATTCTCTCCGGTCATTATATACAGATTCTCCGAAAAGAGCCGCGATATTTCCGTATTAAAAGATATAAGGAGCGGATTATCAGGGGAAGGATTGGGGAAAGAGAAAATAAAAGGAACTTTCAGTTTTAGAATAGCCCTCGCATTCGAACGTTTGGATTATATGGCGAAAAATCCGAAACGATTTCTGTATGGTATCGGAGTCAGGCATGAAGATTCACCTGCAACTAAAGAAGAATTACATTTCAAGTTAGGATCGATAAAAAAAGAAGCCGGCAAAAAATATGGGATACGGCAACAAATAGATACTGTCGATATTGCTTTTATTAGTTTCTTCCTCAGATATGGTTTCATAGGAATAGGAATCTTGTTTTATCTATTGTATCTCTTTTTCTCTCAATATATAAAAGGTAAGGATATCGCGGCAGGAATAGGAATCACCTTGTTGTTATATGCGTTTTTCCGCGTGTTGAGCGGCGACGAATTTACTCCGTTTTTTTATTGTTTACTATTTGTTTGCAGCATCATTACTCGAATGGTTACTTCATCACTAAATATTTCAATTTATGAAAATAGCGGCCGTAGTCGTAACATTCAACAGGCTGATTCTACTGAAAAAAGTTATTGAGTCTTTAAACGGGCAAACTGTAAAATTAGATACCATTATTGTAGTCGATAACGGCTCCACAGATGGTACCCGAGAATGGTTGAGCAAGGAAATGGCACTTAAGGTTATTCGCCAAGAGAATATTGGTGGATCCGGCGGTTTTTATACGGGAATAAAATATGCCTATGAGCATGGGTTCGATTGGATATGGTGCATGGACGACGATGTATATCCTCGCCCCGATTGTCTTCGTAATTTATTGGAACACGATCGGGATATGGTCGGCATATTATGTCCTAAGCGAATACAGGGCGGAAATGACATTGGCCGAGAAGTTGTTAAAATGAATCTCGCAAATCCTTTTTCGGGAATAGGCAAGATTCTTTTGGAGGATATATCGGACAAAGATAGGGTTGTCGAGATAGAAGGGATGTCTTTCGAGGGTCCTCTGATAAAAAGAGAGGTCGTTGAAAAGATCGGTTATCCGGAAAAAGGATTTTTCCTGTTTTATGACGATACGGATTACTCATACAGGGCTGTTTCGGAAGGATACAAGGTTCTGCATATCCCCAACGCTATTTTGGATAAAGAATATTTCGAAAATACGTTCAGCAGGGAAGAAAAGGTTATCAGAAATAAATGGAGGTTAAAATACCATTTGAGGAATACGACATATTTCTGTAAGAAACATGGAAAAAACCGGTTCTTCAAATATTGCGGTTCCATACGACTGTATGTGTATATACTTGGAGCGATCTGTTATAATTTGCCTCGTAATAACAAATACACGTTCAAGGATATAAAAATGCTTGTCGATATGTACTCGAAAGGGATAAATGGACAGCTTGGAAAAATGAGTTAATCTTGAATGGAACAAATTGAAATGTGTCCGCTGACAGAAAAATGAATATCGACAATTACCTGTTTCAAATTTTAATGATATAGCCGGCGGAAAATTAATCCGTATTCGCGGAAAATGATATGCTGAAAATAGTCCATATTTATTGGCAATTGACCTTTGGAGGAATAGAAACCATGCTCGTCAATATCGCCAATGCACAATCCCATATGGGAGCCGATGTGAGCGTTATCATCGTGAACGAGCTTTATGCCAAAACGTTATTGGATTCGTTTCATGCGGAGGTGAATGTAATATGCCTGCATAGGAAAATACATTGTAAAAATCCGACATTCGTATTTAGACTGAACAGAGTGTTGGAACGTCTTCGTCCGGACACGATACACCTACATGATTCGAAATTATATCCTTTGATTTTTAGCCAGAGGCTAAGTCGTGAAGCGTGCGTCACGCTTCACGACTTGCCGAGAGGCTCGGCAAGGCGTAACGGATTCTTGCATCGCCTTTTTCCTTTGCGGGTATTCAGGCAGACGGGTAACGTGGCCTGTCTCGACGCAATTCCCAAGGTCTTCTCCATCAGCAAAGCCGTGCAAAAAGCGTTGAAGGAGATTTATGGGATAGACAGTACAGTCATAAATAACGGTATAAGAACCTCTGATTTCATTGCTCGTCCTTGCAGAATGCCGAATAAGGAGCGATTACGACTCGTACAAGTCGGAAGATTGTTACATGATAAAAAAGGACAGGATTTGCTGATAAAGGCTGTTGCCGGCTTGAATGGAATCGTAGAGGCGGATTTCATAGGAACGGGCGAGAGCATGGAATACCTGCAACGACTTGCTGAAGAAATGAACACGGAAAAATATGTGCGTTTTCTCGGGGATGTTTCTCAGCAATGGATAAGTGAACATTTATGTACGTACGACCTTTTGGTACAGCCCTCGCGTTACGATGGATTCGGATTGACGGTGGCCGAAGCCATGGCGGCATGCGTCCCCGTACTTGTATCCACAGGGCAAGGTCCCGCAGAGATAACCTGCAACGATGAATACGGTTGGCTGTTTGAAAACGGAGATATAGAAGACCTGATACGGGCAATACGACATGTCCGCGAACATTACGATGTGGCATTGCATAAGGCCATACAGGCCTGCCGATATGTGAAAGCGACTTACGATGTAGCCGTTACCGCACAAAAGTATTTGCAAGGGTACGTAAAACCAGATGTGCGGGGATAGGAAAACAGCTGAATTTTCTATATATGGGAACACCTATAATTTTTTACTCCCCTTTGGGCAACAAACTCGCTTCGGATAAGATCGGAGGTGCGGAATCGGGATGTATAAAGACGATGAAGATTCTTCGCGAAACCGGTTTCCGTATCATTCCGCTCGTAAAACCCGTACGGAAAACATCCGTGATATTCTATGCGATACGAACTCTTTTCGCATGGATGCAACTCCTGACTCTACTGCTTGCACATGGAAAAGCGACACTGCATGTGGTTGGTTGTTATCGTGAACTGATGTATGTGGAATTGGCGTTCATACTGACAGCGAAGGCACTGGGTCACAAAACCGTATATGATATACGGAACGGCGATATGGTCAAGGAATACGAAAAACGGGGACCCCTATATAAACGTGGCATGTTGTCGCTGTTGAAGCATAGCGATTCCGTGTTATGTCAGGGTATCGATTATGTGCGTTTTATAAAAGATAAACTCGGCAAGTCCGCCCTGTATTATCCGAATTACATCCAGGATAAGTTCATGGACGAAAGCTATCCGAAAAGGGATATGCAACGATGTAGGCTGGTCTATTTCGGGCGTATCGTGCAGGAAAAGAATATCGATATGATGTTAGAGATATGCCGTATCCTGTATGAACGCGGGATGTCACCGACGCTGGACTTGATAGGAGGCTGTTCAGATGAGTACAAGCAGGAATTGGAGAAAAATATATCGGAAACAGGTATTGCCGATGACGTGCGTTTTTGGGGGAGGAAGGAATTTGATGAGTTTTTCCCTTATCTGAAAACCTGCCATTTCTTCTTATTCCCATCGAACGAACCGCGCGAAGGGCACTCCAATTCCCTAACCGAGGCGATGGGCTGCGGCATCGTCCCAATTGTTTCCGATGCAGGATTTAACCGACAAGTAATTGATGACGACAGGCTGGTTATGACTGCAACAGAAGCTGTGTCGTATGCAGATGCCATATCAAAAATATGGGCAAGCGGGGAATGGGAAATTTATTCCCGTAAAGTCTATTCCCGCGTCAGCTCTCATTTTACGGAAAACAAAGCACGTATAATATTAGCAAAGGCATACGCTCTTTGATTACAATTATAGCAAAATAGAATATCTATGAAAATTCTTGCCGTAGCATCTGATGGCGGTCATTGGGTGGAGCTATGTAGAATCATGAAGCCTATGGAGAAAACTTTTTCGATTCATTATGTAGGCACACACACAAACCAAAGTTGCGGGATAATCGGAAACAGGTTTTATCGAATTAACGATTTCAGTAGAACAGATTGGTACAAGCTCATTCTCGTACTGCTTCAAGCAATACAAATTTTGGTAAGGACAAAATCAGATGTAGTCGTAACTACAGGAGCTGCCCCCGGATTGGTGATGGTTTTTGTTGGATGGTTGTTCAGGAAGAAAACCATTTGGATCGACTCTTTGGCTAATGTTGAACATCTATCGCTAAGCGGACGTATTGCTTCGCGATTTGTATCACGCGTCTACGTGCAATGGGAAGCACTGCAAAATGGCAAAAAAGTGGTGTTCGCCGGTAATGTTTTGGAATAATAAAACGCATAGACCTATGATTTTTGTTACAGTCGGGACCCAGTTGCCCTTTGATCGACTGATTCGTGCAGTAGATGAAGTCGCACCGCGTTTGAATGGAGAGAGAATCATTGCCCAAACCAATGGCGGCAAATATGTTGCCAAGAACATAGAATGCAAAAGGTATTTCTCGGAGATTGAGTTCAATACCGCCATGGGCCAATCACGTCTGATTATTTCCCATGCAGGCACAGGCTCCATTATTTCTGCCATGAGGTATGAGAAGCCGATTATCATCATGCCGAGACTGGCCTCATTGGGCGAACATAGGAACGATCATCAGTTGGCCACTGCCCGGAAGATGGATGAATTGAAATTCGTGAATGTCGCTTATGACGAACAACGGTTGTGGGACTTGATACTGAATAACGACATCATGAGTTCTCAATTTTTACCTGATAAAGCCCCGAGTGAACTGGTCGAATCCATCGTGAATTTCATTATAGAGAAATGAACCTTATATTCTCCGTCCGATTGTTGAAAACAGAAACCTGCACCAAATAAGCAAAATTATATCCTGCCGACATTTCGGATTTGGAACAGCTGATCGGCTTCAAACCTTCGACACCGCTGCGCGAGTGGCTGCGTCGGTTCGCCCGATGGCATGCAACTTTTGTCATGCCGCGCCATGCTGAATAGCCGACGAGCATACTGACAGCATCGGCTCTTAAATCTTTTTGCCGCTGAAGAACAGCGGCATTCACACATTCCCTTCTCCTTATCCCCCCCCCTCATTCTGCGATATCCGACACAAACGACAAAACCGAATGTCCGCACTGCGTCATTCGGTATTTAATAAAATTGTAAAGACAGAGTAATTTTTATGTAACAGGTTTATTGTTTTTTTGCGCAGGATTCAAAACAGCGCATATAATGAATAAATTTGTTACAGCACTCTTGTTTTTGCCGATGCTGTTCGATGCTTCGGCCCGGACATCGGCATCCGACATGGACGACGGCTCCGAACAATATCCTGCCAAGGTGTTCTTTGAAGGAGGCAAACTCCACTTCAAAAGCAGGAACGACAAGTTCCACCTTTGGTTCGATAATCGGATCTATGTCGATGCGGGCTGGTATATGCCCTCGACGGATATCGATGGCTTGCAGTCGAAGCCCAACAAGGACCTCGAAGAGGACGACGGCGTGTTTCGGTTCGATAACGGGCTTGCGATTCGTCGGGCCCGTTTTGCCGTCAAGGCGACGCTTTATGAAAAGTGGTTCGCCGAACTCGATCTCGACTTCGCCTACAACGAAGTGGAGATCAAGGATATGTATCTCGGGTATCGGTTCAGCGACCGTTTTTGGCTGAAGGCGGGAAACTTCAAGGAGCCGATGTCGATGGAGCGCATGACTTCCTCGAAATATCTCTGCTCGATGGAGCGTCCGATGGCGGTCGAGGCTTTTGCCGCGGGGCGTCGGATCGGTGCCGCGGCGACGGGCTGGGGACGCCATTGGTGGGCCTCGGCCGGTGTTTTCGGCCGCGAGGTGGATATTATCCAGAAGGAGAAGAACCGCGGGTCGGACGGAGTCGGTTTTACGGGCCGTGTTGCAGTATCGCCCCTGCTGCGCGATGACTGGACGCTGCATCTGGGCGGCTACGCTACATGGCGCAAGCCCGCGCAATCGGGTCTCGAGGACCGTTTCGTCGAGTTCCGCACCTTTCCCGAGAGCCGTATCGACCGCCGCCGCTTCGTCCGCACCGAGATTTTCAATGTGAACGACTATGCTACGGTCGGCTTCGAACTGGCCGCGCGGTGGAACAAGCTGCTCGTTTACAGTGAATATCTCTACACTACTCTTTCTCGTTACGGTTACGAGGGCGAGCGGAAGATTCCGCTGAAAAACGCCGCGTTCAACGGCTGGTATGCCACGGCCTCGTGGATGATTCTCGGCCAAAACCGCCGTTATGCGCCCGAAGACGCCGAGTTCGGGCCGATGGACGTGCGGCGCCGGGGCGGCAACCTCGAGCTGGCGGCCCGCGTGAGCACGATCAACCTGAACGACTTTCATGACCCTGCGGCCGTCATCACGGGCGGCGAGGCGACCAACTACACTGTCGCGCTCAACTGGTATCCCGTGCGCAATGTGCTCATCGGCTTGAATTACATCTACTCGGACAACGACAAATATGCCGACGACAAGGGGCACGTCACCCTGAACGGACAGCCTTTGAGCCGCAGTCTGACGAACGGAATCGATTTCAGCATCTTTCAGATGCGTCTGATGGTGTCATTCTAACATTCTATAAATTATGAAATTAGCAAACACGATGTTTTGCCTGCTGGCGGCTGCTGCGCTCGCCACGGGCTGCAAGAACGACAGTGAGGAGGATCTGCTCCCGCCGAACGGCGATGCCGACTATACGCATATCCTGCTCAATGAAATCTGCGGTGCAGGTGCGGAGAGCGAGGATCCGAACGGAGAAGCCGACTGGATCGAAATTTATAACGCCGGTACAGAGACCGTGAATCTCGGCGGAGTGACCGTTGAAAAGACCGACGAGGAGGGGTACGTGGAGATTGTCTGCACGATCCCCGCAACGCGTGAGATCGGCGGCGGCGGTTATCTCGTTTTGAGCTATCCGACCGAACTGTCCGCCAAGATCTCCAACAAGAAGCCCGTGGCCATCGCGCTGCGCACCCCTTCGGGCGACGCGATCGATCTCTTCGACCGCGATGCCGAGATCGAAGAGGGCACGGGCCTTGCCGACGACTTCGGCAACAGAAAGGGGCATCGTCCCGGCGGCAGCTACGCACGCGTTCCGAACGGCGGCAGCGATTGGCTGATCGTCGGCCGTGCGACCCCCGGTGCGGCGAATGCCGCGGACGAGGATGACGGCGGGAGCGATACCGACGATCCTACGTTCGACCCCTCGGCCGTGAAGGATTACTCCGGACTGGTACTCAATGAGCTGAACGGCAACAAGCCCGTGAAATTCATCGAAATATGCAATACGCTCGACAAGGCCGTCGACCTCGAGGGGGTCATGCTGCGCAAGAACGACGAGGAGCCGACAATCTGGGTAGCTCCGAAGATGTCGATCGAGGCCAACGGCCGTCTGGTGCTCGTCTCCGACCGGGAGACCAACGATACGGCGATCGGATTCAAGGGCGGCCTCTCGGCCAAGAAGTCGGTGAAAATCGAATTGCTCGATCCTTCGGGCGAGCAGCTCGACGTGTTCAAGAACCTGAGTGCCGACCGCACGGAGACGTGGGATGCCTCACCGCTCTACAACGGCGAGACGAATGTCGAATCGTTCGGCCGCTGGCCCGATGCTACGGGAGGGTGGTTTACGATGACCCCGTCGCAGGATGCGGCCAATACCGAGGGCAACGAGGCGATCTCGATGGAGGCGCAACCCGCTGTTCCGAGCGGAGAGGGCGACTATGAGGGACTCGCGCTCAACGAACTGAACGGCAACGACAAGTTCATCGAACTCTACAATGCTTCGGATCGGGAGATCGACCTTTCGGGCGTACAGCTTAAAAAGGACGACGAGGATATCGTCTGGATCGCACCCGAAGGCACGCGGATCGCCGCGAAAGGATTTCTTGCGCTCGACGGCGACGCCGACGACTATACGGGCGGTTTCACAAGCGGACTTTCGGCCAACAAGTCTGTAAAGATAGAGTTGCTGACGCCTTCGGGTCAGGAGATCGACGTATTCAAGAATCTAAGCGCATCGAAAGGCGAGGTCTGGGGCGAGAAGGACGGCATGTACGACGCAAAAAGCGACAATCTCTCCTTCGGCCGATTCCCCGACGGTACGGGAAAATGGTATCTGGCCGAGAAAAGCAAGGCCGAAAGCAACGTTTCGGGCACGGTCGAAATAGAATGGTGATGAGAAGATTGTTTGTGACGGTATTCCTGCTGTTGTGCGTACACGTATCGTATGCACAACGGCAGGTCCGTTTTGCCTTCGTGTCGGATCTGCATTACGGTCTGAGACGCGAATTTCGCGGAGCCGACGCTTCGAGTGCCGAGGTCTGCCGCGCCATGGCCGATGCCGTGCGGTCGCTGCCCGACATGGAGTTTCCCGAAGACGGCGGAATCGGGGCCGGCAATCGGATCGGGGCGCTCGATTTCGTCGTCTGCGGCGGAGACATAGCCAACCGCATGGAGGTCGGCATACAGACGGCCGCCGCATCATGGGCGCAGTTTGCCGCGGAGTGGCTCGTCCCGGGAATGCCCGAGGTCCTGCTTCTGCCCGGCAATCACGACCTGTCGAATGCTATCGGCTATACGCGACCGCTCTCCGCACTCGATGCCACGAGTGCGGCGGAGATCTACAATCGAACCATGAACCCTGTGTCGCCCCGCACGGCCGCGACATTCGATTTTACGACCGACAAGGTGCATTACACCGTAGAGCGCGAGGGTATCCGCTTTGTCTTCGCAGGCATGTGGCTCGATACGCCGACCCGAAAATGGCTCGACGAGGAGTTGCGCGGAGCCGCCGATTCATTGCCCTGCCTCCTCTTTACCCATCTGGAGCCGCAGGCCGAAGCACAACGCTTTACGAACCCCTACGGCGACCACTCGATCAACCCCACCGACGGGTTCGAGAACCTGCTCTGCGACACGTGCAGTGTCGGCCGCAAGGGGTGCCCTTTGCGCGAATACCGGTCTGTCGAGGGATTTCTGGCTGTGCATCCCGAGGTGAAAGCGTGGTTCCACGGACACACCAATTACAACCAATTCTACGACTGGCACGGAGCGGATGGCACGATTTCGCTGCCCGTTTTCCGCGTCGACTCGCCGATGAAGGGCGAGCTGTCGGCAGCCGACGAGAGGCTGCTTTCGTTTCAGGTCGTTGCGATCGACCCTGCCGAGCGATGTATGACCGTTCGTGAATATCGCTGGAATACCGATGGTTCGCCGTGGGGTGAGGTAATGACGGTCGGATGGTAGATCGATACCGAAGACTTTCCTTTTGCTATCCGACAAATCCATCTGCCGTCGCTTCGACATCATCACCGTAAAAGCCGTGCCCCGCACCCATCGTCAGGAACAGGACAAACGATAAACCTCCGTTTTCATCACTGCCCGATCGTTTGCATGTCGATCACGTAGCGGAACTTCGCTTTCCCGCCTATTGCATTTTGATAAGCCTTGTCAATGGCAGATGCTTCGGCAGGAATGACGACCGTTTCGGGATAAATGCCGTGAGCCACCGAATAATCGACGACTTCCTGCGTCTCCTTGGTGCCGCTGATGATGGAAGTCGTAAGGTAACGGCCACATAAGTCGGTCACACCGATACTCGGTGTTTCTTCAGCCGCAGGCATACCGACCACAGCCAATGTGCCTCCTGCTTTCAGAATGTTTACATACAGTTCGTTTATGACATCCGCGAGTCGGACGACGGCGACAGGATGGCCACCGTCGAGCCTTATGTGCCGGTAAACCATGCCGGAACCATTATTGCCCGAACGAAGTTCCTGATGGAAGAGACCGGAGCGGTGTAGAGATCGAGGATTACAATTTCGATGGAGATGCGATGACCCTGAAAGAATGGTTTGAGGAGAATACTTGATTTTAACGGATATGGACATTCAAAAACTGACAGAGAATTATCGAAAAGGCATTCGGTGAAGACCGTCTGTTTCGACCCCCAAGACGGTAAAAGCGCGATGAGCAAGACCATCGACGGGGTTTTGGCCATTCAGATAGAGCGCAGGGACATCCGCAATCTGGAGGGAGTAATCGAAGATTTTACCCGCAGGCAATCAGACGAACAACATCGGAGAGTTTCTCGGTATCGTCGCGGCCGTCAAATGAATTCTCGAACATTCCGATATCCCACGGATCATCTATTCCGACAGCATTACGGCTATCACATGGTATTTAAACCGCCGAACCGCTTCATCTTGCCATTGTCCGTCACTGCTGAAAGCGTAAATCTTCCTCAAAGCGATGGAACATATTCTCGAACACGAACATATGACCTGCTATCAATCCCGTTTCAAGAAAGTATTCTTGAATTTCCTTGATGGACGATACTATAACCATAATTTTGCGATGTATTATACTATTAATGACAAAGAAAAAAATGTTGGAGGAAATGAACTCCATTTTTTGATATGTCTTACCTTAATAGATATGGCACAAATGATGCTAATCAATGTAAGATAGTAATAATCCGTAAAATAAAAATCAGGATTATGTACGGTTACATAACGTAGGTACATATCTTGCTTTTCTCTGTCTATAATCGAGAGACTCTGATGAAATCCGAAAAATTGCTTGTCAGCATTTTTACATTTCAAATACTTTATATATTTTTGTATTCGCAATTAGTTGGTACTCAAGGCTTCCTATGTATGGCAACACCGACAAATTCGCAATCTTTCAAAAAACAACTACTGATTCTCAATTAGTTAGTAAAAACGTCCCCATATCCGAATAGGCTTGCCCGAATTTTATTTTGATGTTTTGCGGCCTTCGGAGCCGCGCGAGGCGCAGCCTCGCCCCGCTTCAGGCTCGCTGTTCGCCCGCTCCGCAGGTTGCGCCTCGCCATTACAAACCCGCGGCGATCGGAAAAGAAAATGCGTCGGCGCGCGACAAATGCCGAATTTGTGCTCCGCAATAATCTTTTTGTGCTATATTTGTATGTCATTGGTGCATTACGCACATAACAAACGAAAGATATGTCGATGATTTACAGATTCAGGATGCTGAGCGACGAAAACGACAATTTCGTCCGCGATTTCGAGATGGATGCCGAGGCGTCGCTGCTCGATCTGCACGAATTCATTCTCGCCATGCTGCGTTACGATCCCTGTATGGCGTCGTTATATACGGCCGACGATCGGTGGGAGCGTCTGCGCGAGTTCACCTGCATGGATATGGGGCTCGGCGAGGAGGTCGAGGGTGCGCCGATACCGATGGCTTCGGTGCGGCTGTGCGACGTGCTCAGGCGTCTGCGCGACCGCCTCGTATATGTGTTCGATCCCTTTTCGCAGCGGGCCTACTATCTCGAACTGGTCGAGGCCAAGAAACCCGAGGAGGGCATGGAGTATCCGCGCCTGCAATTCGAGCACTCGCCCGCGCCCGACCAATACGATCCCGAGGCCAACGAGCAGAGCGGTTCCATCTTCGAGGAGATGATGGGCGAATACGGCGATTTCGAGGGCGACGACAATTACGACGACGAGTATTGATCCCATGGCAGCGACCGACAAGACCCTGATCGTCATAGTCGGGCCGACGGGATCGGGAAAGACCGATCTGGCCGTCGCCGTTGCCGAACATTTCGGCTCTCCCGTCGTCTCGACCGATTCGCGCCAGATATACCGCGACCTGCCGATCGGCACGGCGCAACCCGACGCCGAGCAGCTGCGGCGCGTGCGCCACTACTTCATCGCCACGCACGATCTGACGGAGGATTTCAACTGCGGAGCATACGAGGCGGCAGCCTCGGAGCTGCTGGAGCGTCTCTTCGCCCGACACGACACGGTGGTCGCCGCGGGAGGGTCGGGCCTCTACGTGAAGGCGTTGTGCGAGGGCATGGACGACATGCCGCAGGGAGATCCGCACTTGCGCGCAAGGCTCGCCGAGCGTTTGCGCGACGAGGGCGTCGACGCGCTGGCCGAGGAGTTGCGTAGGCTCGATCCCGAATTTTACGATGTGGTCGACCGCCGCAATCCCGCGCGCGTGCTGCGTGCTTTGGAGGTGTGCATCTCCACGGGGCGGCCCTATTCGTCGCTACGCACGGGGCGCCGAAGCGAACGCCCCTACCGCATAATCAAGATCGGCACCGAGATCGATCGGGCGGAGCTTTACGCCCGCATCGATCGGCGTGTGGACGCCATGATGGAGCGCGGACTCGAAGCCGAGGCCCGCGCCGTCAGTCACCTACGGTCGCTGAACTCGTTGCAGACGGTGGGTTACCGCGAGATGTTCGACTATTTCGACGGCCGCCTGACGCGCGACGAGGCCGTGGAGGCCGTAAAGCGCAATTCGCGCCGCTATGCCAAACGGCAGCTTACGTGGTTCCGCCGCGACGGGGAGATAGCGTGGTTCCCGCCGACTCCCGCCGAGGATGTTATCGATTATATAGAATCAAAGATTTGTACAATGAAATAATTTTGCTACTTTTGTCGCGTCGTACCTCCGTGGAGGCAGACTGCTCGAATGGTGGAATAGGTAGACACGCCGGACTTAAAATCCTGTGGCCGGAAGCGGCCGTGCCGGTTCGACCCCGGCTTCGAGTACCACACTGAAATATCATTGTAGAAAACGGCTTCTTATCGATCGGGGAGCCGTTTTGTGCATCGTAACATCAATAATTGACGCATTTGTTTCATGTTATGTTCCCATCATAGTCCCGACGGCGCTGTTTCGCCTCACGCAGGTCCGACACGCAAACATAATCGTATCAAAGAAATAATAGCATGTCGGACCGCACGGCCGCAAACGACGGCGACTGCGGCAACAAAAAAATGTGCGGGCGGCGGGGCCTGCGTTCAGGGGACATCGATGCGGAGTCCGTCGGGCCGCGGCGGCTACCGCAGTGGCTCACAACACGATAAACGGCTGACAGTCGTCCACGACATTCCATCAGCGCACATAAATCGGAGCGAAAACCGCACTTTTTCGAACTTAATTACGCTCTGATTATTTTTTATTGTAAATTTACGCAATAAAATTAGGTGTAGTTGAATTATACGTTTACAAAAATATATTAACTTTGCAACCGTATAACTCGGCACGACCGAAAAATGTTAGATATAAAAGGGTAACAACTCTTTATACTTCTGTATAAACTTGGGAGCCTTCTTCGGAAGGTTGTTTTGGCACGGTATAATAGTTGTCGGTCCTTGTTATGTTCCGTCCGCTCTCTGCGGATGGGACTGGCATGGACGTAGAGCAGCTATGTGCCAAGGTTCCCAAGACCGATACAGAAAAGCTTAGCTGCGACTACGTCCCTTTTTTTCGAAAGTTTGCGGAAGCGCGGCGTTGACTGAATCGACAATCGAATTTTAACCATACCTGAATCATGAAAGATAACGTCGTTACGACTGACCTGCTCTTGGCATTTCTGGATAAACTGCGATGCGACAAGCATTATATATTCGCGATGTTCAAGGATGCCGAGCTTACCGATTTGTATCTGCACGGATGGGCCGAAAAGAGTGATGCCAGCATTACCGCCGACATAACGCTCGCGCAATTTCTCACATGCGCTCACAAATTCAGTCCCGACGATGTATTCACCGTCTATTTAGACATAAGATCCAAATACGAACGCGAATATATCGATCCCGACAACGTGAACCTGATCATACTCGACGATACCGAAGATTTCAACGTGGATGAATTCGAACGGCTGTTCGAGGCATACATGAAATATTTGTGCGAAAAAAACGCCCGCAACGGCGATCTGTTGCAGATATCGTCGGAGCTTATCATGCGCTGCGACCTGACGCCCGACGATGTGGAAATATTGACCCCCATGACCGAACGTTTCAACGCGCGGGCGATCGACATCCTGCAAAAGGAGTACGATGCCCTGAAGAATCTGCCGTTCATAAAGGTATCCGACGAGAATCAATGACGAAAGCGGACCGCCCGAATCGTCGGACAGCCCGCTTCATACAACCTCGACAATCAATTATCGACGATATATGTCGTTGAGAATGTGCGCCAGTCTGAGTCCGCCCTTGAGCAGTTGCTGTTCTATGACGGGGGCGTAGGCGGCCACATGATCGTACGAGAGTTTCGTGCCCTCGGGCAACTCTTCGTAAATGCGGTTGCAGATGGCGGCCGTCTCGGCGAACCAATCCTCTATGTCGCCTTCGCAAATCTCCCTCTCCTGCTCCTCGGTCAGTCGGTCGATCTGACGCTGCCACTCGGTGTAGCTCCATCTGTGAGCCGACTCCACGAGTTGCGTATCCCAAATGGTGTGGAGTTTAGTCGGCGTGCCGAAGTAGATCACCGAAACGGTGTTGCCGCCCAGATCGCTCCTGTGTCCCGCGTGCATGGGGCAATGGAGATCGCCCACGAGATGCACCAGCATCCGCAGATTGAGATTCTCCTCCTCGGGCGTAAGTCCGCCCTTGCGCAGCTTGGCGATTATGTCGTGCAACGCGGTTATTATGTCGCCCGCTTCGTTGCGCGGCATCGTTTGGTAGGTATAGCCTTCGTCGACATTGGCGTAATGCCAAGTGCTCGAATAGGCATACTCGGGGGTATGGCTCGCGTTGTCCATCCAATTGGCGTAGTAGACGGGCGAATGGCCTTCGAGTACGCGGGTCACACGGCGTGCGGCGCGTTTGGTGAGATGGCATTCGGCGATGCAGGCCACCACGTCGTGGCCTTTCTGTCCCCATCCGAATGCGTCGGGGACGATACAAAGCGCGACGAGCGCGCATAAAATAAGTCTCTTCATCGGTTTTATCTTAAAGAATTTCCGCTTCGGTGCTGTCTGTCGCGAGCCGCAGCCTGCGGGGCGAGAGACTGCGAGCCTCCGCGGGGGCGAGGCTGCGGCTCGCACGGCTCCGAGGAGCCGCAGGACATCGATCCGCCGGCAACCCCGAAGCGGGAGGGTTCATCATCTTATTGGTTCATCGTGGCGAGGAACTCCTCGTTGGTCTCCGTCAGCGACATCTGCTTCTGGAGGAACTCCATAGCCTCCACGGTGGTCATCTCCGACAGATATTTGCGCATCACCCACGTGCGGTTCATAACCTCGCGCGACAGCAGCAAATCTTCGCGGCGCGTACCCGACGAGATTACATCCACGGCGGGATATACTCGCTTGTTCGACAATCTGCGGTCGAGCTGCAACTCCATGTTGCCCGTACCCTTGAACTCCTCGAAGATCACCTCGTCCATCTTCGAGCCCGTGTCGATGAGGGCGGTGGCTATGATGGTGAGCGAACCCTTCTCCTCGGTGTTTCGCGCGGCGCCGAAGAAGCGCTTGGGCTTGTGGAGGGCGTTGGCGTCCACGCCTCCCGAGAGCACCTTGCCCGATGCGGGCTGCACCGAGTTGTAGGCACGGGCCAGACGGGTTATCGAGTCGAGGAATATCACCACGTCGTGGCCGCACTCCACCATTCGCTTCGCCTTCTCCAGCACCATTTCGGCCACCTTCACGTGACGCGACGCCTGCTCGTCGAATGTCGATGCCACCACCTCGGCCTTCACGTTGCGCGCCATCTCGGTCACCTCCTCGGGACGCTCGTCGATCAGCAGCACGATCATGTACACCTCGGGGTGGTTGTCGGCTATGGCGTTGGCGATCGATTGCAGCAGCATGGTCTTACCCGTCTTGGGCTGCGCCACGATCAGGCCGCGCTGCCCCTTGCCTATGGGCGAGAAGAGGTCGACCACGCGGTTCGACAGATTGTTGTGGCCCTTGCCCGTGAGGTTGAACTTCTCGCTCGGAAACAGCGGGGTCATGTACTCGAACTGCACGCGGTCGCGGATGTACTCGGGCGAGAGTCCGTTGATCTCGTTCACGCGGATGAGCGGGAAGTACTTCTCGCCCTCCTTCGGCGGGTGGATCACGCCGCTTATGGTGTCGCCGGGCTTCAGACCGAAGAGTTTGATCTGCGACGGCGATACGTATATGTCGTCGGGCGAGTTGAGGTAGTTGTAGTCGGCCGAGCGGAGGAATCCGTAACCGTCGGGCATGACCTCCAGAACACCTTCGCCGATGATCTCGCCCGCGAAGTACTCCTTGATCTGGTCGGGGCGCTGCGGCGAATGCTGCGGCGCGGCGTGCTGGTATGTCGGCGCCTGCTGGTATGTCGGGGCCTGCTGGTACGGTCTGTTTTGTTGGGGCGCGGCCTGCTCCGACTGCGACATGCGGGCTCCCGCCGACTCTGCCGCTTCACGCTCCGCCGCTTCGCGCGCCTCCTGCTCTTTCAGGGCTTTGGGCTTGCGACCGCGGCGTTTGGGCCGCAGGACCTCGCTGTCAGTCGTGCCGCTCGCCATCGCAGGCTCGGGAGATTCGGCCGCTGCATCGGACGGGACGGCGATGTATTCCGCCGAGGCATCGCCCGCGGGCTTGTTCTCCTCTATGCGCAGCGTATTCATTCTGGGACGGCGGCCGCGCGGTGCGGGCGCGGCGGCGTTTTCGGTCGCGCCATCTGCCGCGTTGCCGTCGAAAGAGTTCGCGCTTTCGGCGATCTTAGCCAATAACTCTTTCTTCTTCAATGTGGTGTCGGTTATTCCCAGCACCTTGCCGATCTCGCGTAATTCCGCAAGGGTCTTACCTTCGAGTGCGCTTAAATCTTGCATATATGATCCTTATTTATCTATAACTCGCTGATTGCAAAATAATCGAACGATTATTTTTTTTGACGTTGCAAAGATAATACAATTTTCCGCCTCTCCAAATACGAATCGCAATATTTCGGTCCCGCCGTGCGAAATAAAAGAGCTGTCGGAGAGTTTTCGCTCCCCGACAGCTTCGTTCGGCAGCCGTCGTCGGCCACTATTTCATCCGCCGCGGCTTCGTCGTCAGCTCGCGTATGAAATATTGCAGCATCTTCCGCCGCTGCTCGGGCGTGGCGTCCAGTATTCTGTACCGTCCTTTGGCGTTCGGTTCGAACAAGGTCACTCCCTTGCCGACGACCGTCACCTCGCCGCTGTCCGTGAGCGAGAACATGTCGGAATCGGGATCGCATACATAGTATGCGGCGATTATGTCCCACGTGGGACGGTCGTAGGGCATCTCGGCATACGCCTTGTAGGCCTCGACCATCGGATGCGGACGGCCCCACTCGAAATCCTCGGCGATGCTGCGGCCCGGGTAACAGATCTGCGTGCCTATGGTGAACGGGATTATCACCATAGGTACGGGCGATTCGTCGAAGAAGTAGCGTGCCGACTCCACGTCGTTCCATACGTTGTATTCGGCATAGTTCTCTTTCGCAAACTCGCCTGCCATGACCGAGAAATACTTTACCTTTCGAGCCACCAACTCGCGTCCCGAGAGCTTCGAATGACGGTCGGGTTCGCTGCGCAGCAGATCGGCCATCGTGGTGGAGAACCCTACGGTTATTATGACCACCGAATTGTCGGGCTGCGAGGCGAGCAGACGGCGGTACATGTCGACCGACTCTTCGTATTGCGGCTTTTTCGACCGTGCGAAGAGCGGCCGTCCGTCGGCATCGGTCATGCGGCACACCTCGGTGGTGTAGTCGACGCACTCCGTGTCGGTCACGCAGCGGGTGTTGACCCCGATGGGCACTTTTCGGTATCCGTACCAATTGCGCATTATGTCGATGAACTCCGCCGCATGGGGATTGTTCTTGTGGACGCTTATTCCTATCAGGTCGATCACGCCCCGATCCATGTTCTTGAAAAGCAGGTCGAGCGCCATGGCGTCGTCGATGTCGTTGCCCATGTCGGTCTCGAATATTACGGCCTGCCCCCTGCCGCGGGCCGCAAGGGACGATGTGCAGCATACGACTGCCAAGGATAGGATGAGTAGCAGTTTCTTCATGGTTTCGATGTTTTGCGTTGATGTAATGTACAAATATAAGGAAAAAAGCGGAATCGCGCGCTCCGACACACCGCAAAGCCCTCTTTGCGGCGATGTTTGCTTTCGACGGTATATATATAAGGAATATTTCGTAACTTTGTCCGATTGTTTTCCAGTATGATCGATCGCGCCACCATAGACCGAATTTATGCCGCCGCCAATATCGTTGATATCGTCGGCGACTACGTCACGCTCAAGAAAAAGGGCGTGAACTATCAGGCGTGCTGTCCGTTCCACAACGAAAAGACACCGTCGTTCGTGGTCTCGCCGTCGAAAGGCGTGTTCAAGTGCTTCGGCTGCGGCAAGGGCGGCAATGCCGTCACCTTCATCATGGAGCACGAGAGCGTCAGCTATCCCGAGGCGCTGCGCATGGTGGCCAAGCGTTACGGCATCGAGGTCGAGGAGCGCGCCATGACCGAGGAGGACGTGCGCCGCAACAACGACCGCGAGAGCATGTTCGCCCTCAACGGCTGGGCGGCGGAGTATTTCGCGAAATATCTTACGGGCAATCCCGAGGGCAAGAGCGTGGGCATGAGCTATTTCGCGCAGAAGCGCGGTTTCTCGGAGGCCACGATCCGCAAATTCGGACTCGGATTCTGTTCGGCGCGGGGCGACGCTCTGACGCAGGCGGCTCTGGCGGCGGGATACAAGGAGGAGTTCTTGGTATCGACGGGACTTGCCATAAAACGCGAGAGCGACGGGCGTCTGTACGACCGCTTCCGCGACCGCGTGATGTTCCCCGTGCACAACATCTCGGGGCGCGTGGTGGCGTTCGGCGGACGAACGCTGCGCACCGACAAATCGGTAGCGAAGTACCAGAACTCGCCCGAGAGCGAGATATACAGCAAGAAACGCGAGCTTTACGGCCTCTATTTTGCGAAGAAAGCCATCCAGCAGCAGGATTTCGCCATCATGGTGGAGGGCTACACCGACGTGATCTCGATGCACCAGTCGGGCGTGGAGAATGTGGTGGCCTCGTCGGGAACCTCGCTTACGACCGAACAGATACAGCTGCTGCACCGCTTCACGCGCAACATAACGGTGATATACGACGGCGATTCGGCGGGCATACACGCCTCTCTGCGCGGAATCGACATGATCCTGAAGGAGGGCATGAACGTGCGCGTGGTGCTGCTGCCGCCCGAACACGACCCCGATTCGTTCGCCCGAGCCCATACGGCCGACGAGGTGCACGCCTACATCCGCGAGCACGAGGAGGATTTTCTCACGTTCAAGGCCAAGCTGATGCTGCGCGAGGCGGGAACAGACCCCATCAAGCGTTCGGAGGTGATAGGCGACATGGTGCGTTCCATAGTGCAGATCCCCGATTCGATACAGCGTGCGGTATTCATAAAGGAGTGCTCCCGCATAATGGATGTCGACGAGGGTGTGCTCGTAGCCGAGGTGGCGCGCAAGCGTGCCACGCAGTCGGGCGACCACGAGGCGGGCGAGTTCATCCGTCGGCAGCAGGCAGCCATGCGCCGCGAGCAGTCCCAAGCACCCGCGGAGACCCTGCCCGAACCCGACCTGACAAAACCCGCCGTGGCGGGCAGCAGCGTCGATGCGCTGGAGCGCGAGATAGTGAAATATCTGCTCAAATCGGGGCACAAGAGCTTCGAGGTGACCGAAGGGCGCAATGTGGTGGAGATAAACATCGCCGCCGAGATATTCGAAAATCTCGATGACGACGCCATATCGTTCACCAATCCGATCTACGACCGCATACTGAATGTCTACCGCGACAAGTGGCACGAGTTGGGCACGGGCGTCGAGGTGCCTGCGCAGGAGTTCGTCAACCATCCCGATCCCGAGGTGTGCAACACGGCGGTCGATCTGTTGACGTCGGACGACAACTACGTGCCGAGCGAGATATGGCGCCGCAAGGAGGTGCATGTGGAGAGCGAGAGCGAGATGCTGGCCGTGGGGGTGCCCAAGGCCATAATGCTCTATCGTTCTAAGGTAGTGGAGCGCATGATAAACGAGCAGCGCGAGCGTTTGAAGGACGAGTCGCTGAGCGACGAGGAGCAGGCCGAATGCCTCATGCAGCTCTCGAAACTCAACCAAGTGAAGCTCGCCTTGGCCAAGCAGAGCCGACGGTTGATATTGTAACGCAGCGACCGAAGCCCTTGTACGGATGCGTGAAACATGCGTATGGGGTCGGCGATTTGTCGTTTTCGGAGCGCAGCGACCGAAGCCCCCTTTACAGAAAGGGGGTTGGGGGGATAGGTAACAACTGTATATGCGGCCGCAGGTCGCAAGCAGTATGCGTCGGGTAGCGAGATAACATACCCGATATCGTGAAAACCTCGATTAGAAAAAAAGGGTAGGAGCCGGAGGCGTACACGCATCGCTGCGCATACCGTGTGCAAACAGAAAATAAACAGAAAGATGTGTAGTAAAACATATCAAAGATAAAAGAATTAGTTACCTTTATCCGGTCCTACCCGTGCCGAAAAGTTGCAAAAACGATGCCACGAAAGGATACGGAAATGACGTGACAGGATTACGAGAAAGACATATATGGCCGATTATAAGAATATAAACATACGCAACAAACGTGCGACGTTCGACTACGAGATACTCGAAGAGTATGTCGCGGGCGTGGTGCTGGCGGGTACCGAGATCAAGTCCATCCGTCTGGGCAAGGCGTCGCTTACCGACTGCTACTGCTATTTCGACAAGGGCGAGCTGTGGATACGCGGCATGAACGTGGCCGAGTACGGCTGGGGCACCTGCAACAACCACGCTCCCAAGCGCGACCGCAAACTGCTGTTGCAGCGCAAGGAGCTGGCCAAGTTGCAGCGTGCGTTGCAGGATCGCGGCCTCACGATAGTGGGTCTGCGGCTGTTCATCAGCGAGAAAGGATATGCCAAGGTGGTCGTGGGACTGGCCCGCGGCCGCAAGGCATACGACAAGCGCGAGTATCTGAAGGAGAACGATGCCAAGCGCGAGATGGACAAGGCGATGAAGCGGTATAAATAACGCCAAGTAGTGCAGTCCGATGTTTTTATCCTCGGCGGCTGCGGGGGGGCGCTTTGCGCGAGCCGCCGAAGATAAATATCGAAAGTAATTTACTAATTATATGAACGACAAGATAAAAGCGGTATTCTTCGACATAGACGGCACTCTGGTCAGCTTCGCGTCCCACTCGGTGCCCGAGTCGGCGCGGCGGGCGATAGAGCGTCTGCGCGAGCGCGGCGTGAAGGTGTTCATATCCACGGGGCGTCTGCTGCGCCATACCGAGGTGATAAGCGACATCGAGGTCGACGGATACGTCACGGTGAACGGCAGCTATTGCGTCACATCCGACGGCCGCAGGATCTTCGAGCGTTCGTTTTCGCGCGAGACGCTGGATCGGGTGTTCGCTCTGGAGGAGAAGTACGGATTTCAGGCGGCCCTTATGACCCACGACGACATCTACATCGACCGCATTACCGATCGCGTGCAGAGCATAATCGATATGATCCACATAACGCCTGCCGTCGGCGATCTGCGACGCATCGCGGCGACCGAACCCGTATTGCAGATGTGTCCTTACGTAGGCGAGGATCTGGAGCGGACGATAATGGCCGAACTGCCCGAATGCGTGGGTACTCGTTGGGTCGACATATTCATGGATATAAACATGCGCGGGATCGACAAGTCGGTGGGTGCGCGCAAGGTCATGGAGTTCTACGGTCTCACGATGGCCGAGGCGATGGCTTTCGGCGACGGCGGCAACGACATCCCCATCGTGCGCGATGCTGCCGTGGGCGTGGCCATGGGCAATGCGTGCGACGATCTGAAAGCCGCGGCCGATTACGTCACCGCCGACGTGGACCACGACGGCGTGGCGCTCGCGCTGGAGCATTACGGGTTGATTTAGAGTGATGTCCGCCGCGTGGGGGCGTCGGCTAACTGCCGAGATCGCACGGCGATCTCGAAAAATTGAATGAAAAAATTATTGTTAT
>CAYMIH010000006.1:54870-64078 GCA_964390585.1 uncultured Alistipes sp.
AACTGCCGAGATCGCACGGCGATCTCGAAAAATTGAATGAAAAAATTATTGTTATGTCATTGATTCTTTGTATAGAGACGGGTACCGACATATGTTCGGCAGGCATAGCGCGCGACGGCGAGATAGTGTCGCTGCGCGAGAGCGACGAGGGGCGCGACCATGCGAAAAAGGTCGCCGTGTTCGTCGACGAACTTCTGCGCGAGACAGGCGTGGCTCCCGACGAGTTGGATGCCGTGGCCGTCGGCAAGGGGCCCGGGTCGTATACGGGCCTGCGCATAGGCGTGTCGTTCGCCAAAGGATTGTGCTACGGGCTGGGGATTCCTCTCGTGGCCGTTGGGTCGCTCGATGCTCTGGCCGAGGTGGCCATCGAGGACCACGAGGCGGGTATAATCGATGCGGAGCGTTGGGACGAAGCGGTGCTGTGCCCGATGGTCGACGCGCGCCGCATGGAGGTCTATACCCGTCTGTACGATACGGCGGGACGGCCGCTCTCCGACGTCGCGGCCGAGATCGTCACTCCGACGAGTTTCGCCGAGGTGCGCGAAGCGCGTCCGCTGGTGATCTTCGGCAACGGTGCGGCGAAGTGCCGCGAGGTGCTGTCGGATGCCGTTTATGTCAACGTGGTACCGTCGGCGCGCGGATTGGCACGATTGGCGCAGCGGCGTCTGTCGGCGGGCGAGATCGAGGATACGGCCTATTTCGAGCCTTTCTATCTGAAAGATTTCGTGGTGATACCCTCCAAAAAACGACTTTTGTAACAGCCATGATCTACGATAACGGTTCGGTACGTCGGCAGGATCGCCTTATGTCGGAGGACGAGGCGCGCGGGCTGCTTCGCTCGGGAGAGTACGGCTTTCTGGCTATGGCCTCCGCCGAGGGCGGTTACGGCATCCCCGTGAGCTATGCGGCGGAGGACGATACGATCTATATCCATTGCGCCCCCGAAGGCCGCAAGCTGCGTGCTTTGGAGCATGACGCCCGCGTGACGTTCTGCGTGGTGGGCGCTACCCGCGTGCAACCCGAGAAGTTCACCACCGCCTACGAGTCGGTGATGGTGTGCGGGCATGCGCGCGTGGTCGAATCCGACGACGAGCGGCGCCATGCGTTGAGGCTTATCGCCGCCAAATATTCGCCGCAATACGCGGAGACGGGCGCCAAATATATCGAAAAATCGTTCGCCCGCACGGCTGTCATAGCCGTCGACGGCGAGTCGTTCTCGGGCAAGGCGAAACGTATCTGAAGTTATAAGAAAACTCCCGTCCGAGATTGTCGGACGGGAGTTTTCATGAATATTCGTTTATCGTATTTGCGGCTCTTCGGAGCCGCGCGAGCCGCAGCCTCTACCTGCGGAATCCGCGCGGCATCTTGGGCATCTTCATGTTTCCGCCCGCCACCATCTTCATCATCTTGCGCGTCTCCTCGAACTGTTTCATCAGACGGTTCACGTCGGCCATCGTCGTTCCGCTGCCCTTGGCTATACGCTCGCGACGACGGGCGTTGATGATCTCGGGATTCTCACGCTCGGCGGGGGTCATCGAGCCTATTATGGCCTCGGTCTGCTTGAAGGCGTCGTCGGGAATGTCGACGTTCTTGAGCATCTTGCCCATGCCCGGGATCATCGACGCTATGTCCTTCAGATTGCCCATCTTCTTTATCTGGTTGATCTGGTCGATGAAGTCGTTGAAATCGAACTTGTTCTTCACGATCTTCTTCTTCAGGCGCCGTGCCGCCTCCTCGTCGTACTGCTCCTGCGCGCGCTCCACGAGCGACACCACATCGCCCATGCCAAGTATTCGGTCGGCCATACGCTCGGGATGGAACACCTGCAAAGCGTCCATCTTCTCGCCGCTCGAAATGAACTTCAACGGCTTGTCCACCACCGAACGGATCGATATGGCGGCACCGCCTCGCGTGTCGCCGTCGAGCTTGGTGAGCACCACGCCATCGAAATCGAGACGGTAGTTGAACTCCTTGGCGGTGTTCACGGCGTCCTGACCCGTCATGGCGTCCACCACGAAGAGCGTCTCGCTCGGCTTCACGGCGGCCTTTATGGCCGTGATCTCCCGCATCATCGCCTCGTCGACGGCCAGACGTCCCGCCGTATCGACTATGACCACGTTGTACGACTTGTCGCGGGCATATTTTACGGCGTTCCGAGCTATCTCCACGGGGTCGGTGTTACCCTCCTCGGTGTATACCTCCACGCCGATCTGTCCGCCCAACACCTTCAACTGGTCGATGGCGGCAGGACGGTATACGTCGCCCGCCACGAGCAGCACCTGACGGCCCTTCTTGCTCTTGAGCAGCGAGGCCAGCTTGCCCGAGAAGGTAGTCTTACCCGAACCTTGCAGACCCGCGATGAGGATCACGGCGGGCGTGCCCTCCAGCTTTATGTCGGTCGCCGTGCCGCCCATGAGCTGCGCCAACTCGTCGCGCACGATCTTGGTCATCATCTGCCCGGGCTTCACGGCGTTCAGCACGTTATGACCCAGAGCCTTCCGCTTCACCTCGTCGGTGAAGGTCTTGGCCACCTTGTAGTTTACGTCGGCATCGATCAGCGCGCGGCGTATCTCTTTCAAAGTCTCGGCGACATTGATTTCGGTGATGCGGCCCTCGCCTTTCAGCACTTTGAACGATCGTTCAAGTTTATCGGTTAAATTCTCAAACATCGGCGTTATGTTTTTTCGTTATCATTCGAATTGCGTTAAGACATGAAAATCATGCAAAGATATAAAATCTTTGTCATTGCATCCTCATAGTCGGGCAATTTAACCGATAATTCGCCGCGGCCGAAGCCGAACAGACCGAAAACGCACGCTTCGGCGGCGCAGTCTCGGCCCGCCTCGGATCGGGACCATCTTCGGCGGTGCGCCGCCGCACGTGCATTAAAACACCTCCGCCCCATCGAAACGTTTCACGACCTCCAACAACGTTTTCAACGGCACCACCCCGCTTTCGCGCCACAAAATACGCCCTTTGCGGAAAAGAATGAGTGTCGGCACCGCCATGATCTTGTATTGCCGCACCAAATCGACATTCTCGTGCTTGTCGATATCGATCCGACAAATATCCACGCTCTCGTCCACAGCCTCGGCCAACTTGTCCAGTACGGGGTGCATGACCCTGCACGGGCCGCACCACGTGGCGTAAAAATCGGTCAGCGTGAGCATCTCGCGCGATGTGAGTTCATTGAATTCCTGTGTAGTCATAACTATCGATTGTTAATAAGATTCAGCCCATGACGACTCGACCGTATAACCGTTCTCCAACACGGTCTTCACATATTCCGCAGTACGCGCAAGCCCGTCGCTCAAAGAGGTCGCGGGCGTCCAATGCAGCAGCATGCGGGCACGCGACAAATCGGGCACCATGCGGCGCGGATCGTCGCGGCGCGCCTCCACATGCACTATTCGCGAACGGCTGCCCGTAATCGATATTATCTTCTCGGCCAAGCGGCGCACGCTCACCTCATACGACGAACCCAGATTCACCACGGGCGTCGGATCCGACGCTGGCAGCTCCATCAGCTTCACGAGGCCGTCGGCAATGTCGCCCGCCCAGCAAAAGGTGCGCTGCTGCTCGCCGCTGCCGCATATCACAATGTCGCGGTTGCGCAGAGCCGCCACGATCATGCGCATGGCCACGCGGCGATCCTCGATGCGGCAACCGCTTCCGTAGGTGGAGAATATACGTGCCACGCGGCAATTAATGCCGTACTCCTTGCGATAGGCGTAGTGCACCGACTCGGCGGCGCGCTTGCTCTCGGCGTATGTGGTAACGCTGCCCGACCGTGCGTCGGCCTCGCCGAAAGGCTGCCGCCCCGACAAGCCGTAAACATCGCCCGACGAAGCGAATACGGTGATCGCCTTGTTGCGTCGCGCGGCATCGAGCGCATTCATCGAACCGATTATGTTGGTGCGCAATATTCCTACGGGATGGGTGCAGTCGTGCTTCAGGAAACTCGGCGACGCGAGATTGAATATGGCGTCGCAATCGATGGTGAAGGGTTTCACGATATTGTGATTGATGTAGCGCAGATCGTGACGGCGATAATAGGGAGCAAGCAGAGGCGACTCCTCGATATCGCGCACATCTATGCAAACGACATCGTGCCCTTCGCCCACCAGCTTCATGCAGAGATGGGACCCGATGAGACCTGCACCGCCTAAAACAACTATCCTCTTCATCGCACTGCGTTTTGAAGAGAATAGTCCAAATATTATACCGAAGGCAATTGCGCAGCGCTATTCGCAGAATACGGCGCGGGGCAGCTCGCCGATGTTGTTTATGTATACCACCTCGATGCCTTTGGGCATCTTCATCCCCTTGCGCAGGAATCCCGACACCACTATGCGTCGGAACCCGAGCCGAGCCGCCTCGCTCACGCGCTGCTCGGTACGCGGCGCGGGACGCACCTCGCCCGAAAGGCCCACTTCGCCCGCGCAGCACACGCCGTCGGCTATCGGACGGTCGTAGTACGACGACACCACGGCCGCCATGATCGCCAGATCGAGCCCCGTATCGGCGACCTTGAATCCGCCCGCGAAGTTGAGAAACACATCCTTGGTGAACATCTTCATCCCCACGCGCTTCTCCAGCACGGCGAGCAGCATGCTCATGCGGCGCGGATCGTATCCCGTAGCCGTGCGCTGCGGGGTGCCGTAGGCGGCGTTGCTCACTAACGCCTGCACCTCGATAAGATAGGGCCTTATGCCGTCCACCGACGCACCGACGGCGATGCCGCTCAACGGTTCGTCGTAATGCGAGAGAAGTATCTCCGACGGGTTGTCCACCGTGCGCAGCCCCGCGTCGAGCATCTCGAACACGCCGATCTCGAACGTGGCGCCGAAGCGGTTCTTTATGCCGCGCAGGATACGGTAGATGTTGTTGCCGTCGCCCTCGAACTGCAACACCACATCCACTATGTGCTCCAGAATCTTCGGCCCCGCTATGGTGCCATCCTTGGTGATGTGGCCTATGATGAAGATCGACGTTCCCGTGGTCTTGGCATACTTGAGCAGCGACGCGGCGCACTCGCGGATCTGCGACACGCTGCCCGCCGACGAATCCACGGTCTCGGTGTAGATGGTCTGAATGGAGTCTATCACCGCCATGTCGGGATTGTACTGCGCCATCTGCGCGAGGATGTTCTCCAGCAGCGTCTCGGAATAGACGTAGCACTCGTCGTTGCCGATGCCTATGCGCTCGGCGCGCATGCCGATCTGCTCGGCCGACTCCTCGCCCGAAACGTAGAGCGTGCGCAGCGAATGGTTCGTCAGCGCAATCTGCAAACTGAGGGTCGACTTGCCTATGCCCGGCTCGCCGCCCAGCAGCACCAGCGACCCGGGCACCAGTCCGCCGCCCAGCACGCGGTTGACCTCGGCATTGTGCAGGTCCAGACGGCGGTGCGACGACCGCTCGATATCCCTCACCCTCTGCGGCGGAGTCTGCGGAGCGCCCGCAGCCACGGCGGCCGACAGCGACGAGGGCGCCTTGGCCACAACCTCCTCGGCGAACGAGTTCCACTCGCCGCAGCTCGGGCAGCGCCCCAGCCACTTGGGGGCCTCGAAACCGCAATTCTTGCAAAAATATGCCTTCTTGACCTTGGCCATAGAGCTATCGGTTGAACAGTCGGTAGATGTCGTTGCCGTTGGCGTATATCACCAGCGCCAGCAGCAACAAGAACCCTATATACTGCATTATTTCGAGGAAACGGTCGCTCGGCTTGCGGCCCGTCGCCATCTCCCACAGGGTGAACAGCGCATGTCCGCCGTCGAGTCCCGGGATGGGCAGTATGTTAAGCACCGCCAGCATGATCGAGAGGAACGCCGTCATAGACCAGAACCGCAGCCAGTCCCACTCCGAGGGGAATATGTTGCCTATGGCGATGAATCCGCCCAGCTCCTCGTACATCTTGGTCTTGGGGCTGAATATGAGCTTCAGCTGCTGCCAATAATCGGCCACGGTCTCCCCCGCCAGTTTCGCGCCCTCGGGTATGGCCTGCCAGAAGGTAAACTCGCGCACGCGGGGAGTGAACGGATTGGCGAGCCGCACGCCGATCTTGCCCTCGTCGTTCACGGGCACCTCCAGCGACATGCGCACGCCGTCGCGCAGGACGCACAGCGTGACCGTATCGCCCCGATGCTCATTCAACGATTCGGTGACGGTCGCGGCATCGACCGCCTCCGCCGCTCCGCATGCCACCACCTCGTCGCCGTGGCGCAGCCCCGCCGCAGCCGCCGACTCCGACATGACCGAATCGACAATGAAAGGCACGCGCAGAACGTATAGATTCTCGTACTCGCGGCGGCGACGCATTTCGAGCAGCTTCTCGAACGGTATGGTAAACTCCGTCGCGCGGCCGTCGCGCACCACCGTCACGCGGCGTGCATCGTCCGTCAGGAGCAGTCGGCTGCGGATCTCGTTCACGTCGTCGATCTCTTCGCCGTCGATGGCCACCACCCTATCGCCGTCCCTGAATCCCAGACGCTCGCCCGCCTCGCTGAACTCGTAGCCCCACTTCACGTCGGCATTGGCCATATAGGCCTCGCCGTGCACGTAGCGGATACCCGTATAGATCACTACCGCCAGCAGGATGTTCATCACCACGCCCGCGATCATCACCAGAAACCGCTGCCACGCGGGTTTGGCGCGGAATTCGTCGGGCTTCACGGGAGCCTTCATCTGCTCGGTATCCATGCTCTCGTCGATCATGCCCGCGATCTTCACGTAACCGCCTAGAGGCAGCCACCCCAAACCGTACTCCGTGTCGCCGCGTTTCCACTTCAGGATCGAGAACCACGGGTTGAAAAATATGTAGAACTTCTCGACGCGTATCTTGAACACCCGCGCCATGATGAAGTGTCCTAACTCGTGAATCGCCACCAGAAGCGACAGACTCATGAAGAACTGAATGATTTTTATTACTATATCCATTTATCAAACAATTATTTCCATTCCGCAATGCCTGCGGCGGCATCATCTTGGCGAGGCGAGATACTCCTCAGCCAGCGCCCGCGACTCGGCGTTCGACGCCGCATAGTCGTCCAACGTCGGCGACGCGACGAAGGTCGCACGCTCCAGCGCATACTCTATCGACGCCGTGATGTCGGTAAAACGGCATCGTCCGCCGAGGAACGCCGCCACGGCCACCTCGTTCGCGCCGTTCATGGTGCAGGCCGCCGTGCCGCCGCGGCGCATGCAATCGTAGGCGATATCCAGCGCGGGGTACTTCGCCCGATCGGGCTCGGCGAATGTCAGCGTCGGATGGTCGAGGAAACTGAACCGCTCCTGCGGCCGCGACGCGCGATAAGGGAACATGAGCGCATAGCTTATCGGCAGGCGCATGTCGGGAGTACCCAGCTGAGCCTTTATCGCCCCGTCGTCGAACTCCACCATCGAGTGGACTATCGACTGCGGATGGACGAGCACCGAGATACGGTCGGCATCGACCCCGAACAGCCAATGCGCCTCTATCACCTCGAAACCCTTGTTCACCAAAGTAGCCGAATCGATCGTTATCTTCGCCCCCATGCTCCACTGCGGATGCCTCAACGCCTGCTCGGGCGTGACGTCGGCCAGTCGTTCGGCAGGCACGTCGCGCAACGCACCGCCGCTGCAAGTGATTATCAACCGTCGGACGGGCGAACACTCGCCCGCGAGGCACTGGAATATGGCCGAATGCTCCGAGTCGATAGGCATGATCGGCACCTTACGTTCCGCCGCCATGCGCATCACCAGATTGCCGCCCGCCACGAGCGTCTCCTTGTTTGCCAGCGCGATCTTCTTGCCCGCCTCGATAGCCGCCACCGTGGGATGCAGGCCCGCATAACCCACCAGCGCATTGACCACCACATCCACCTCGCTGCTGCAAACCATCTGCCGCATCGACTCCTCGCCCGTAAAAACCTTTATCGGATAAGGTGCCAGAACGCTTCGCAGTGCCTCGTATTTCGAGGTGTCGGCTATGACGACGCAATCGACGTCGAACCGCACGGCCTGCTCGGCCAGCCGCTGCCAATTGCTGCCCGCGGCCAGCGAGGTCACTTCGAACAGATCGGGGTTCTCGGCCACTATGTCGAGCGTCTGCACACCGATCGATCCCGTCGATCCGAGGATTGATAAACGTTGCTTCATTAGGGTTGAATTATGATTTTCTGTCAGAATACGATATAAGTCTCGGGGTCGGCGGCCTTGCCCTCGTTCCAGATCTCCAGCTCGACTAAAGGATTGGTCCGATCGCCCACCTCGCGCATGGCGTTGTAGCCTATCACCTGCCCGCTCTTGAGGGGCTGGCCCTTGCTCACCAGAATCTGGGCGAGGTTGCGGTAGACCGATATGAATCCGTTGAAATGCTGCACCGTTACCGTATTTCCGCCGTCGACACCCGCCGCCACGTCGATCACCGTACCGTCGTCGATGGCGGTCACGGGAGCGTTGGGCGCCGCCTGAATGCCCACGCCGAAGTAATTGTCATTCCGCGAGAAGTGGCGCGTGATTATGCCCTCCACGGGCACCGCGAACTCGGGCAGGCTGCCGCCGTGCTCGCGCTCGCGCAACGTGCGCGACAGCGAGTAGTCGCCGTCGCCCTCCATCTGCGCGCGCAGCAGCGAATCGAGTTGCGAAGGCGGCACCAGCGTCTTGTCCAAACGGGTAGTATCGTCGTTCATAGGGGTGCGCAGCACGGGAGTGCGTCCCTCCATGATCATGGCTATGTTTTCATTATAGGTGAGCATGTCGTTCATGCGCCGTTCGAGCGAGTCGATGCGCATTATGCTCTGTACCAGCTCGTCGTGCGAACGCTCGGCCGAGGTGCGATACCCGGGAAATATGTCCAGCACGGGGGTATAGGCCACCAGCAGAAGTACCAGCAGGAACATGAACAGACAGAATGCCGCGACGCCTCCGATGAGTCCCGCAGCCGATATTCTTACGTTCCAATCCTCCTTGCGGCGCACGATATCGGTCATGCTGAGACGCTTCGAGCGGAACAGATTGTTTATTTTTTGTTTCAGATCTTTCATGACACACCTTGTGTATAATAGGACAAAGATACGAATAAGCTATGGCAAAAACAAGCCCGCCCGCATTTTACCGAAACTATGCGAAATTCGGGCCGCGGCCTGCTGTTCGCCGACGGCGGCGTGCGGGTAAAATTTATCTTCGGCGGCTGCGGGAGTCGCGCTTTGCGCGAGCCGCCGAAGATAAC